>DBEYYU010000086.1:0-34670 GCA_048184855.1 Collinsella aerofaciens
GGGGGTGCGGACGATTTCTTGGACCGCGCCTAGGCGTATCCAAGCTTCCTGCGGTACTCCATCGGGCTCAGCCACCCGAGGGACTTCTTGATCCGCTCCTCACGATAGTACACGAGGTAGGCCTCGAGCCTTCCCATGAACTCCTCGGCCGTCACGCCCTCCCAGTCCCTGTAGCGGAAGAACTCGTTCTTGAGGCGCCCGAAGAAGCCCTCGCAGGCCGAGTTGTCCGGGCTGCAGCCCTTCGCGGACATGCTCCTGACCAGGCCGTTCTCCTCGCAGATCCCGATCCACTCCGGCCAGCGGTAGTGGCCGCCCCGGTCCGAGTGGATCGTCGTGCGCGCCCCCGCCGGCCTCGCCGTGCAGGCCTTGAGCAGGCTCGAGTTCGCGAGGCGCTTGTCGGGGTGCAGCCCGATCGACCAGGCGACGGGCATCCCGTCGAAGCAGTCGATGACCGGGCTCAGGTAGACCTTCTCGCCGCCCGGGAGCCTGAACTCGGTGATGTCGGTGAGCCACAGCCGGTTGGGCTCGTCGGCGTGGAAATTCCTGTTCACGAGGTTCTCCGGCGCCTTGGAGACCTCGCCGGCGTAGGAGCTGTAGCCCCGGGCGCGCCTCCTGTTGTAGACGACCTCGAGGCCCTCCTCGCGCATCACGCGGGCCACGCGCTTCTCGCTGGCGCGGACGCCCTCGCGGCGCAGGCGCGCCCAGACGGTGCGGTACCCCCAGCACCCCGAGCCCTCGCGGAAGATGCGCACCACGCGGTCGCGTATGTCGGCGTCGCGGTCGCGCGGCGCGGCTACGCGGGGCCTCCAGTACTCATAGGAGCTCTTCGATATCCTCAAGAAACCTGTGATCGAGCGGAGGGGCAGGGCGGTCGCCCGCCTCAATCTCTCGCCGAGCTCGCACTTGCTCCTGTTCGAGATCGAAGCCGGGTCCCACCCTTCCGCTTTTAGGTCGGCCAACACCGCCCTGAGCAGCAGGTTCTCTATCTGGTCCTCGTTGAGTCCGGCGAGCGGGCCGGTCGCGGGCGGGGCGTAGGTCGACTTGTCGGGGCCCATGCTGGCCTCCTTCCGTGGCGGTTTCCTCGCCACGATTCTACAGCCCCCGCCGGTGTAGCTGCGCGGGAGGTGCCCCGTCGCCCACTTCTTGGCCGCGCTCACCGTGACCCCCGCGAACTTCGCGGCGGCGGTGGGCCCCATGCCGTCCTCCGTCGCCAGGAGGAAGAGCTCGACCTTCTCCCTGCTGTACATGCGAACCTCCAGTCCGGACCGCCCCGCGGTCCAACTTTCTGTCCGCACCCCCTTTTTGCTGGTCAAACTGCAAAACAGTCCCTATTTCACCGCAACTTATTGGTGGCCTTTTGGGTGGCACTCAGCGCCACGGATCGGCTTCGAACATCGGCTCACGCTCGGGGCGGCGATCGCTGTAGGGATCGTAGCCGTCATCGTCCTCGTTCTCGGCGCGAATGTAGGGATCGCGCGGCTTGGGCGCCGGCTTAGGTGCAGGCTTGGGTGCGGCGGGTGCAGCATCGGTCGCCGACGTGTTCGTCTTGTTCTTGTCTATCATCTGCATATCTCCTTGCCATGCAATCGTGCTCGACATCATCGATTGTCGCACGAAAAAGGGCGGCGGACCCAATTGGATCCGCCGCCCTTGGCGTTTAGAAACGGCTGGCAGATTTTAAGGCATGTCCCAAAAATCTACTCGGCATCGGGGACCTCGTAGGTGGCCGCCGGCGTGTTATCGCACACGACGGTAAAGCCGCCGTCCTTATCGACATCGACCGTCACCTGATCGCCCTCGCGCACCGTGCCGTCGATGATGGCGGCGGCGATGGCGTCCACGACCTCGCGCTGGACCAGACGCTTGAGCGGACGGGCGCCAAAGACCGGGTCCAGGCCGCCCACGGCGAGCATCTGCTTGGCCGCCGGGGTGATGGCAAGCGTCATGCGCTCCTTGGCCAGACGCGCGCGGACGTCGGCAAGCTGGATGTCGACGATCTTCTCGATCTGCGCCATGCCGAGCGGATGGAACACCACGATGTCGTCGATACGGTTGAGGAACTCGGGGCGGAAGGTCTGAGCCATGGCAGCGTCGACCTGATGGCGCATCTCCTCCTCGTCCTTACCGGACAGATCGGCGATGGCTTTGGAGCCCACGTTGGACGTCATGATGATAATCGTGTTCTTGAAGGACACCTGGCGACCCTGGCCATCGGTCAGACGGCCGTCGTCGAGCACCTGCAACAGCACGTTAAAGACATCCGGATGGGCCTTCTCCATCTCGTCGAGCAAAATCACGGAGTAGGGACGACGGCGCACGGCCTCGGTGAGCTGGCCGCCCTCGTCGTAACCCACGTATCCCGGGGGCGCACCGATCAGACGCTGGACGCTGAACTTCTCCATGTACTCGGACATATCGATACGCACGAGCGCGCGCTCGTCGTCGAACAGGCACTCGGCAAGCGCCTTGGCGAGCTCGGTCTTGCCCACGCCAGTGGGGCCCAGGAAGAAGAAGCTGCCGATGGGCTTGTCCGGATCGGAGAGGCCCGCACGGCTGCGACGCACAGCCGCGGCGACGGCGGAGACGGCCTCGTCCTGACCGATGACGCGCTTATGCAGCTCGCCCTCCAGGCCCTTCAGCTTGTCGAGCTCGCCCTGCATCATCTTGGACACGGGCACGCCGGTCCAGGCACTCACGACCTCGGCGATCTCGTCGGAGGTCACCTGCTCGTTGAGGCCCTCGCCGTCCTGCTGCTTTTGTGCCTCGAGCGCGGCCTCGGAATCCTGAATCTGCTGCTGCAGGCCCGGAATCACGGAGAAGCGCAGCTCGGACGCACGGCCCAGGTCGCCGTTGCGCGTTGCACGCTCCTCTTCGCTCTTGGCCTCGTCGAGCCGGCCCTTGAGCTCCTGCACGTGGTCGATGGCGTTCTTTTGGTTGAGCCAGCCGGCCTTTTGCACGTTGAGCTTTTCCTGGACCTCGGCGATCTCCTGACGTAGGGCCTCCAGACGCTCCTTGGAGGCGTCATCGGTCTCCTTCATGAGTGCCTGCTCCTCGATCTGCAGCTGGGTGAGCTGACGCGTGGTGGCGTCGATCTCGACCGGCATGCTGTCGAGCTCCATGCGCAGGCGGCTTGCGGCCTCATCGACCAGGTCGATGGCCTTGTCGGGCAGGAAACGGTCGGCGATGTAGCGGTCGGAAAGGTCGGCGGCGGCCACGAGCGCGCTATCGGTGATGTGTACGCCGTGGAAGATCTCGTACTTCTCCTTGAGGCCACGCAGGATCGAGATGGTGTCCTCAACGGTAGGCTCGGAGACCATCACGGTCTGGAAACGACGGGCGAGCGCCGCGTCCTTCTCGATGTACTTGCGGTATTCGTCGAGCGTGGTCGCGCCGATCGCATGCAGGTCGCCACGGGCGAGCGCCGGCTTCAGGATGTTGCCGGCGTCCATGGAGCCCTCGGTGGCACCCGCGCCCACGATGGTGTGGAGCTCATCGATGAACAGGATGACCTTGCCTTCCGATTTTTGCACCTCCTTGAGCACGGCCTTCAAGCGGTCCTCGAACTCACCGCGGTACTTGGCGCCGGCGACCAGCGCGCTCATGTCGAGCTCGATGAGGTCGCGGTCGCGCAGGGTGCTCGGCACGTCGCCGGCCACGATACGCTGGGCGATGCCCTCGACGATGGCCGTTTTACCGACGCCCGGCTCACCAATGAGCACGGGGTTGTTCTTGGTGCGACGGGACAGGACCTGGATGGTGCGGCGAATCTCATCGGTACGGCCGATGACCGGGTCGAGCTTGCCGGCGCGGGCGAGGTCGCAGATGTTGCGACCGTACTGCTCCAGCGCCTCAAACTGGGTCTTGTCCTCGGCAGACGTCACGCGGTCATCGCCACGTAGCTCCTCGTAGACCTGCTCGATGCGCTCCTTGGTCACGCCGGCATCGCGCAGAACGCGGCCGGCCTCGCCCTTGTCCTCGGCAAGCGCCATCAGCAGATGCTCGGTCACCACAAAACTGTCGCCCATCTTGGTGGCTTTCTTCTCGGCCTTCTCGATGACGCGGACGAGCTCATTGGAAAGACCCATCTGCTGGCCCTCGCCCGAAACCTTGGGCGCGTGGTCGATGGCATCCTGCGTGGAGCGTGCGAGCTGGGCCGGGTCGGCACCGATGCGCTCGATGATCACGGAGATATTGCGCTCACCGGCACCGAGCAGGGCGGACAGCAGGTGAATCGGTTCCACCGCGCCGGCCTGCGCGTCGGCAGCCGTACTCATGGCGGTCTGCAGCGCCTCGCGCGACGTCATTGCTAGCTTATCGATTCTCATGGAATCACCTCTCTTGGGGTGGCCGCCCTACGGGGCGGCTTCACGTTGTTCGAGAAGTATTGTTGCCAGCTTTGCGCGATCTTATACACAAATCTAAGTCTCTATATATAAGATTTTCTGAGTGATTAAGAGATAGGGAGCAGGTGCGCTCACCCGCTGCGCCCTCGTCCCCTTACTATCTCAATCTGTAACATCTAGCGACTGTTTATGGCTCCAGATGTTATAGATTGAGACGAACAGAAAACACCCGGATCAAAAATCTAAATCTGTAACACCAGGCCCACTTTTAGCGGCCAAGATGTTACAGATCGAGACAGACCGAAAACCACCACAAAGAGGGCAGGCACCTTTGTGGTGGTCGAGGTCTCTACTCCTTCGCCGAACCCGTACTTCCCGATTCGACGGTCCAGGGCATCTCATCCTCGAACAGCCATGTACGGGCAGACCCACTATCGCGTGCAGTCTGCGGGTCAGGCAAGCAGGTCTGTTTATAGGCATCTTGGATACACTGACCCATAAAATCGTTGAGCTCGGTCTGGTCGCCCTCCATGACATAGGCGACATCGCCGTCCATGATGTAGATGCCCGGACCCTCATTGCCCTCGTAGCCCGGATCGTACGAGACATCACATAACTTGGCGCCGTTTGCAGTGTCCAGCTCGATGGAAGAGTGGCATCCGCCAACCATGTCGTTCGCTTTTGCCCGATAGGACGCATATCCGTACCAACGCTTAAATGTTTTGCCCTTGAGTAGCTCGGACGCCCTATCGATCAGGCTTGTATCCGTGGTATAGCGCATGGCCCCAAGCTGAATACGCGGATAATTGCTAATACCCAGCACAGCCGGCTGCTCATCAAAATCAACGGTAATGGCCTCGGGCTTGTCGTCGACGGTCAGAAGTTCGACAGATTGAGTCACAGGCTTGACCACCGGCTCCGTCACCGCAGCAGGTAGAAATGCCATACCGACAGCGCCCGCGCCAACCACAGCGATCGCAAGCGCCAAGACAATCAATCCAATACGGGCAGAACGGCTCACGGCAAAACACCCCACAATGCAAACCTTCGCCACCTGCACTAATGATATCGCCAGCCAGCACTATTACCTAAAGGAGCCGCGCGCTCCTCACCACCACAAAGGGGACAGGCACCTTTGTGGTGGTTTTCGACGCTAACGGTCGACCATCTCGCGCCATGAGATTAAACTTGAATTGTTCTCTGAACATATCCATTTCTGCCTATCCTCAACAGATCTTTGTCTCGAGGAGCGCATATGAAGCCGTCTCATTCCACCGGCCGCAACGTCATCGCCATTCTCGCCATACCCATCGTGATGCTCTTCCTTATCGTCATCACGCCCTTTTCTTTTGGTATCGCCTCGCCCTTCGATCTTTGCGGGATGATCGACGCCGGCTCGCGTGCCACCTCGCTCTCCTTTGTCTGCCGTGGCGTGTTCTACGAATATGCAATTCCCACCGGAAGTTGGCAGTCCAAGTTACCGTTGCTCGGCAAGGTCGACGGATGCTCCCCCTATTTCTGCCTTGAACCTCAGGCGCTAAACTATCTGATCGACGACCAGCCACTCGACTCCATCACCCTCGCCTACGACTACGCACCAAACACCGATGAGCGCCACATGAACCAAGTCCTCGACAAGCTGCTTGGACAGTGCGGGCTCACCGCGGAAGCCGGTCGAACCATCTATAGCAACCAGAAATTAAAGCGAACAGAACTCCGCCGTGTCGGAAAAATCAAAGGGCGAAACGGGGCCGCCTACTGGGATGCCTGGGCAACACGCGACAAGGGCGAATTCGGACACAGCACCTATATGGTCACTGTCTACACCAAAGACGGAATTAAGGACAATGTTGACGATTTCGCGTCATCCAAACTCGGCATCCCCAAAACAATCAAGCCCGCCAGCCCAGATGAAATCCTGTAGAGACGCTCATTAGAATGTCGTTCAGCGAGCACGGCAGCATCGAGCTCGCCCCCCACCACCACGAAAGGGACAGGCCCCTTTGTGGCGGTTTTCGACAAAAAAGAAGCCGCCCCGATAACAGAGGCGGCATCAAGCAAGTCTATTTATTAGCGTCCCTCAAGATCCAACGAGAACGTCGCGATAGCCCCGGACGCACCTTTCCCTCGGGCGACCCTCGCGAAGCGCGTGAGCACGAGGGAAAGGTGTGGCAGGGGCGTACAGCAGAGTTACTCGGCAGCGGCCTTGAACTTGTTGTAGTTGATCAGGCAGCCGGCCTTGACGATGGCACGCTCCTCTGCCGTCATATCGGCAATATAGAGCTCAACCTGCTCGACCGTGCCGTCGGCGCGCACCACGTAGGCAGCGATGTTCTGCAGGTCGCCATCGAGCGCGGTGCGGACACCCGGCACGAAGACGTAATCGCCCACCTCAAAGTTGGGCTCGGCCTCCATCTGGAAGGGCACCATGCCCCAGTTCATCACGTTGGAGCGATAGCGCTTGGTGGCGTACTCGTGGACGATGTTGGCCAGGCCGCCAATCACGCGCTGGCAGCTCGCGGCCTGCTCGCGGGCGGAACCGTCGCCGGGCTTCTTGGCATAGAGCATAGAGCCGTACTCGGTCGCCTTGGCATCGGCCGTGACACCCGCGCCGGCCAGTGCCTCAAACACGCTGGCAAGCTCAGCATCGAGTGCCGCCAGGTCGCCCGCGGCCTCGCCGGCAACGCGGCGCTTCTCCACGGCGTCGACCTCCTTGGAGCGACCCAAGTAGGCAGGGTCGCGGCGGCTGAGCGTAAACTCGGCCAGGCCCAGCGGGTTGGAGCGGAAAGAGCTCGTCTCGCCCGAAGGAATAAGCTCGTCGGTCGTGGTGACCGGGTCCATGATCTTGGAGCACACCTTAAGCAGGATGTCGTCGCCGAGGGGCTCCATCGCGGGCCACGGCTTGATGTTGGGACCCTCGACCAGCTCGTCGGCAGGCTCCGCCTTGCCAAAGCCCCAGTACACGCGCTTCTTGTACGGCGCATCGTCAAAGGTGTACTCGCAGGCCTCGTCCCAAGTTTCCTCGGGCAGGTCGGTCGCTGACGTCAGGATGCCGCCGTTGGCAGCCGTCGCCGCAATGGAGCGGGCGTCCATCAGGGCCACGGCGCTCAGCTGGCCATTACCCGGCTTGGAACCCTCGCGGTTGGGGAAGTTGCGCGTGGTGTGGCGGATGGACAGGCCGTTGTTGGCGGGCGTGTCGCCGGCGCCAAAGCACGGGCCGCAGAATGCCGTGCGCACAATCGCGCCGGCCTCCATAAGGTCGTAGATGTAGCCGCGGCGTGTAAGCTCGAGTGCCACGGGCTGACTCGTGGGATAGACCGACAGCGAGAACTCGCCGCAGCCGGTGTTGGCACCCTTGAGCACGCGGGCAGCCTGGACCACGGAGTCGTAGTTGCCGCCCGAGCAGCCGGCGATAACGCCCTGCTGCACGTGCAGCTTGCCGTCGACGATCTTGTCGAGCAGGCTAAAGTGCGTCTTGCCCTCGCCGATCTTGGCGGCCTCGAGCTCCACCTCATGCAGGATGTCCTCGAGGTTCTCGTTGAGCTCGTCGATCTCAAAGCCGTTGGAAGGATGGAACGGCAGCGCGATCATGGGCTTGATGCTCGACAGGTCGACCTCGACGCAACCGTCGTAGTAGGCGACATCGGCGGGCTTGAGCTCGCGGTAGTCGTCGCCGCGGCCGTGCATGGTCAAAAACGCGTGCGTGTCCTCGTCGGTGGCCCAGATGCTCGACAGGCAGGTGGTCTCGGTGGTCATGACATCGACGCCGTTGCGGTAATCGGTCGTCATGTTCGCGATGCCCGGGCCCACAAACTCCATGACCTTGTTCTTAACGTAACCCTTGGCAAAGACAGCGCGGATGATGGCGAGCGCCACATCGTGCGGGCCGACGCCGGGGCGCGGGGCACCCGTGAGGTAGATGGCCACGACGCCGGGATAGGCGACATCATAGGTGTCGCGCAGCAGCTGCTTTGCCAGCTCGCCGCCGCCCTCGCCCACGGCCATGGTACCCAGGGCGCCGTAGCGGGTGTGCGAGTCGGAGCCCAGGATCATCTTGCCGCAGCCCGCGAAGTTCTCACGCATAAAGGAGTGGATGACGGCGATGTGCGGCGGAACGAAGATGCCGCCGTACTTCTTGGCAGCCGAGAGGCCAAAGACGTGGTCGTCCTCGTTGATGGTGCCGCCCACGGCGCACAGCGAGTTATGGCAGTTGGTAAGCACGTAAGGCAGCGGGAACTGCTCCATGCCCGAGGCGCGCGCCGTCTGGATGATGCCGACGAAGGTGATGTCGTGGCTCGCCATGGCGTCGAAGCGAATCTTGAGCGCCTCGGGGTCGCCGGACGTGTTGTGTGCTTGAAGGATCGAATACGCGATGGTGCCACGCTTGGCGTCCTCGGGCGTCTGCGTAATACCGCGCTCGGCAGCCTCGGCCGCAGGCACAACCTCGCTGCCGCCGCGCAGGTAGATGCCGTCCTCGTACAGCTTGACCATACTGTCTCCTACTCTGCCCAAAAGATTTGGGCGCATAGCATACATTCGTTCAATATCGTGCCATAGAACGGTTGCGAGTGGGTTGCGAATCTGCACGTTCACTTTATCTCGGTAAAGTAAAGGACGAGCCCGGTGCGGTCCGGCAGATTTGGTGCAAGAGTGTCCCTTCCGACTAGTCATTTAAGAACGTCCCCAATGACTACCCTACCGTATCCGGAGCAAGGCAACGCCGCAGGTAGAGGACGGACAGCGAGCGACGTCCAGGGCGAACAAGTTGGCATGAAAAAGGCGAGGCATTGACCTTCTGGTCATGCCTCGCCTTTTGAATGACAAATTGTCGCCCTGGGCGGCGCGCAGCGTCGGCCGGTTACGGCGTTTGGTAAAACGCCGTAACCTAGAGATCCCCGCCGGCGCCCAAAAGTTTGCGCATGACCTGTTCGGGGTTGACCGAGCCGTCGCGCGGGGCCAGGGCGGTGATCTTCTTCTGCATCTTGTACTCGTGCAGCTCGTCCTCGAGCTGGCGCACGCGGGCACGGAGTTTTTCGTTTTCGCGCTCGCGCTCCTCGGCGCGCTCCTTCATATCGAGGATGCGCACCACGCCGGCAAGGTTGATGCCCTCGTCGGTCAGCTGGTTGATGAGCTCCAAGCGCTCGATATCGGCACGCGAATACAGGCGCGTGTTGCCGCCCGAGCGCTGGGGATTCACCAAGCCTTTGGACTCGTAGACGCGCAGAGTCTGCGGGTGCATGCCGGTCAGCTCGGCCGCCACGCTGATCATGTACAGCGGTTTGTTCCTATTGTCCTCGGCCATGCTACCTGACCCCTTTCCGTCTCGTTATCGTCCATCATAAGCCCGCGGGCGTGGGCGTGTGCCGCGACCGCCCTAGTACGTCGCCTTGTAACGGTTGACCTTCTCGCGATAGTCGCGTGTGTCGGCCTCGCGCAGCTTGGTCATGGCATCGCGCTCGTCATCGGATAGGTTCGTGGGGACCTGCACCTTGATCTCGACGAGCAGCGCGCCCGTACGGCCACGGTGCTTAACGTCGGGCGCTCCCATCTCCTTAAAGCGGAACTTCTTGCCCGTCTGGGTACCCGCGGGCACTTTCAAACGGACCGTCGCGCCGCCGGGCGTGGGCACGTCCACCGTGCAGCCGAGCGCCGCCTCGTAGACCGAGACCGGTACCTCCATGGTCACGTCGGCGCCTTTGCGCTTAAACAGCGGGTGCTCCTCCACATGCGTGGTCACGACCAGGTCGCCGCGCTCGCCACCCGCAACGCCATACTCGCCGCGACGCTTGTAGCGTAGCTTGCCGCCGTCGACCGCGCCCGCGGGGACCGAGACCGTAATGGTCTGCTGCTCGCCTGTCGAGGGAATGCGATAGGTGACTTTGTGCGTCACACCGCGAAACGCGTCCTCGGCCGTCACATCGACGGTCAGCGACAGGTCGCCGCCCTTGCGCGCGCGGTTGCGACCCGCACCGGCACCGGCAGCGCCCGCAGCCCCGGCAAAGCCCGAGCCCCAATCGCTACCCCAGGCACCGTTGCCGCTAAAGATGCTGTCGAAGATGTCGCCCCAGCCGCTGGCACCCGCGCCGGCACCGTAGCCGCCGCCATACGCGCCGCCTGCGCCCGGCATGCCGCCAAACATGAGCATCTGGTCGTACTCTTTGCGCTTCTTCTCGTCCGAAAGCGTCTCGTAGGCCTCGCTGATCTCCTTGAACTTGGCCTCGTCGCCGCCGGCATCGGGGTGATATTTTTGCGCGAGCTTGCGAAACGCGCTCTTGATCTCTTTGTCGGAGGCGCTCTTGGATACGCCCAGGATGTCATAGAAGGTTTTGCCTGCAGCCATCGTAGCTCCTCTCCTGTTTCATCCGCCGCCCAGCGGGCGGCGGCTCATGCTTTCATATGGCACTAGGCCAGAAAGGGCCCCGGGTGTTGCCCCGGGGCCCTTCTCAATTACTCCTCGGTGCTCTCGGCCGTATCGGCCGCAGCATCCTCGGGCGCCGCTTCGGGCTCCGGTGCGGGGCGCTTCTCGCCACCGTAGGTCACCGTCACCATCGCGGAACGCAGAATGCGGTCCGCCATGCGGTAGCCCTTCTGGTACACGTCGTTGACGGTCTCGTCGTACTGCGATGCGTCCTCGACGCGGCCCACGGCCTGGTGCTCGAGCGGATCGAACGCCTCGCCCTTGGGGTCGATGGGCTCAACGCCCTCGTGCGCAAACACATCGAGCAGCTTGGCATGCACCGCGTCGACGCCGTCGACGAACTGCTTAAAGTCGTCGGCAAGCTCCTGGCTGCGGGCATGGTCGATCGCACGCTCGATATCGTCGACCACCGGCAGCAGCGCGGTGACGAGCTTCTCGGTCGCGCGCTCGCGCTCGGCGATACGCTCATTGGCGGTGCGGCGACGGAAGTTCTCCCAGTCGGCCTGCAGACGGGCGGTGCGCTCGGTGGCGTCCTTTGCCTTGTCCTCGGCGGCCTTCTGGGCCTCTGCCGCAGCATCGAGCTCGTTGCGCACGTCGGCAAGCTCTTTCTGAGCCTGCTCGAACTTGAGCTTAAAGTCGTTGTCGGCGGCTTCCTCACCGGCGCGGATAGCAGCTTCCACCATCTCGTCCTCGGTCATCGTCGCCTCCTTGTTGGAATCCTCTACCTGGTTCTCGACAGCCTCGGCGGCCGCGGCCTCGTTGGCCTCGGTATCGTCGACGGCCTCTACGGGAATCTTCACGTCCTTCTCCTCAGAGTCAACGGGGGCGGCGCCAGCGGCAGCCGCCTCCGTGCGAGCTTTACGGGCGGACATGATTACTTGTCCTCGTCGTCCACAACCTCGTAGTCGGCGTCGACGACGTCATCGTCGGCAGGCTGGGCGCCGGCGGCACCGTCGGTCTGCTGCTGAGCGTCGGCGTAGACTACCTGAGCCAGCTCGTAGGCCACGGACTGCAGGGACTCGCCAGCGGCCTTGATGGCCTCGACGTCAGAGCCCTCGAGCGCCTTCTTGGCGTCGGCGATAGCGGCCTCGGCCTTGGACTTCACGTCGGCGGAAACCTTGTCACCGAGCTCATTGAGGGTCTGCTCGGTGGAGTAGCACAGGCTGTCGGTCTGGTTGCGAACCTCGACCTCTTCCTTCTGCTTCTTGTCCTCCTCGGCATGAGCCTCGGCGTCCTTGACCATGCGATCGACTTCGTCGTCGGAAAGCGCGGTGGAGCCGGAGATGGTGATCTGCTGCTCCTTGCCGGTACCCTTGTCCTTAGCGGAGACCTTGACGATGCCGTTGGCGTCGATGTCGAAGGTAACCTCGATCTGCGGCACGCCGCGGCGGGCAGCCGGGATGCCGGTCAGCTGGAACTTACCGAGCGACTTGTTGTCGCGAGCAAGCTCGCGCTCGCCCTGGAGCACGTTGATCTCGACGCTGGTCTGGTTGTCGGCAGCGGTGGAGTAGACCTCGGTCTTGGAGGTCGGGATCGTGGTGTTGCGGTCGATCATCTTGGTCATGATGCCGCCCATGGTCTCGACGCCCAGCGACAGCGGGGTAACGTCGAGCAGCAGGATGCCCTCGACGTCGCCGGTAAGCACGCCGCCCTGGACGGCAGCGCCATCGGCAACGACCTCGTCGGGGTTCACGGACATGTTGGGCTGCTTGCCGGTCATGGTCTTGACGAGCTCTTGGACGGCGGGCATACGGGTGGAACCGCCGACGAGGATGACCTCGGTCAGATCGGAGAGCTTAAGCTTAGCGTCGCGCAGGGCGTTGGTGACAGGCTGCTTGCAGCGCTCGAGCAGGTCGCGGGTGATCTTCTCGAACTCGGCGCGGGTCAGCGTGTAGTTGAGGTGCAGCGGGCCGGACTGGTTCATGGTGATGAACGGTAGGTTGATGGTGGTCTGCTGGGCGGCGGAGAGCTCCTTCTTGGCGTTCTCGGCGGCCTCCTTCAGACGCTGCAGGGCCATGGGGTCCTGACGCAGGTCGACACCGTTCTCCTGCTGGAACTTATCGGCCATCCAGTCGATGACGCGCTGATCCCAGTCGTCGCCGCCCAGGTGGTTATCGCCCGAGGTGGACAGAACCTCAAACACGCCGTCGGCGAGGTCGAGGATGGAGACGTCGAAGGTGCCGCCGCCCAGGTCGAAGACCAGGATGCGCTGGTCGGTGCCCTGCTTGTCCAGGCCATAGGCAAGAGCAGCAGCGGTCGGCTCGTTGACGATACGCTTGACGTTGAGGCCAGCGATCTTGCCGGCGTCCTTGGTGGCCTGACGCTGGGCGTCGTTGAAGTAGGCCGGGACGGTGATGACGGCGTCGGTGACGGTCTCGCCCAGATACTTCTCGGCGTCGGCCTTCATCTTCGCGAGCGTCATGGCGCTCACCTGCTCGGCGGTGTAATCCTTGCCCTCGATGTCGACGACGGCACGGCCACCCTGGCCCTCCTTGACCTCATACGGCACGGTCTTGATCTCAGAGGTGCACTCGGAGTACTTGCGGCCCATGAAGCGCTTGATGGAGAACACGGTGTTCTTGGGGTTGGTGACAGCCTGGTTCTTAGCGGCCTTACCCACGACGCGGTCGCCGTCGGCACGGAAGCCCACGACGGACGGGGTGGTGCGGTCGCCCTCGGCGTTCACGATAATGGTCGGAGAACCGCCCTCGAGGACGGCCATAGCGGAGTTAGTAGTACCAAGGTCGATACCAAGAATCTTACTCATTAGAAATTCCCTCTCTCTTTTGCGTTCGCGCCGCCTTGACGATCTGTCGCGCGGCGCTTCGGCTTGTCTTTCAGGATGTAGTGTATCCCCTTATGGGCCGGAATATACAAAATCTAAGTCAATTCATATAAGATTTCTTATTGCTGAGAGTTTAGGTTCTTAAATGTGCAGGTAGATGCGCTGATTGAGTTCTCGGCAAATCTATTGAGATCTATGTAGAGATGGCTGAGGCTTGAGTCCGGAGCCGCACGGAACGGTCTTGGGCGACCCCGAGGAAAGCGCGGCCCGTTTTGAGCATGAATTCTGGAACACAGTTTCCTCTTGAAGGCTCGACCGGAAACTACATCCCGGTTTGAGCACCGATTCCGGGACGCAGTTTCCGCCAGAAGGCTCGACCGGAAAGCACGACCCGTTTTGGACGTAGATTACGGGATGCCCTTTCCGCAGGCGCGCTCAATCGCCCAATATTTCAAGTCACCTTTAGCTAACATTTGCGCAGCTCATCGGCCTCACCTGCATGTTTTTTAGTAAGCCGTGGCATACTCGGCGAACGGTATGAAGATGCCGGCCAGAGGGTATTGCAAACGGTCGCTCCCGTGGTATGTTTTTGCCCGAATCAAACCGGCGCGCATCGCCTGTAGCGTCGGTCAACAGAGAGGAAACTACCATGGCTCATCCCGTAATTGATGCCGACGAGTGCATCGCTTGTGGCGTTTGCGTCGACTCCTGCCCCGCTGGCGTTCTGGAGCTCCAGGACGTCGCTACCGTCGCCGACGAGGACTCCTGCGTCGCCTGTGGCGCTTGCCAGGACGCTTGCCCCGCTGGCGCGATCACCGAGATCGTCGAGGAGTAACAACTCCCCCACCTGCACACTCAAAAGTACACCGTGCACAAAAAAGGAGGCCTCCGCATCGCCGCGGAGGCCTCTTTTTGTGCGGATAACTAATTTGACACCGTCGCAGGTTGAGCTCACGTCAGCGAAAACGTCCCTAAGCGAGCAAGGTGACGTGAAAGAGGAGGGAAGCGTACTTTTGTACGCGACCGACGATTGAACGTCAGATTGCCGCTTAGGGACGTTTGCAGCGTCGGCTACGATAGGTCGTCTTCGTAGGGCAGTAGGTCCGCCAAGTAGCCTTTCTCCTTGAGCATGGCCTCGATCTCGTCGAGGGTCTGCTCGTCTTCCGCCGCGATGCGATGGAAGTGGTAGCCGCTCGTCACCGTTAGTAGTGGAAAGCTCTTGCCGCTCTCGATATCGTGCAGGTAGCGCTCGACATCGCGGCGGTTGCGGATGTCCAGGTCGGCCGTGATCTTACCGTACACGCGGTGATTGACGATCACGTTGAGCACGGCACCACCGGCGTCGACGATACTCGTGAGCTCATCGCCTGCCTGCTCCACGCCGTGGCGAACCTTGACCAAGCGCGTGGGAACAGCCGGACTGCTCGCCGCCTCCTGCAGCACGTAGCCGCGATTGGTCGCCACGATATCGTGCCCATCGGCGCGCAGCAGGGCGATGTCTTGCACGACAATCTGGCGGCTCACACCCACCTCACGAGCAAGTGCGCTGCCGGAGACGGGGCCCTTGGCTCGCTCGAGCACGCCCATGATGGCACGGCGACGCTCGCGGGCGTCCATTATTTACCGTCCAGCAGACGCAGGTGCTTAAGCGAGAGGTCGAGAATCGGCGCAGAGTGCGTCAGCGCGCCCGAGCTAATAAAGTCAACGCCCAGGTCGGCCAGGGCGCGAATGTTGTCGGCGTCCACGTTGCCCGAACACTCGGTCTTGGCACGACCGGCGATAAGCTCGATAGCGGCCGCCATGTCGTCATGGGTCATATTGTCGAGCATGATAATGTCGGCACCGGCTTCCACGGCCTCGCGCACCATGTCCAGGTTCTCGCACTCGATCTCGACCGTCGCAGTAAACGATGCATGGGCGCGCGCCATCTCGATTGCACGCGTCACGCCGCCGGCGGCATCGATGTGGTTGTCCTTGAGCATGACGGCCGTCGACAGGTTGTAACGGTGGTTGCTGCCGCCGCCAATCTCGACCGCGGCCTTCTCAAAGACGCGCATGCCCGGCGTGGTCTTGCGCGTATCGACGAGCACGGTCTTGGTGCCCTCGAGCGCCGCGGCCATCTGGTGCGTATAGGTAGCGATACCGCTCATGCGCTGCAGGTAGTTGAGCGCCACGCGCTCGCCCGAAAGCAGTACGCGCGCATCGCCACGCACCTGCCCCACGTGGTCACCGGCGTGGACCTCGTCACCGTCGGCAACATCAAACAGCACCGAGCTCTGCGAATCCAGCAGCTCAAAGGTGCGAGCGAACACATCCAGGCCCGCGATGATGCCATCGGCCTTGGCGATAAGCTCCACCGTGGCGGGGCGCGCCGTGGGGCACACGCTCGCCGTGCTCACGTCCTCAAAGGTAATGTCCTCGCGCAGAGCCTGCAGAATCAGATCATCGACGACGAGCTTCATGGTAATGGGATTCATGGTCTACTCCTCCACGGCCTGCGTGCCGGCGGCACGGGCCAGATCATCGATTGCCAGGATGTCGGCGCTCAGGGCGCGATGACGGCCATCGAGCGCGGGATCGCCCGCCTGCTCCACGGCCAGTGACTCGCCGGTACGCATATACCACGCGGCGCGACGACCCCAGACCAGCGCTTCGAGCAGGCTGTTTGATGCAAGGCGATTCTTGCCGTGAACGCCGTTGCAGGCCGTCTCGCCCGCGGCGTAGAGCTCGGGCATCGAGGTGCGGCCGTCCTTATCGACCCATACGCCACCCATAAAGTAGTGCTGCGTGGGCGTAACGGGGATGGGCTCGTCCAAGATGTCGCGGCCGTCCTCAAGGCAGCGCGCGCGAATGTTGGCAAAATGCCCGGTCACCACATCGCGTTCGACGGGGGCGAAGCTCAGCCACTCGTGCTCGGTACCGTCCTGCTTCATCTGCTCGCGAATAGCGGCGGCGACCACATCACGCGGCTGAAGCTCGTCGGTAAAGCGCTCGCCGGCGGCGTTGAGCAAAATCGCGCCCTCGCCGCGGCAGCTCTCGCTGATCAGGAAGGTGCGGCCCGGCTGCGGCGAGAACAGTCCCGTGGGGTGAATCTGCACGTAGTCCAGATGCTCCATCTTAATGCCATGCTCCTGAGCAATGTAGCAGGCATCGCCCGTGAGCTGCGGGTAGTTGGTCGAATGGTCGTATACGCCGCCGATACCGCCCGTCGCCCACAGCGTGTGGCGGGCATGGATCTTAAACGGCTCGCCGGCATGCACGCCCTCGGCGGCATTTGTCAGCTCGTCGGCGGGACGAACCGAGTTGTCCTCGTCCACGAAAACGGCGACGACACCGGCACACACCGTGGCGCCGTCACGCTCGCCCGTCAGGATATCGGTCATGGCTACGTGCTCCAAAATCCGCACGTTATCCAGCTTGCGAACGGCCTGGAGCAGCTTGGTCGTAATCTCCTTGCCCGTAATGTCGGCATGGAAGGCAATGCGCGGACGGCTGTGCGCGCCCTCGCGGGTAAAGTCGAGGCTGCCGTCGGCCTTGCGCTCAAAATCCACGCCCATCGCTAGCAGGTCGTTGATGACCGAGCGGCTCGAGCGGATCATGATGTCGACGCTCTCGCGGCGGTTCTCGTAATGGCCGGCGTGCATGGTGTCCTCAAAGAAGGCATCGTAGTCTGAGCCCTCGGGCAGCACGCAGATGCCGCCCTGCGCGAGCATCGAATCGCACTCGTCGACAGCGCCCTTGGAGAGCATGATCACGCGCGTGCTCGTCGGCAGGTTGAGAGCCGCGTACAGGCCCGCTACGCCGCAGCCGGCAATGACGACGTCGCACTCCATGTCGGGGTATTGCTTGGTTTCCACAGGAATCCTCTCCCTTGAATGTGACATAAGGGACCGTCCCTCATGCAACATTGTTCTAGCGTGCTGCGTACTCGAGCATACGGTCGAGCGTGAGCTTGGCCTGGTCTGCTGCCTCGTCCGAGACGCCGATCTGCACCTCGCCCTCGCCCGTCTCCAGGCAGTGCACGAGCTTTTCGAGCGTGATGAGGTCCATGTTGACGCAGGTGGGCTGCACCGCGGGGAAGTAGAACTTCTTGCCAGTGCCCCGGCAGCGGCGCTCGAGCTCGTAGAGCACGCCGCGGACCGTCACGATAATGAACTCGCTCGCGTCGGACTCCTCGGCATACTTGATGATGCCGGCGGTGGAGCCGATGTAGTCGGCCTCGGCCAGAACGTCAGCCTTGCACTCGGGGTGCGCCAGCACGAGCGCGTCGGGGTGGGCCTCCGTCGCGTCGACGATCTGCTCGACGGTGATGATGTGATGGCGCGGGCAGTAGCCGTTGTTGAGGATGACGTGCTTTTGCGGCACCTGCTCGGCTACGAAGCGGCCCAGGTTTTGGTCGGGAATGAACAGGATATGCTGCTGCGGCAGCTCGGACACGATCTTGACGGCGTTGGAGCTGGTGACGCACACGTCGCTCCAGCTCTTGATCTCGACCGTGGAGTTGACGTAGCACACCACGGCCAGGTCGTCGCCGTACTCGGCGCGCGCCGCGTCGACCGTCTCGCGCTTGACCATGTGAGCCATGGGGCAGTCCGCGCCCGGCTCGGGCAGCAGCACGGTCTTAGTGGGATTGAGCAGCTTGGCGCTCTCGCCCATAAACTCCACGCCGCACAGCACGATAGTCCGCTGTGGCAGGCTCTTGGCGAGCTTGGCCAGGTAGAAGCTATCGCCGACGTAATCAGCCACAGCCTGCACCTCGGGCGCCACGTAATAGTGCGCTAGGATCACCGCGTCACGTTGGGTTTTTAGTTGCTGAATGGCCTCGACGAGCTCTGCGGGCACCAGTGCCGCGCGCTCCGTTGCCGTCGTTGCCGATGCTAGGCCGGCCGCGATATCGCGTGCAAGCTCCGACGCATCCATGTTCGCGCTCTGTGCCATCAAGGCCCCTCTCTTTTGGCGAATCTTGGGGCTTTAGTATGACACCTAGGTTTACAGCTGACAAGACAGCTGTAAACCTAGGTGTAAAGTTGAAATAAAGATTCAATCATGTGGCAGGTCCATATTCGAACTGGCAAGCTGAGGATAGCTGAGCTCTCGATGGCGCAGGAGGCATCTTTCGCCACCGCAATACCGCTTGGCGCGAGTTGCACGCCGTGGGGCGCAAACGGTCCGCACCCCCACAAGCGGTCCGCACCCAATGTGGCAAAATCGAACTACTAAGGGGGCTTAGAATGCTCAAGATTATTGCCTGCGACGATGATGTCGCTTTTCTAGATAGACTGCACCAGATGATCGACCGTTGGTCGACCGAGACGGGCACGACGGTCGATGTTGCGCTCGTCACGCGCGGCGAGGACCTGCTGGCCCGCCATGCCGCATCGCGCGCCGACATCATTCTGCTCGACATGATCATGCCGCTCGTCAACGGCATGGACACCGCACGCGAACTGCGCCAGGCCGACACCGCCGTGCGCCTGGTGTTCCTCACCTCGTCGCCCGAGTTCGCGCTTGAATCCTACGAGGTCCGCGCCTTCGACTATCTGCTCAAGCCCGTGACTTACGAACGCCTGGCGCAGTTACTCGACGAGCTTTCGAGCATGCGCCCGGCGGCAACCGACGAGCTCGTGATCAAAACTTCCTTTGGCTACCACGCCCTGCGCCTGTCCGACATCGAATATGCCGAGGCGCGCAACAAGCACGTGGTCTTCCACCTGCGCGACGGACGCGATATCGAGGCACTCGAGTCGTTCCGCAGCGTCGAGGACCGTTTGGCGCAAAATGCCACCTTCTTTAAATGCCACCGTAGTTACCAGGTCAACTTGCGCAACATCGACCACTTCGATCGCACGGACATCGTCATGCGCTCCGGCGCGTGCATCCCGCTTTCGCGCAGCTGCAAGCAGGGATTCCAAGACGCCTACTTTGCGGTGCGCTTTGAGGGCGGGAGGCGCTGATGGTCTCCTCGGTCGAAATGATCCTTTGGGCAATCCACCACGCCACGACGCTACTCTTTGGCGTCTTTGCCTCGGCGGCGCTGTGCGGTATCGAGATCAACCGGCGTCATGCGCTTGAACTGGTGCTGGTCGGTGCCGTAACCGGATGCGCATTTGGCCTCGCCAATGCCGTCGGCGGCGAGCTTTTCGCCCGCCAGGTATATCCGCTCGTCGTGCATCTGCCGCTCGTCATCTATTTGTGTGCGCGCTACCGCCTGAGCCCGCTGCTTGCCGCGCTCGGCATTACGAGTGCCTATCTGAGCTGCCAGTTCAGCAATTGGATGGGCATCGCCGCCTTTGCCGCAACCGATTCGCAGATTGCGTACTATCTGGCGCGTATCGCGACCACACTCGCCGTCTTTGCCGTCCTGTTGCATTGGGCCGGCGACATCGGTCCGCGCTTGGCGATTAAAAGCACCACCGAGCTGGGCATCCTTTTAATCCTGCCGCTCGTCTATTACGTCTTTGACTATGCCACCAACGTCTACACCACGCTGTTCCACTCGGGCTCGGTGGTGACGGTTGAGTTTTTGGCATTTGCGCTCTGTGCCTTCTATCTTATGTTTCTTGCCGTTTACCTGCGCGAATACGAAGAAAAGGAAACCGCCGAGCGAGAGCGTTGGATGCTCGAGACCCGCGACAGCGCCGCCATCAAAGAGCTCGAGGCTTGGCGTCAATCTGGGCGCGAGCTGTCGATTCTGCGCCACGACATGCGCCACTTCCTACGCGGCCTGGCCGCTTTAATTGAGGAGGGCCACACCGACGAGGCGCTCAAACGCATCGATGAACTCTGCGAAGCCGGCGATCGCACCGCCGTACGCCGCTTCTGCGCCAACGAGACCGTAAACATCGCGCTTTCGTCATTTAACTCGGATATCAAAAGAAACGGCATTACCGCCAACCTGCGCGCCGCCGTACCCGAAACCATCCACGTAGGCGACGCCGACCTGTTTAGCGTGCTCTCAAATGCCTTGGAAAACGCTATCACCGCCGCAAGCGCCGCACCCCAAGGAAAGCGATTCGTCGACCTTGACCTGCGATTAGAGGACAGCCAGCTGCTGCTGTTAGTTTCCAATACGTTTGACCGCGCGCCGCGCATGGTCGACGGCATGCCCGTGACCCGGCATGCGGGCCACGGCTTTGGCACCAGAAGCATCAAACTCGCCGTGGAGCGCATGAACGGCAACTGTCAGTTCCGCATTAACGGCGATCGGTTTGAGCTGCGCGCTGTGATGTAGAAGTGCGGCGCCGATCTCGAGGCGCGCCTTGCCCGCCAGGCAATCGCTCGCCGGCGCCAATCCGCTACAGCGGAGCGGCCGCCGGGGTCAGCTGCTTGATGTATGCCCACATGCGCTGCTTGGCGGCTTTGTCAGTGAGCGCCGCCTCAAAACCGTCGAGCGCGAGCACGCGGCGACCCTGCACATGGGCGACCAAGCCGGGCTTGAGCATGGCGGTGTCGAAGTCATCGATCGCCACGAGCATATCGGCGTAGGTCTCGCGCATGGCGTCAGCCGCGTTGTTGTCGAGCAGTAGCACTGCCTCGGGGTCCAAAGCCTCAAGCGCCTCACGGAACAGCTCGCACGGCAGAGTCTCGCCCACCGCGACCGCTCCGTCACCCACGCCGGCGACGCTTGCCAGCACGCAAAAATCCTCGGGCGCGTAGCCGATGGCCCCAAGCGCCTTGCGCAACGCCGCGCCATCCGGGCCGGCGGCAAGCTCGCCACCCGAACGCTCGGCCTCGTCCAAATCGCCTTTGACCAGCACGATCGGCGAGCACGCGTTGCCCGCGATACGCACGCCACGGACCGCAAGCGATGTGAGCTCTTGCTCGGCCGCCTGGGCGATGGCTTCTTTTTTCTGGCTTTGTGACGTGGACATGCGCTCTCCAATCGTTTGCGTGCCCACCATTATATAAAAGAGCTGCCCGCGAGTGGTTGCTTTGCGGGCGGCTGGGTATAAGCACGGTCGTACTGAGTTTTACGCGGCCGAGCCGCGTCGCATTATGGAGGTCACCATGGCTGACATTAATCAGATTACCCCCGAGAACTTCGATTCCATCGTTAACGACAGCCTGCCCGTGCTGGTCGATTTTTGGGCACCGTGGTGCGGGCCCTGTCGATCCCTCTCGCCCATCGTTGACGAGGTTGCCGATGAGCTGGCGGGCAAGCTCGCCGTTGCCAAGTGCAACGTCGACGACAACCAGGACCTGGCCATGAAGTATGGCGTCATGAGCATCCCCACGCTGATTGTGTTTAAGAACGGCGAGGAGATTGACCGCTCGGTTGGCGCTCTGCCCAAGGCGAGGCTGCAGGCGCTGCTGGAAAAGCATCTGTAATACGCTTGTTACTTACCCGCCGTCTATGAGCGCTTTTGCACCGCTCGCCGGACTTCTGGATGCACCGAGTGCAACCACGGATAGTATGGTAGTCACAAATAGCCCCCAGTGAACGGGTGCGGGTCGCACAGACTCGTACCCGTTTTCTTATGCAGCTGCGCGCAGAGCGGGCGTAGTAAAATCTGAACCACTGATTAGACCCGTACAAAGGAGACTTTCCATGCATGATGTTGGAATGAACATGAGTCAGCTTGCCATGAGCGTCAAGCAGGTCGACGACACCATCGAGCTCGCTCACGAATGGAGCCATCAGTTGCTGCATGCGACCGAGAATTTTGACATGGAGCGCATCGGCGCCAAGCTCGAGGCCGCCATGGCCGCGCTGTACGAGGCGCATGACGCGCTCGAGGGCTACGAGGAAGCCATCGAGGCCGACCACAACTCCGTCGGCTCCGTGAAGCTGGTGTAAAGTGGCCGAACACGAGCACGGCTGCGGGTACGAGCACGAGCATCCGCACGGGGCGGACGGTGACGCGGGCTGCCACTGTAGTGGCTCCGGCTCCGAGCTGGTCCGTTTTTCGGTTACCGCACCCGACGACCTGCTGCGCCGTTTTGACGAGCAGATCGCGCGCCGCGGCGACGTGGCCAACCGCTCCGAGGCCGTGCGCGACCTGATTCGCGCCTCGATCGCCAAGGAGCAGATGCGCACGCCCGATGAGCATGTTATCGGGTCGCTCACCATGATTTACGACCACCATACCGGTGACCTGACGCGCCGTCTGGACGAAGTGCAGCACGACTACACCGACGAGATCGTATCGACCATGCACGTGCATCTGGATCACCACAACTGCTTGGAGATTCTGGCGCTCAAGGGTCGCGGCGAGCGCGTCTACGAACTAGCCGACCGTCTGCTGGGCCTGCGCGGCGTTAAGCACGGCGAGCTCACGTGCGCCGCCACCAAGCAGAGCCTGGGGCTGTAGCGGGATTTCCCGCAGCGCACCTGCCAAAAAGGGACAGGTTTGTTTTGGCAGGTTTAGCGTTTTACCTACCAAAATAAACCTGTCTATTTTGGTCGGTTTTGATGAGGAGTGTCGCATGCGGCATGTGCATATTCATGTGACGGGCATTGTGCAGGGCGTTGGCATGCGACCGTTTGTGTATCGCGAGGCCATGACGCATGGCATTTGCGGATGGGTGCTCAATGCGGGCGACGGCGTGCATATCGAGGCGCACGCTTGTGCCGAGGCGGTTGACGGATTTGTCGCCGCGCTTTCTGAGCATGCGCCCGCGGCGGCTCGCGTTGAGCGAGTCGATATTGCGGATTTGGAGCCTGGCGGCTGGAGCACTGCCGATGAGCAGGGCTTTCACATTGTGGCGTCGCAGGACCAGACCGCGCACACGACGCTCGTCTCGCCCGATATCGCCACCTGCGACGATTGCCTGCGCGAGTTGTTCGATCCCGCCGACCGACGCTATCACTACCCCTTTATCAACTGCACTAACTGCGGCCCACGCTTTACCATCATCCGGTCGCTGCCGTATGACCGAGCGGCTACCTCGATGGACCGTTTCCCCATGTGCCCCGCCTGTGCCGCAGAGTATGCCGATCCACTCGACCGTCGCTTTCACGCACAGCCCGATGCCTGCTTTGATTGCGGGCCGCATATTACGTGGCGTGAGGCTGTGAACGGCGATGCGTGCGGGAATTCGTCCGCGACACCGGCCGTCGGCACCACACGCGAGGCCAGCGACGCTATCATCGACCGCTGTGTTGAGCTGCTGGCCAGCGGTGGCATCGTCGCCATCAAGGGCCTGGGCGGATTCCATCTATCCTGTGACGCTGCCAACGAGCAGGCGGTGGCCGAGCTGCGCCGTCGCAAGCGTCGCAGCAACAAGCCGCTTGCCGTCATGGTGCGCAGTCTTGCTGATGCCGGGCGCCTGTGCCATATCGACGACGCTGCGCGCGAGCTTCTCGCTGGCAGTGTCCGCCCCATCGTGCTGTTGCGCCGGCGCACTGTTGGCGAGGGCAACGGCGGTTCCCCCGACATCCTCGCCCTCGCGCCATCTGTCGCGCACGACTTGCCCGAGCTCGGCGTCATGCTCCCCTATACACCGCTTCAACATCTGTTGCTTGCCGCGGCAGAAGCCTGCGGTATGCACGCGCTCGTCATGACCAGCGGAAACCTGAGCGAAGAACCCATCGAGACCGACGACGACCTTGCCTGGGAACACCTCGTTGCCGCCGGCATCGCCGACGCGTTGCTCGGTAACGACCGCGCAATCCTCTCGCGCTACGACGACTCTGTAGTGCGCGTGGTCGACGGCGCCGTTATGCCCGTGCGCCGCGCTCGCGGATATGCACCCCAGCCGCTGCCGTTGCCGGCGCTCGACGGCGCTCCGTCCTGCGTGCTCGCCTGCGGGCCACAACAAAAGGCCACGATTGCGCTCACGCGTGAAGGGACGAACGGCGAGGCAACCTGTTTTGTGTCGCAGCATATCGGCGATGTTGAAAACGGCGGGACTTTCGATGCCTGGAACGCCGCGCGCACGCGCTTGGAAGATCTCTTTGACTTGGCGCCTGCCGCCTTGGCCTGCGATTTACACCCCAGCTATCTATCGGGCCAGTGGGCGCGCGAGCAGGCGCGAAAATGCAATCTGCCGCTCGTCGAGGTGCAGCACCATCATGCGCATATCGCGAGCGTAATGGCCGAGGCCATCGCCGCGGGCCAGCTTACAACCGACACGCGTGTCCTTGGCATCGCCTTTGACGGCACCGGGGCCGGCACCGATGGGACCATTTGGGGCGGCGAGTTTCTTGTTGCCAGCCTTGGCGGCTTTGAGCGCGCCGCGCATTTGCGCACCTGGGCGCTCCCCGGTGGGGCGGCCTCCGTGCGCGATGCCCGCCGCAACGCCTTTGCCCTGCTCAGTGAGCTCGGCCTGCTCGAGCACCCAGGCGCCGCTCGGCTTTTGGACAGCCTCGACGAGCAAACGCGCAGCGTGACAGCCACCATGATCGAGCGCGGCATCAACAGCCCGCGTACCAGCAGCATGGGACGTCTCTTTGATGCCGCGGCAGCGATTCTGGGCATCTGCGACAAGGCAACCTACGAGGGCGAACCCGCCATAGAACTCGAAGCCGCCGCCTGGCACGCGCTCGACAACGAAATCGCCCATTTTCCCGACGACAACGCCGGCTATTTCGCATCTGGCCCATCGTGGCTGGACGGCCCCTATGTTCTGGATCAGAAAGCACTCTTTGAGGCACTTTTGGGAGGAATTGAAGCCGGAGCGCCCGCCGACAGGCTCGCACTCGACTTCCATGTCGCCGTCGCGCGCTCCTCGGCGCGCATCGCCAGCGATATCTGCGTGCACGAGGGCATCGACACCGTCGCGCTCTCGGGCGGCGTGTTCATGAACCGACTTCTGCTTCAGCTCCTCGCCCGCGAGCTCAAAAGCGCAAGCTTTACTGTCCTTGTCCCCCACACCGTACCCGTCAATGACGGCTGCATCGCCTACGGTCAGGCAGCAGTCGCACGCACTCGTCTTGCGCAGATTGCATCGCAGTAGCTCGCCCTCACACGCCGCTGTGCCCAACCGTCTCACAGGCGTAACGCGTTTGCCCGCGAACCCCGCGAGCGCTACCATCAACTGATGGATTATTAAGCGCCCATCCAGCGCAAAGCGTATAAAAGAGGAACATTATGTGCCTTGCCGTTCCCGGTAAAGTAGTCAAACGCGACGATGACCTCAAGGCCACCGTCGACATGATGGGCATCGAGCGCCCTGTTTCGCTGAGACTCGTGCCGACGGCGCAGGTAGGAGACTATGTTCTCGTGCACGCCGGCTTTGGCATCCAGATTGTCGACGAGCAGGAAGCGCAAGAGACGCTCGAGCTTGTTAATGCCATGTCCGAGCTGGTCGAAGAAGACCAGCTTGCCACCAACCCGGCCGAGGCATACTAGTGGCGGCCGAGCAGCCGGCGCGCTCCGGTATCGATTTCTCGGCATTCCGCGATCCCAAGCTGGCTCGCGAGCTCATCGAGCGCATTCATGAGCTTGTCGGCGACCGCGCCATCAACCTTATGGAAGTCTGCGGCACGCATACCGTGAGCATCGGGCGCTATGGCTTTCGCTCCATTATGCCGGCCGGGCTCAAGCTGCTGAGCGGCCCGGGCTGCCCCGTCTGCGTCACCGCCAACCGCGACATCGACCATGCGATCGCGCTCGCCAACATAAACGGCGCCATCATCACCACCTTTGGCGACATGATGCGCGTGCCCGGATCGTCCACCTCGCTCGCTGCGCAAAAGGCGGCAGGGCGCGACATCCGCATCGTCTACTCCCCGCTCGACGCGCTCGACATTGCCGAGCAAAACCCCGATCGCCCGGTCATTTTTATGGGCGTGGGCTTTGAGACTACGACGCCCACCATCGCCGCCGCCATTTTGGAGGCCGAGGCGCGCGGGCTTTTGAACTTCTCGGTCTATTGCGCCCACAAGACCACGCCGCCGGCGCTGCGCGCCATCGCCAACGACCCCGAGACGACCATCGACGGCTTTATCCTGCCGGGACACGTCGCCACCATCACGGGCTTGGCGCCCTTTAGCTTTTTGGTCGATGAGTTCGATACCCCGGGCGTGGTCACGGGATTTGAGCCGGTCGATATCCTGCAGGGCATCTGCATGTTGGTCCAGATGGTTGTCGATGGCAGGCCCGCGATCGACAACGCCTACCGCCGTGGCGTCAACGCAGACGGCAACCCTGTGGCGCGCCAGCTGGTCGAGCAGGTGTTTGAGCCGTGCGACACCACGTGGCGCGGGCTGGGGCCGATTGCCAACTCGGGCCTTTCCATCCGCCCCGAGTTCTCGCGCTTTGACGCCCGTATTCGCTTTGACGCGCCCGTTGAGCCGACGGTCGAGCCGCGCGGATGCCGCTGCGGCGACGTGCTGCGCGGGGCCATTGCACCGAACGGCTGCCCGCTTTTTGGCCGCACCTGCACGTCCGAGCACCCCGTCGGCCCGTGCATGGTGAGTTCCGAAGGCAGCTGCGCGGCGTACTACCGCTACCGCGACTAGTCCGGACGCACCCGCACACCGGCATCACCCACGATTGGAGTTTTCGATATGTCCCGTACTGCCACCGATAGCACCGTCCTGTTGGGCCACGGCTCTGGCGGTCAGATGATGAAACGCATCATCGATGAGGTCTTTTTGGATGCCTTTGGGTCGCCCGAGTTGCTCGAGGGCAACGATGCCGGCGTCGCCGCGCTGCCCACGAGCGGGCGCATTGCCATGTCGACCGACAGCTTTGTAGTCTCGCCGCAGTTCTTCCCCGGTGGCAACATCGGCCGTCTCGCCGTGTGCGGAACCGTCAACGACGTCGCGACCTCGGGCGCCAACGTGCGCTACCTATCGTGCGGCTTTATCCTCGAAGAGGGCTATCCCATGGACAAGCTCCGCCAGATTGTGCAGACGATGGCCGAAACGGCGCATGAGGCGGGCGTGTCCATAATCACGGGCGACACCAAGGTGGTCGAGCGCGGCGGGGCCGACGGCGTCTACATCAATACCGCCGGCGTGGGCGAGGTTCCCACGGGCGTGGCGCTCAGCGGCGCCAACTGCCGCCCCGGCGATGTCATCCTGGTCTCGGGTACGCTGGGCGACCACGGCATCGCCATCATGAGCCAACGCGAGGGCCTGGCGTTTTCGAGCGCGATCGAAAGCGATGCCGCGCCGCTCAACCACCTGATTGCCGACGTTCTGGCCGCAGCGCCCGGCACGCGTTGCTTTCGCGACCCCACGCGCGGTGGCCTAGCGTCCACACTCAACGAGTTTGCCCAGGCCAGCGGCGTTGCCATGGAGATCGACGAGGACGATGTGCCCGTGCGCCCCGACGTTCAGGCAGCCTGCGAAATGCTCGGCTACGATGTGCTGCAGGTGGCAAACGAGGGCAAGATGGTTGCCGTCGTGCCGGCCGAGCAAGCCGATGCCGCGCTGAGCGCCATGCGCGCCGCCCGCTACGGCGAGAATGCCGCCATCATCGGTCGCGTGCTGCCACTTGCCGAGGGCGCTCGACCCGCCGTGCGCGTACGCACCGGCTGGGGATCGACCCGCATCCTCGACATGCTCGTAGGAGAGCAGCTGCCGAGAATTTGCTAACGGCAAGTTCGCACGGCTGGCGCGATGCGGCTCGATAACTCTGAAGATGTTCAGATTCCAAGCACGCCCAACGCGGAAGCCCAGTATTATGAGGTGCGTTTTGAAACCCAATGACGGGAGCTTTCATGGCAGCAGCTTTTTCCCATGTGATCTTTGACCTGGACGGCACCATCCTCAACACACTCGAGGACCTGGCGGCCGCCGGCAACCATACCTGCGAGATGCACGGCTGGCCCACGTTTGCCGTAGACGAGTACCGCTACAAGGTGGGAAACGGCATGCTCAAGCTGGTTGAGCGCTTTATGCCCGCCGAGTATGCGGGCGACGGCCGCATGTTTGAGCAGACGCTTGCCGAGTTTAGGGCTTACTACGGCGAGCACAAGGAGGACCACACCGCCCCCTATGCCGGAACGATCGAGATGCTCGACCGCCTACGCGCCGCGGGCGTTCAGCTTGCCGTGCTCACCAACAAGGACCACGTCTCGGCGGCTCCGCTTATCGAGAAGTATTTTGGTTCCGAGCGCTTTGCGCTGGTGCAGGGCCGTGTCGATGCGTTTCCGCCCAAGCCCGAGGCGCCTGTTACGCTGCATGTGATGGAAGAGCTAGGCGCCGATCCGTCGACCACGCTCTATGTGGGCGATTCCAATGTCGATATCCTGACCGGTCACAACGCCGGCCTTAAGAGTGCGGGCGTCAGCTGGGGTTTCCGCGGCCGCGCAGAGCTGGAAGCCGCCGGCGCCGACTACGTGGTGGACACCCAGGCAGAGCTCGCGGCGCTGGTGCTGGGCGAGTAACGAGCGACACTGCTTAACGCAGCTGCGACAATTCTTCCGCGCGGAAAGCGCATCCCGTTTTGGAGCTCCGGAATGGGATGCGCTTTCCGTTTGAGGCGCATCAGGGAAACCACATCCCGTTTCAGAGCAATATTCCGGGTCGCACTTTCCGCAACCCACCCCATCCGGAAAATGCGACCCACTATTCGGCCAAAAACCGGGTCGCGGTTTCCCAAGCACTCGATGCAACGCTGGCACAAGGAGTGTCCCCAACTGCCGGCAGAAAAGGAACGTCCCCAGCTGCCGCCTTCGGCAGCGATGGCAACGCCACAGGTACAAGCGCCACTTTAAGCCAGCCAAGGGAACGACGTTGTTTTGGCAACGACAGCGAAAGCCCGCCAGAGCGAGCAAGGTGCCTTGAAACAAGGCGGCATTGACCTTTTGGTCATGCCGCCGAAGTTGAAAGGCAGATTGCCGCTCTGGCGGGTTTGCAGCATCGAGCAGTTACGGCGTTTGGTAAAACGCCGTAACGAACTACCGCGCAACGAACTAGCTCAGCATTGCATCCATCATCTCGGAGTTGACGGAGTCGTCGGCAGACCACTCACCGTCGTCGTTGCAGGTGTACTTGAAGATAACCGTGGTCTTTCTGGGCTCGGTGGCCTTGGTCACATCGACCATAACCTGACCGGCCATCTTGTACAGCTCGTCATCGGAAGGAACCGTGTCAAGCGCGGCGACCTTCTCCTGATACTGGGTGGAGAAGTCCTCGACGATCTTGTTCATAGACTTGCAGGTGATGGAGACCTCGGCGGTCGCGACACCCTTGTCTTCGTCGACCGTCACGTCGCCGATCTTGTAGTCAAAGCCCTCGAGATAGGTCTTGGCATACTCCTTGGGATCGATACCCAGCTGCTCGAACTCGTCGCCCGAAGCCTCCTCCAGACCAGAGAGGAAGTCGTCGCCACCGTTCTTGACCTCGTCAAACTGAGTCGTAAGATCCTCGGTGATGAGTTCCTCGACCGAAGGGCCTCCGCAACCGGAAAGCAGGACCACGCATGCAACCAAGACGGCCATGAGGGGCGCAAGCAGCAGCTTCTTTTTCATGTTGTTCCTCCCAATGAGCGGCACTGCGCTTCCCAGACGCGGCGCACGTTGTAATAAGTAAGCCCATACTATCCGCTTATGAACACCCTCGGCAACGCGAAGGCACGGTCGGTTCGTTTTAGCGTCCGAACGGTTTGCAAGCCCGCCCAACGTGCAATAAAACGCTTTCCCACGGTGCAATAAAAAAGGTGGCCGGAAAACCCGACCACCCTTGCACATCCTTTGGACGCCGCAGTTTACTTGCGAACGACCTTAACGATGGCGTCACCGGCGGCGACGGCGGACTCTGCCTCGACGGTGAGCTCGACGTCGGCAAACTCGGCGGTGTTGGACACGGCCACCACGACGCAGTCCTTGTAACCGGCAGCGGCGATCTTGGCGCGGTCGATCTTGAGTATGGGCTGGCCGGCCTTCACAACGTCGTCGGCCTTGACGAAGCCCTCGAAGCCATCGCCGTTCATGTTGACGGTATCGACGCCAACGTGCACCAGAACCTCGATGCCGCTATCGGACTGCAGACCCACGGCGTGACCCATGGTGACGGTCACCTTACCGTCACAGGGAGCGTAGACCAGATCGTCCTCGGGCCACACGGCACAGCCCTTGCCCAGAACCTCGCCACCAAAGACGGGATCGGGCACGTCGGCCATCTTGATGACCTTGCCCTTGACGGGCGAGCACAGCACGTCGGCGCCGGCAGAAGCAGAGATGGAGGCCGGAGCAGCGGCAGCCGCGGGCTCAGCCTTCTTCTTGAACATGTCAAACAGACCCATACGTTTTCTCCTCTTGATTAAGCGCAACGTTGTGCGCATGCCTACGGTAATTATAGTGCCAAATGGTTCAAATGCTAAGGTGGGGACTCGAATCGCGGACCCTTCCCGGTAGTGCTCGTGGGATGAGCATCTCATTTGCATCGCGGGTCGATAAGCCGAGTATCGCCTGCGCACGGAACGGGCAGAAACGGGCGCACCAAACCCGACAGTTCTATTCGCTCTCGCGTCCTGCCGATACCCCGCCCCTGACACTTCCTGATACCGACCGAAACGTGCCAAAATAAACCTGTCCCTTTTTGGCAGGTTTGGCGAGTGCGGGAGTTCGCATGGATATCAAACGCAAGATTACCGAGGCACAGGGCCTCACCCCCACCGAGCAGCAGCTCGGCATTGCAGCCCTTGCCATCGGCGAGGACATCCGCGGGCTTTCTATTAAGGAATTTGCCGCACGCACCAACGTTTCGGTCGCAAGCGTGCACCGTTTTTGCAAAAAGCTCGGCCTCGAGGGCTTCAAGGATCTCAAGGTCGAGCTTATTCGCTTGGCAACCGAGGCGGGAAACCGGCGCGACGTGGATATCAACTTTCCCTTCGATGCCGCTTCCACGCCAGCGCAGGTTATCGAGCGCATGGAGGGGCTCTACCAGACCACGCTGGCCGAAACACAGGAGCTGCTCGACCCTACGCAACTTGACCACGCCGCCAAGCTCATCGCGAACGCCCGACAGGTCGACATCTACACAGGTTCGCACAACCTCTATCCAGCGGGAATGTTCCGCGATCGCCTGCTCTCCGCCGGTAAAAGCGCGACGTGCCATGACAATATCGAAGCCCAGGTGCGCACGGCGCTCGCCTCGGGCCCCGACCATGTGGCAATCGCCATCTCCTACAGCGGCCTTGCCCCCAACCTCAAGGACATCTTGCCGATCCTCAGCAGTCGGCATGTCCCGGTCGTCGTCATCGGCACGCCTCATTGCGCGCGCATTCACCCTGGCTTTGCCGCCTACCTTACGGTGAGTGACCACGAGAGCATGACGCATCGCATCACACAGTTCGCGAGCCACATCGCCGTGCAATACGTGCTCGATTCGCTCTACAGCAGCTACTTCGCCAAAGACTACGCCCGCTGCTCCGAGTTCCTAGAGCGCTCGTTCCCCTACACCCGCCTACCCGGGCTCAAGTAGCGACGAGCGTGGATTTTTGGACGCCTATCTAATGAGCGTGGATAATCTCCCACTTTGAGCCCGCACACAGGCCAAAACCGGGAGATTATCCACGCTCGTGTTGAATGATCCGTTTTTCTCTGTGCCCGAGGGACTACTCGACCACCTTGCACCAAAGTAATAACGACTTCCCGTCATTAGATTATTCAAATCGACTCTAATAACTATTTTAGCCATAAACTCGTTATTAGAATTGATATGATTAGCCTAATAACGAGTTTCCGGCACTAAAGATATGGAGGGCGCGATGCAAATCGAGGAGAACGGCCAGGGAACGCTCCGCAATAATCTATCGGGGAAATTGGCTTACTATTCGTTTTTTCCAACGCCCTTGCAATCATTGAGGCAGCTAAACCTCACCGAGGAAACCTATCGCACGCTTTCCGCATGCTCACGAAAGCTTGGAGAGCTTGAAGGCATGCTCTACTTTGTTCCCAACGCCGACATGTATCTGACAATGTACGTGCGCAAAGAAGCACTCCTTTCTTCGCAAATTGAGGGAACCCAGTGCACGTTTGACGACCTACTTAGTCCATCACAAACACAACTCCATCATAAAGATGTCGCAGACGTCGTGAATTACGTCCGTGCTGTCGACCGCGGCGTAGAACTGCTCAAAAAGATGCCCTTGTGCACGAGACTTCTTAGGCAAGTTCATGCGGTCCTGCTGGACGGAGTGCGCGGAACGGAGAAGAATCCAGGCGAGCTGCGCTCCTCACAAAACTGGATTGGCCCCTCAGGCTGCACCATTGCAACCGCATCGTTTGTCCCTCCAAACATTGAAGATTTGAGTAACACGCTCCAGGACCTCGAACGCTTTATCAATGAGCCTCAAGTCGAAATGGATCCGATTGTGCGGGCGGCGCTCGTCCATTACCAATTTGAAACTGCCCATCCATTCCTAGACGGAAACGGTCGCCTGGGCAGGCTTCTCATTACACTTATGCTCATCAATGATGGCGTTCTTCATTCTTGCTTGTTCTATCCATCGTTCCAGTTCAAGAAAAACCGAAGCGAGTACTACCGGCAACTCACATCCGTAAGGGAGAGAGGCACTTACGAGGAATGGATAGAGTTTTTCTGCAACAGTCTTCTCGAGAGTGCGAAGGACTCGGTAGGGTCTTTAAAAAACCTTGTTGACCTCCATAACCGTTCCACAGCAACCATTACCGAAAATCTCGGAAGGACTGCTGCAAACGGGCAAAGGCTGTTGGGCATTCTTGAAGAGCACCCCATCGTCGACACCGCATTCATCGCTGCCCAACTCGATATCGGCAGGAGTACCGCGAGCTCGCTCGTCAAATCATTTGAAGAATTGGGTATCCTCCGTCCGCTCGACGAGTCAAGACAGAGATACCGGCAGTACGGGTATGAAGAGTATCTTTCGATTCTCAGGGAAGACGCCGAGCCGATTAGATAGGCATCGCAGCCCAGGCAAATTAAAGCGAGCGTGGATAATCTCCCACTTTGAGCCTGCACACAGGCCAAAAACGGGAGATTATCCACGCTCATTCCTGAGTAGTCATTTATGAACGTCCCCAATGACTAGTCCGGCAACGCCGATGTTTCGGCAACGACAGCGAGCGAGCCGCATTCGGAGCAAGACGACGCCGCAGGTAGAGAACGGACAGCGAGCGGGTCGCATTTGAGACAAGGTGACGTGAAACGAAAGGGCGCTGACCTTCTGGTCGCGCCCTTGAAGTTGAACGTCAGATTGTCCAAATGCGGCCCGCGCAGCGTCGAGCAGTTACGGCGTTTGGCAAAACGCCGTAACTAACGTGCTCCGTACTGCTCGTAGTAGGCGTCGATGGCGGTCTTGAGCTCGTCGTCGATGACAACCTTGCCGTCGATCTCGTGGTTGTAGAGGGTCTCGACGACCTCGGCCATGGAGACGATGCTCGCGACGGGGAAACCGTACTTGGCCTCGATCTCCTTCTGCGCGGTTGTCACACCGCCCTTGCCGACCTCCATGCGGTTGAGGGACACGATCAGGCCCTTGATCTCGACATCGGCAGCAGCCTTGACCTTGGGATAGGTCTCGTCGATGGACTTGCCGCTGGTGGTAACGTCCTCGACCATGACCACACGGTCGCCGTCCTTGGGCTCATAACCCAGCAGGTTGCCCTTGTCGGCGCCGTGGTCCTTGGCCTCCTTGCGGTCACAGCAGTACTTGACCTCCTTGCCGTACAGCTCGTGGTAGGCAATTGCGGTCACGACGGCCAGCGGAATACCCTTGTAGGCCGGTCCAAACAGCACATCAAAGTCGTCGCCAAAGTTATCGTGGATGGCCTGGGCGTAATACTCGCCCAGCTTCTTGAGCTGATAGCCCGTCACGTAAGCGCCGGCGTTCATAAAGAACGGGGACTGACGGCCGCTCTTGAGCGTAAAGCTGCCGAACTTAAGGACGTCGGACTCGACCATAAACTTGATGAACTCTTGCTTGTAAGCCTCCATGCGGGCTCCTCTCGTAATCGCGTACGTGCCTTCCAGTTTAGCGCAGGCGAAGCGTAGATGCGGGCGCGCTTTGGGGCCACGGCATTCTGTAAAGGCTTTGTCAGGGAGAATGGTTTTCCGAACAATGGGTGTTAGCGCCGGGCGATTTTAGCCGCTAATAGTCAAACGATTTTGACCAATCCCGGTCACCGAATAATGGCCACCGTGCCTCCCCGCCGCCACTACGCTGGTGGTGCCAACACGCCGGCGTTAGGAGGACCATTGAGGTGAACGAGAGACACGATGACCTACAGGAGATTATAGACGCGG
>DBEYYU010000087.1:0-19636 GCA_048184855.1 Collinsella aerofaciens
CACCAGAGGAATATCGAGCCCGGTACCGCTACGGTGCCGGGCTCTTCTGGTCTAATGGCAGGATTCGAGCCGTCGACACCCGCGTCACCAATTTCCCCGCGGGGGGAGTTTTCGAATCCGCCCGGGGGCACCAGAGAAATATCGAGCCCGGTACCGCTACGGTGCCGGGTTCTTCTGGTTCAATGCCATGTCAAAAACGAAGCGCCCGCTTGCTGGGGGAGCAAGCGGGCGCCTGTGAGCGAATATGTTTGCGGCGAAAGCCGCGATGAGCGGTGGGGTGGCGACTAGTTGGTCGTACCGGAATCGTCGCCCGTGCTCGTGCCCGAGCCCGAGCCCGAACCAGAAAGTGCGACCGTCAGCGTAATCGTGCTGTCGGTGGACTGCTTTCCAGTGGGGGAGACGCCCGTAACGGTGGCATCCTCGTTACCGCTTACGGGATTGCCGTTCTGGTCACAGAAGCCAATGTTATAGAAACCGGCGTTGTTGAGCGCGGTAACGGCGGCGGAAATGCTCTTGCCGTACAGGTTGCCCGGGACGGTGGCCTTGCCGGACTTCTTGGCGATGACGACGGTAATCGTGGCGCCGGGCTTCTGCTTGCCGCTGGGGTTCCAGCTGATCACGGTGCCCTCGGTAACCGAGTCGTTCTCCTGGTAGCTCACGTCGACACCAAAGCCTGCCATATCGAGGGCGTTGCGCGCCTGGGCCTCGGTCATGTCGGTCAGGTCGGGGACGGACGTGGTATCCGGGCCGCTCGAGACCTTGTACGAGATGGTCGTGCCCTTCGCGACTTCCTTACCGGCTTCGGTGCCCTGCTCAAAGACCTGGCCCTCATCAGCCTCGTTGGCCTCCTCGGAGGCGTTGCCCTTCAGGCCAACGCTTGCCAGTGCGGCTTCTGCTTGGTCCTTGGTTAGGCCGACAAGTTTGGGAACCTCAACCTTTTCGGAGGGCTTGGGGCCCTTGGAGATTACCAGGTTCACCTTGGTGCCCTTGGTCTTCTTGGTGTTGCCGTTGGGCGTCTGCTCGGCGACCTTGCCCTCGTCGACATCGTCGTTGTAGCTTTGGTCGATGGTGCCGACCTCGAGGCCGGCTTCCTTGATCAGCTCGACGGCAGTCTGCTGGTCCTTGCCCAGCACATCGGGCACGGTGACCTGCTCGCCGCCAAAGAGTCCTGTGGCAAAGGCCACCACGATGCCGATGACGGCAACGGCTGCCACCACGGCGGCGATGATCTTGTTCTTGTTGGATTTGGGCTTTTCGACCTCGTAGGAGCCGGCGGAGCCCGAAACCGAGCTGCGGGCGGTATTTTGGCCGCTCACGCCCGAGACGGGACGCACCATGGCGCGCGTCTGATCGGAAAGCTCGCGAGTCTTGGTGGCGCCCAGCTCACCGGGGGCACCGATGATGCGCGTGGGCTCCGAGACGTTGACGGCACGGCCCGACAGGTAGCTGTTGAGCACCTGACGCAGCTCGTCGGCGGTCTGGAAGCGGTTTGCCGGGTCCTTCTCCATGCACTTGAGGATGATGCGCTCAAGGTCGGCGTCGACACCGGAGTTGATCTGGCTCGGCGGAATAGGCAGCTCGTTGACCTGCTTGAGTGCGACCGAGATAGCGTCGTCACCGTCAAAGGGGACGCGGCCGGTGGCGCACTCGTACATCACGACGCCCAGCGAGTAGATATCCGAGGTGGGGCCGAGGTCCTGACCACGGGTCTGCTCGGGGCTGACGTAGTGGGCGGTTCCCAGCACGTTGTTGTCTTGCGTGAGGTGGCTGTTCTTGGCGCGCGCGATGCCAAAGTCCATCACCTTGATGTTGCCGTCGGGCAGCACCATGATGTTCTGCGGCTTAATGTCGCGGTGGATGATCTCGTGCTTGTGGGCGACCGAAAGCGCGGAGCTGATCTGCGAGCCGATCTGCGCGACCTTCTTGGGGTCGAGGGCGCCGTGGCTCTTGATGCCGCTCTTAAGGTCGGTACCGCGCAGGTACTCCATGACGATGTAATAGGTGTCGCCGTCCTTGCCCCAATCGTAGACGCCCACGATATAGGGGGAGGAGAGACCGGCTGCTGCCTGGGCCTCCTGCTTAAAGCGTGCGGCGAAGGTTGCGTCGCCAGCATACTGCGGCAGCATGATCTTGACGGCTACCGTGCGGTCGAGGACCTGGTCCTGTGCACGGTAGACGGTCGCCATGCCGCCTGTTCCCACCTTATCCTTGAGGAGGTATCTTCCCCCGAGGACCCTCTGTTCCATTCCTGCTCCTAACATAACTATTCGCTCAACGATGTGTGTAGTACCTACGATGTGGCCGCTGGGGCCGTGTGGCGTGTTGCCGCTAACTCTTCGGTCGCGGCGCGCCTCGGGTGTCCGATTCGATCATGGGCATCACGCTCCCTGTGCGGCAAGCGCCGCGGTCAGGACGATACCGGCAATCTTGGCGGCCTTGACGTCATGCTTGTCGAAATCCTCCAAGGCCACCGAGATGGCGACCGTGGGTGAATCGTAAGGTGCAAAGCCAACGAACATCGAGTTGACGTTGGTGCCGCCGGTCTCGGCCGAGCCAGTCTTGCCGGCGACCTTGACGCCGGGGATTTGGGCATCGGTGCCGGTGCCGGACTGGACGACGGCAAGCATGGCCTGCTTGACCTGGTCGGCCGTGGCGGAGCTGACGGCCTGCCCCAGCGAGCGGGACTGCGTGGTCTTGACCACGGTTCCGTCCGGGGCAAGTACCTGGGCTACAAAGTACGGGTCCATGACCACGCCACTGTTGGCGATGGCGGCGGCAATCACGGCGTTTTGCATGACGGTGGTCTGCGGGCCGGGCGTGTGGTCCATGCCGACAGGCTGGCCGGCGCCGGCCCAGGCGGTCTCCCACTCGGTCATGAGCGACGGGTCGGCCATGATGGAGGCCGCGGAGGTCAGGTCCTGGCCGAGCTTTTGGCCGTAGCCAAAGGCGTTGGCAAACTGTACGAGCGTGTTTGCGCCAACTTCGTTTGCCACCTGGCCAAAGACGACGTTGGAGGACACGGCAAAGGCCTGCTGCAGGCTGATGGTGCCGTAGCTCTCGTTGGCATAGTTGGTGACCGGTGCGTTGCCGATGTCCATGGAGCTGGGCGCCTGGTAGGTGCTGGTAAGGCTGGCGGTACCGGTCTCGAGTGCCGCGGAAAGCGTAACGACCTTAAACGTTGAGCCCGGCGTGTACAGCGCGTCCATGGCGCGATTGTACATGGAGCCGTCCTCGCCGCCGCCCGTCTGCAGCAGGGCATCGATGTTGGTGTTGTCGTAGGTGGGCGAGCTGGCACATGCGAGCACCGCGCCGGTACGCGGGTCGATGACCACTACAGCGCCCTTAAAGCCCTTGAGTGCCTGCTCGGCCGCCGTCTGGATACGCGAGTCGATGGTGAGCTTGGCGGTGTTGCCCGGCTGGGTCTGGCCCGCGAGCGACGCGATGGCGTTGTTCCAGCTGGAGTAATCCTTAGAGCCGGTGAGCGTGTCGTTCATGACGCTCTCGATGGCGGTGGTGCCATACTGCTGGCTCACATAGCCAACCACGTGCGCTGCCAGGTTGCCGTTGGGGTAGGAGCGTACGTAGGTGCCGTCCTCCTGCTGCAGCGACTCGGCCAGCGTCACGCCGTCGGACGTGATGATGGAACCGCGCTGGATGTACTTGGAGCGGGCGATGGTGTGGTTGTTGGTCGGCATGTCCTGATAGTCCTTGGCCTTGATGACCTGGACATAGGTGAGGTTGCCGATAAGGATGGCGAACAGCGCCGTAAAGGCGAGCACCGCACGGGTTAGACGGTTGGCGAGCGCAACGCGGCCGAGCACACCGGATTCAGGCGTGTCGAGCAGGCGACGGCGCATACGCGAGCCGATGGAATAGCTGCCGCTGCCGTAGGAAGACGAGGTGGCAAAGCGCGTGCCCGTCGGGGCGGCGGCAGATGCGACCTGATCATCGGTGATGGCGGCCATGGTGCCGGTGCCGGTAAGCTCGGCCTCGCGTCCGGTCGCCTCGTCACCGGCGCGCAGCAGGAGCGCGACGATGATAAAGCTCGCCAGCAGAGAGGAGCCGCCCTGGCTCATAAAGGGCAGGGTGACGCCGGTCAGCGGGATCAGGCGGGTTACGCCGCCAACGATCAAGAAGGCCTGGAAGCTGATGGCGGCCGTAAGGCCTGTGGCACTAAAGGCGGCGAGATCGGATTTAGCGCGGGCAGCCGTGGTGAGGCCACGCACGGCAAAGAGCATAAACAGGATGAGCACGGCGCCGCCGCCCAAAAGGCCCATCTCCTCGCCGATAGCCGAGAAGATAAAGTCGGACTCGACGACAGGGATGTTGTTGGCCATGCCGTTGCCGATGCCAACACCGACCAGACCGCCATCGGCAAGCGAGAAGAGCGACTGGACGATCTGGTAGCCCTGGCCCTGGGCGTCCTTAAACGGATCGAGCCAAACCTGGAAACGCACCTGAACGTGAGACAGGAACTTGTAGGCGCCCACGGCTCCGACGGCTAAGAGCGCAAGGCCGATAACGACATACGAAAAGCGCCCCGTGGCAACGTAGAGCATCAGCAAGAAGATGGTGTAGAACAGCACGGCCGAACCCAGGTCGCGTTCGAAGACGACGACGAGCAGGCACACACCCCACACGGCAAACAGCGGCAGCAGCAGTCGCAGGCGAGGGATCTTAAAGCCCAGAATCTTGCGGTTGGAGATGGAGAGCAGCTCGCGGTTCTCGGCCAGGTAGCCGGCCAGGAACAGGACGATAAAGACCTTGGCGAACTCGCCGGGCTGGATGGTAAAGCCCGCGATGCGAATCCACAGCTTGGAGCCCGAGATCGTGGTGCCGATAAAGATAGGCAGCATCAGCAGAATGATGCCGATAATGCCAAAGGTGTACTTGTAGCGCATGACCACGTCGAGGTTTTTGACCAGTGCAAGCGTTCCCACCATGAGCGCCACCGAGACAAACAGGATGATGAGCTGTGAGATGGCGAGAGCGGGGGCGAGACGCGTCACGAACGTGATGCCGATGCCCGAAAGTATAAATACGATGGGCAGGATGGCGGGGTCGGCACCGGGCGCCAAGATGCGCACGGCAATGTGGGCCGCGGCAAAGGCGGCAAAGAGGCCGATCGGTACGGCGAGCGTCTCAAAGGAGATGGCAGCGCCCGCGGTGAGGACGTACATCGCATACAGCAGGATGACGGGGAACGCCGAGGCGATGAGCAAGAGCAGCTCGGTGTTGCGGCGACTCATAAGCGGCACTCCCTTTCTAATTCTTATCGGAGGCTTCGGCCTCGGCGGACTGTTCGGCGGTTTTCTCGGAATCTGATTCGGAGGTCGATCCCTGATTGGTGTTGTCGCGAATCGTTTGCGCGTCGATCACCTGGCGGGTCTGCTCCTCGTCGATCTGGTGGCGGTACTTGGATATCGTGTCCTGCGCATCGTCGATACTTGTTTGCGGAATGCCCGCCTTGAGGCGGTTTTGCGTGTCTTCGGGCAGGTCGGACAGCTTAATGCTGGTTTCGCTCTCGAGCCAGTGGAGCTTGAGTCCGAGCGGCTTGCCGGGCAGACCGCGCCAGACGGCGACATTGCCCTGGTAGGTACCCAGGTAGTATGAGCCGGTGACACCCGTGTAGGCCCAGATGCCAGCTGCCAGCACAAAGACGAGGGCCAGGATGGCGGCGATAGTAATGTTGCGGCGACGCACGCGTTGCGCCTCGCGCATAACGCCATCGTCAACCAGGTCAACGACTACTACGGTCACGTTGTCGTGGCCGCCGGCGGCAAGCGCCGCGTCCACTAGGTTGTCGACGCAGATTTGCGCGGTTGAGGACTGCGTGGCGATGTTCTCGATATCGCTATCGGGAATCATGCTCGAGAGGCCGTCGGAGCACAGGATCAGACGGTCGCCTTCCTCGATATGCAGAGTGAAGTGGTCGGCATACATGGCGGGGTCCGAGCCCAGTGCGCGGGTGATGACCGAACGGTTGGGGTGGACGCGAGCCTCGTCTGCCGTGATCTCGCCGGCGTCCACGAGCTCCTCCACGTAGGAGTGGTCGCGGGTCACGCGGATGAGCGTGCCCTCGTGGAGCAGATAGGCGCGAGAGTCGCCCACGTGGGCGATGGCGAGCGTGTCGTTTTCGATGTAGGCGCAGGTGGCTGTGCAGCCCATGCCGGGCTTGCCCAGGCCGTTCAGGGCCGCCTCGATTACGGCGGCGTTGGCTGCCTCGACGGCTGCGGCCAGGCGTGCGGCGTCGGCAGACTGAGGAGCTGTCTTGGCAATGGTCTCGACAGCGATAGAGGAGGCTACCTCGCCGGCGGCGTGACCGCCCATGCCGTCGCATACGCAAAAGAGCGGCGACTGCACCAGGTAGGAATCCTCATTGTGCGGGCGCACGCAGCCAACGTCGGAGCGGGCGCCCCACATAAGTTGCGTGGTGGTACCGGCATCATAGGTCGAGTCGGTCTCGATGCGCTCCTCGGTCAGGGGCTCAAAGCTCATGGTCGAGCCGGGGTCTTTGAGCTTGGCCTCAACGGCGGCAACGTCGATCTCGGCTGTGTCACCGGGAGAGACGGTGTCGGTCTCGGCGTTTGATTCGGAATCGCCGGTGTCCGGGGAGTCGGGCTCCTCGGAAACGCGGGCGGTCGACTCGTCGTCTTGCGGGCTGACGTCTATAGGCTCGGGCGCCGGCGTAGACGCGGGCGTAACCTCGGATGCCGGGGCTATGGGAAACGCCGGCGCGGCGGGCTCGGGTGCTGCAAACACCGCAGCGCTCTCGTTGATTGCCGCGGCGACGGGCTCTGCAAAGTGAGCCGGCGCCGGGGTTGCTTCGGGCGCTGTGGGCTGTTCCGCAGCATGTGCACCGATGGGCGCCGCTACGGCATCCTCTTCGTCCTCGTTATCGGCGAGATCCGAAATATCATGCGTTACATGCGAAAGAGGCAGGGAGAACACGGTGTCCTCGGGTTCCACGGGTGCGGAGCCCACCGGAGCGGCGTGGGCCGGCGCGGCTGCGGCGGCAGCCGGTGCCTCGGTCATAGTTGCGGACTTGTTCTCCTCGTCGATCATCGACGGTTCACCTTCATGACCACATCGCCAATCTGGACTTCGTCGCCCTCACGCAGCGTCGCGGGCTCCACGAGCTGGCGGCCGTTGACGAGCGTGCCGTTAAGCGAGTTGAGGTCCTCGATGATGAGCGCCGGGCCCTGCAGCGAAAAGCGCGCATGCGAGGCCGAGACAAACGGCTCGTTGATGCAGATGTCCGAAGACGGCGAGCGGCCGACGATGACAGGGCCGAGCATGTCTACGTGGATGCCGCGGATACCGCGCGGACCCTTGTCCACATCAATCGTCCAAATAGCCGAGTCGCGGCGCTGCCCGCGCACAAGTCCCACGCCGGTCTTCATGACGGCGAACAGGAAGATATAGAGCAGGGCGACCAGGACGATGCGGCCTGCAAAAAGGACGATATCGATGTTCATAAGCGACTATCCCCTAAATTCAAAGGTACTCAGGCCAAACGTCAGCAGATCGCCGTTGCGCAGCGGGCAGCGCGTAATGCGGCGGTTGTTGACGAGCGTGCCGTTGGTGGAATTGAGGTCCTCGATCGACCAATCCGAGCCCGTAAAGGTGAGCTGGGCGTGGCGGCGCGACACGTTGGGGTCGCGCAGGGCAATGTCGGAAACTGAGCGCTCGCGACCGATGGTCACCTGTGCGGAGGTGATGCTATGGCTCTCGCCGCTCACGACGTCGACGAGCTGGGCGAGCGGGCGCTGCGGGGCGCGAGTGCTCGCCATGTTGGAGGCGATGCCGGCTGCGGCGCCTAGGCCCACGGCGGCACCGGTCGCGGCGGCTCCGCCCATGCCGGCAAGCGCGTCGCGCGAGACGGTCTGCGGCACCGGGATGGGTGCGGCGGCGGGGTCGGGGACGCTAGGCGCGAAGGGATCTGCCACGGCAAGCGGGTCGGGAGCGGCGGCGCGAGGCGTCGGCTGCTGCTGGGGCATGGCGGCGGGGCGCTGCTGCTGCGGGGCAGCAAACTGCTGCTGGCCGGCGCGCGGGGCGCTGGCGGCACGGCTTGCGGCCGAGTTGTTCTGTCCCAGGCCGTTTTGGTAGGCGCGCTCTTCCTCGTACAGGCGGCCGAGCGTGGGCGCATCGACGTTCTCGGCAAAGACCGAGAACTTGCCGGCGCGCAGCTGCGGATCGATCATAAAGCGCACGAGGGGCTCGCCGACAAAGACATAGCGGCGCTTTTCGGCCTGCGCCTTCACAAACTCGCGGACCTCGCGCGAAAGCTCGGGGTAGAACGGGGCGAGCATGGGATCGTCGTCGGCGGCGATAAGGATGGTATAGAGTGCCGGCGCCGTGTTGACGCCGTTGATCACCAGAGTCTGATCCTCCATGTCGCGAGCGGCCTGCTTGGCAAGCTTCTTAAAGGAGAACGGGGCACGGGTGGCACCGAAGATGCCGGCCACGTGGTCCTCGAAGATGTTCAGGAAGTTCACGAAAGATCACTCTCCGTATAGGTTCTTTGGTATCCGAGCAAATATAGGCATATCCCAACGATTATAGAGGATAGGATTCCCGCAACCGCCGCCTTGGCGATGACCGCGACTGCAAGGCTGGCAATTTCCATATGGTGTGCAAGACAGGACGCCGCTGCGCAGCCGATGCCGGTGACAGCGATGGCGGCGATTGCGGCAAGGTTTGAGCCCTGATCGGCACGCTTGGCATGGGCATTGAGCAGCGCGGATGACGCTGCGGCAGTTGCCGCGACCAGCCCAAAGGCAGCCCAAAGGAGCGGGTCTCCCAGCGCTGCGGCAACGTTACCGAGCCCCAGCACGCCTCCGGCTGAAAGCGCGACCGTGGCCAGACGGGCAAAAAGCGCGCCCATGCCCGTTGCCGCGGCGGCGCTTGCCGGGCCGAGCCAAAATGACGCGACGCCGCCGGCGATCCCAGCTGCCAGGAAGGTATTGCCGGTCAGACAGCCAAGCGCGAGTGCACAGGTGAGCGCGGCGCTCGCGGCAGCCTCGGTGCGACCCCAGGCGATCCACCAACCGGACATGGCAGCGGCAAAGATCACCGCGACCGGCAGCATCGACAGGATGCCCTGCGCCTGCATGGTGGCGTTGGCCATGAGCACCAAAAAGCCCACAGCCGAGATGGCCGAGCCGATCTGGGGGGCCAGGCCAGCCGCCGCTCCGATCGCGATAGCCGCAATGACCAGGCCGGGAAGCGTCGCGACTCCGGCCGTTTGCATCAGCAAAAAGCTAAAGGTGCCGCACGCCAGCGCCGAGATAGCGCGCATGGTGTAGTCGCGCGCATGGCTCCAGCGCGTGCCCGCCCAGCCAAGTGCGGGGTCGACCTCGATGGCTTCGTCCTCGTAGTGCGACGGCTCGATATCGTCGAGCTCCTGCTCGTCATCCGAAAGCTCGCCAACCATTTGTTCCAGGCTGCGACGGCCCTCGCGTACGCTGCCCAGACCGGCAAGGAGCTGGTCGCAAAATGCCTCGATGCTGCTGGGGCGGTCCTGCGGCATGGGGGAGAGCGCGCTCATGAGCGCGGCCTCGGCTCCCGGGGGAAAGTGCGGTATCAGCTCGCTGGGATAGGTGGCGCCGCCGATGATGCGGTCGAGCGAGTCGGCGGGCGTGGCCGCCATAAAGGGAGCGCTGCCGCACAGGCCCTCATAGATTACACAGGCGAGGGCAAAGACATCGGCGCGCTCATCGACCGTGCCGGTCTCGATATCGAGCTGCTCGGGCGGCATGTAGCCGATGGTGCCGCCGCGCGAGCCGCCAAAGCCACCGGCGGACGACAGTCGCGCCATGCCAAAGTCGGTGAGCTTTACATTGCCCGAGTGGTCGATGAGCACGTTGGCGGGCTTAATGTCCAGGTGGAGTACGCCATTACTATGGGCGAAGGTGAGCGCCTGGCCTAGGGCATCGGCAATGGCCGCGGCCTCGTCAAAGGTAAGTGAGTGACCGTCCACGCGGTGCAAAAACTCGGCCAGCGACATGCCATCGACATATTCCATAACCAGGTAGGCATAGGCTGTGTCGTGCGTAAAGTCGATGACCTGCACGATGTTGGGATGTTGAAGCATGGCGGCAGTGTGCGCCTCGCGCAGGACATCCATGATGTCGCTGGCGGGCATGCCGACACCGTTAATAAGGGGGATGCGCTTAATGGCGACGCGGCGGCGCAGGTGCGTGTCGCGGCAGATCTCGATGGAGCCAAAACCGCCGGTCGCAAGTGTCTCGAGCGGCTGGTACCGCTTGAGCAGCTCGCGAGAGCTGGTGCCCTCCAAAGGAACGTCCGGCGAGAACCGGGCGGTATGTTGCGAGAAAAGCGGCATGGCCAACCCTCGTGCGTTTAAAGTTCGTTTGCGAGCGGCGGGCGCGGGGCCGAGCCGTTCGCGGTGGCATAGATGCTGCTAGTGTAGCACGCGCAGATGGGCGACATTCAATTTAAGCTCCGTCTGGGGTCTGGACCCTGCGTCCGGCCTAGCGATTCTTCTTGTTCTTCTTCTGCTTGCGCTGCTTGCCCTTGGCCTCCTGGGGTTTGTCGCCCTGCTTGGCCTCGGCGGCGGCCTTCTCGGCCTTCATTTTCTTCTTCTTGGTCTCGATGCGGAGTTTTTTGTTGATGCGCGCCTTAAGGAAGGGACCGAACTGCTCGGCATCGCCGCGGACAAAGGTGTCCTTAGGGATCGTCACGCCCTGGTCGGCGAACATGGCCACAAAGATGCGCTCGCCGTCGAGCACGTGGTCGAGCTTTTCAAACGGGAAGAACTGCGACTTGCCGCTCTTGCCCCATACCATCAGGCCGTCCTCGTTGGCGGCGACGCGGCGATAGCGGCCACCCATGGACTCGTCGGCCTCAACGGCGTCGATAAAGTCGCGGGCGAGGGTGTGGTGCAGGTTTTTGCTCCACCAGGCCAAAAAGGCGCCGAACACGATCAGGACGACGCCAAACTTGATCCAGTTGCCGCCGGCCACCAGCATGCCGATGCCGATGAGCGCGGCAATTGCCGCGGCGACATACAGCGAGCCGCGACGCCTGGGCGAGGCGACCAGGCGGGCGAAGTCGGTGACCAGGTCGTTTTCGTACTGGTACTCGTTGAGGTACAGGATGCCGTCGTCGGCTGCGGCCTGCTCCTCGAGCGCGACCTCGACCTGGTCGGCTGCTTCGGAGGGGACGAGGTTGCTCTCTGCGTCTGCCATGCTCTTTGGACTCCTATCGCGGCGGGCTCGTCGTACGGGTATTATGGAATGCAGTATGCCGTGCGACCGCATGGCCGCCGCGGCAACAAGACTCAGTATACCCGGGGGAGCACCCATGGAATCGTTGTACCGAAAGTATCGCCCGCTCACCTTCGACTCCGTGGTGGGCCAGCAGCATATCGTCTCGACGCTCGAGCACGCCATCACCGAGGGGCGCCTGTCCCACGCCTACCTGTTCTGCGGACCGCGCGGCACGGGCAAGACCACCATGGCGCGCATCCTGGCCAAGGCGCTGCTGTGCCGCAATGCGGAGGCGGCGCGCGCCGAGGGTGCAAGCGGCTGCATGCCCGACGGTACTTGCGAGGAGTGCGAGCTCATTGCCGAGGGTAACCACCCCGATGTCTACGAGCTCGATGCCGCCTCCCGCACGGGCGTGGACAATGTGCGCGAGGAAATCATCAACTCCGTCAACTTTGCCCCGGTGCGCGGCAAGTACAAGATTTATATCATCGACGAGGTCCACATGCTCACAACGGCGGCGTTTAACGCGCTGCTCAAGACGCTCGAGGAGCCGCCGGCACACGTGATCTTTGTGCTGTGCACCACCGACCCGCAAAAGATTCTGGAGACCATCCTCTCGCGCTGCCAGCGCTTCGATTTCCACCGCATCGGCAACGAGGATATCGAGCATCGCCTGGCATACGTGTGCGAGCAGGAGGGCTTCGATTACGACGACGAGGCGCTGGCTATCGTGGCGCGCCATGCAAAGGGCGGCATGCGCGACGCGTTGTCCACGCTGGAGCAGCTGAGCGTCTTTGGCAACGGTTCTGTGCATGCGGACGACGCCCGCTCGCTTTTGGGCGAGGTTTCGGACCAGATCCTGGGCGAGTTTGCCCGCGCCATCGCCGAGCGTGATATTGCTGAACTCTATGGGCTCATTCGTGCACAGGTCGAGGAGGGCAATGACCTGCTTGAACTGACGCGCGACTTGGTGGCGCATGTGCGTGACGTGTACGTTGCCTGCGTTGTCGGTGCCCGTGCCGAGCTGTTTGAGGGCGGCTCGGAGCAGGCCGAGGCGCTTGCTGCCGAGGCCGCTGCCTTTGGCGAGCATCCTGCCGACCGCCTGGCCCGTGTGCTGACAGTGCTCGACGATGCCGCATTGGAGATGAGGGGCGCGAGCGACGTGCGCCTGGTGCTCGAGATTGCCTGCACGCGCCTGGCGCGTCCCGAGGCTGATTTAACGATTGAGGCATTGGCCGAGCGCGTGGCGCGTCTGGAGGCCATGGTTGCCAACGGCGCCGTGCCGGCGAGCGTGGCTGCTGCTCAGGCCGCCGCGCCTGCAGCATCCGTACCCGCTGCTGCCCAGCAGCCGACGCTCATTTCGGGCGCTCGTGCTGCCACTCCGGCGGCATCCGCTGCCCCCGCTGCTACGTCCGCGCGCCAGGGCGGTATGCCTTGGGACCGTGGTACTGCCGCTCCGGCGGCTCAGCCTGCGCCCCGTTCTGCGTCCGTGTCAGCCTCCAAGCCTGCAGCGCCTGCGCCTCAGCCCGTTGCAGCCCCCGCGCCTGCCACCGCTCCGGCACCTAAGCCCCAGTCCAACAATGCCGCCCAGGTTGCCGCCGCCGGTGCTGCCGAGACGCCCGCGGTCGAGGATGCCGGAGAGCTGCAGCGCAAATGGGCCGAGGTTGTCGAGCGTGTCAAGGCGCGTCAGGCTTCCTACGCAGGGCTTTTGCTCAACGCCCGCGCCACGGCCGACGACGGCTCCAAGCTCACGGTCTCGTTCCCCGCGGGTTCGACTTTTGCCATTAAGATGCTCGGTCGCGCCGATACGCAGTCGGTGGTCCTGCCGACGGTCTGCGCGGTCTTCGGTCGTCGTACCGTCGACTATGTCCTGGATGGGGGTGGCACGCCGGCTCCTCAACATGAGGAGCATTCTCTATCTGTACGGGCTGCGGCATCTGTGGACCCGCAACCCGTGTCCTCGGCGGCCCCTGTATCCTCGAGCGCCAGCGCGCCGCAGCAGCAAACGGCGCCGGTAGCGGCATCGACCCCGTCGGCGCCTAAGCCCGCGGCGCCCAAACCGGCTGCTCCGACACCAGCGCCCAAGCCCGCCTCGCCCGCGCCCAAGTCGTCTGACCTGGTCAAAGCCCCCTGGCTACGCTCCGACAACCCTGCCGGCGCTCCTGCCACGGGTAAGCTCCCGACCGAGCCCGCGCCCCGAGCGCCCGAGCGCGCGTCCGCCCCCAAGGCTCAGCCTGCCGCGCCGTGGGAATCCGAGCAGGTGCCCTACGACGACGCCATGGTCGGCGGCTTCGCTGGCGATGCGAGCGGGGACGATCTGCCCCCGTTCGACGTGCCGGGTGCGGCGTCCGCGCCCAAGCCCGCTGCGGCGGCATCCACGGCCCCCGCAAGCGACGACGCCCCTGCGGCTCCCTGGGAGTCCAACCCCGGTGCCGGCAGCCCCTTCGGCCACCAGGGTGCAGCCCCGAGCATCCCGCAGACCGAGGACGAGGCCAAAGACCTCATCCGCAGCGTCTTCGGTCAGGCCACCATCTTCAAACCGGTGGAGTAACCGTGCGGGCGGGTATGCTGCTCAAGAAGAGGTCTCTTTGTCCGGGCGCATCTGTATTTCGGACATGTGCAACGTGGTGCCGCGTATCTCGCATTCGAGCAGGCAGGTACGCGACGGTCGGCCTAGGATGCTGAGGTCGATACGATACGCCGCATAGCTGTCCGTGTACTCGACTTGCTCGGCGTTAACGGTTGCTCCGATTGTCAATAAAGAGCCCGGTTCGGCATCGACAATCTTGGCGTCTTTTATCTTGACCTTGAACTCTTGGTAGAGGGACGGGCTGTTGTAGTAAACGGTTCGTGTTCCGTCGGTGCACTCATCGGTCGCTTCCCATTTGACGACGGGCTGGTCCGAGCTGGCTATCAGCAGTTCTGCTCCAAAAGCTATGGCATGGGTGATGACAGCCAGCAATGTCCAGCCGACAAAGAGATGGAGAACCAAATATGCAACGGGGTGTTTTGAGCGGATGTTTTGGAGCGCGTCGGGGGACATTCATGGGGCACCTCCAAATTGCTATCTATGGCAATCAAATTATACCTCGCCGTCATGAGCGCCGCCTCGAGTAGTGGCTCGGCATTTAGCCATTTAGTGGTACGCATTAAATGTCGGATTCCGGCTCTACAAGATTTAGCTTTAAATATTATGCAGATGCGAATTATTCAACTTTGCATAATCTATGGGTGCGGCTTGCGCTCCAGGACATGTATATCGACTGAGGTAACACGTCCGCCCCGCTCGCTGGCCTCGCGCCGTGGTACGATTTTTGAGTTTGAAAGTCCCGCCGTGCTCCGGCTGCCCTTGCAGCTCGGCGTGCGGCCGCACGTAAAGGAGCCATCATGGCCGGTATGAACATGCAGCAGATGATGAAGCAGGCTCGCAAGATGCAGGAGCAGCTTGCCGCCGCGCAGGAGAACCTCAAGTCCCAGACCGTCGACGCCTCTGCCGGCGGCGGCATGGTCAAGGTGACCGTTAACGGCGAGATGGAGCTCGTCAACCTCACCATCGATCCCGATGCGCTTGATCCCGAGGACGTCGATATGCTGCAGGATATGATCATGGCTGCCGTCAACGAGGCCGTCCGCGGCGTCAACGAGCTCGCCAACAAGCAGATGGGCGCCATCACCGGCGGCCTCAACATCCCGGGCATGCCGTTCTAAGACACGCATATATATGAGTGCCAACCACAGTCTGCAAAAACTGCTCGATGAGCTGGGCCGTCTGCCGGGCATTGGTCCCAAGTCGGCCCAGCGCATCGCCTATTACCTGTTGGAGGCCGACGCCGAGGAGGCGCGCCGCCTGGCCGAGGCCATCCTGGAGGTCAAGCAGGAGGTCCACTTTTGCAGCCGCTGCTTTAACTACGCCACGGCCGACGAGTGCTCCATCTGCCAGGACCCGATGCGCGATACCACTCGCATTTGCGTGGTGGGCGAGCCGCGCGATGTCCAGGCGATCGAGCGCACGGGCAGCTACCACGGCCTCTACCACGTATTGGGCGGCGTGATCAGTCCCATGGACAAGATTGGCCCCGAGCAGCTGCACATTCGAGAGCTGCTGGCACGCTTGGGCCACGAGGACATCCACGAGGTCATCATCGCCACCAACCCCAATATTGAGGGCGAGACCACGGCGAGCTATCTGGCCCGTACCATCAAGCCGTTGGGCGTCGAGGTGTCGCGTCTGGCAAGCGGCCTTCCCGTGGGCGGCGACTTGGAGTATGCCGACGAGCTTACGCTTGGCCGCGCCATCGAGGCCCGCCGCGCGATTTAGGTGGCGAGCCTGCTCCTGCCGTATGTTTTCCTCGCGACGCACGGGGTAGTCATAATTTCCCCGTGCGACTGTGAGTTTGTTGTGCAACAAAGATGCTTCGTATCCGCTTATCGCATGGATGCTTCCGCTCGCATCCTTAATTTGTCCATTCGTTGCGCAACCTTTTTGGTTCGCTGATACACTCAAATATGGATTCGAATGAATGCGCCGCTCCCGAGCGGCGTGTTTTTGTTGGAGGAGAACGCATGCGGCCCGGTGGCACTCAGACAAAGCGCGGCGCCGCGGTGCGCATACGACGCCGACTGGGCTTGGCGCCGCGGGCGTACGCACTGCTATCGTGCTCGCTGGTGCTGGTCATAGCTGGCGTTTCTGCCTATGGCATGACCGTGCCGTCCATGATGCAGGCGCATGCCGCACGCGAACCGCGCGTGGGGCATGAGGTCAAAAGCGATCTGGGCACCACGACTGGATATGCTTGGGCAAGTGTGGTCGGGCATATTGTGTTTGGCACCGACGATGCGGACGGCGCCGAGGCCCCGGACAACGAAGTCACGCTTGCCAATGGCAAAACCATCGTGCTCACCAACACCAAGATCATCGATCGATTGTCCAACAATAGCGTGGCGGCAACGGTGAATAAGGTCGAGCAGCAAAAGGAGCAGGACGCCCAGCAGTCCGGAAAGCCCGGTAGCTCGGATACTTCTGGCTCCGGCTCGGATTCATCGAGTTCGGGCGGCGGCTCTGGGTCGGGTTCCTCTACCGGAGGGCCTGGAAACGGCGGCTCGACGGGCGGCAACACTGACAACGATGCAAACTCCGGCGGCCTTTCCGCTGCTGAGGAAGAGAGCATTCACAGTTGGCTTGTGACCAAGTACAACATGCTCGACGGCTATGTTTCTCGTGCCAATGACGTGGTCTCGACCTATAACTCTACGGGAGATCCCAGGCCGTGCGACAGCCTGGTCGGGGAGATGTTTGTCATTCGAGCCGAGTTCGGTCGTCAGACATTCTCGCCCCGGTCAAGGTGGTATCAGCAGTATGCCAATCTGTGGGGCTGTTACACCAACCTATGTCAATGGGTCGGCCATTACGGCGATGATGACGTCGCGCTCGGTAACTTCAACAATAACGTGGCGGCGCTTGCCCTATGATGACCGATCTTGCATCCACCACACCACAATCGCTCGGTCGCGATCCCATGGTCGGCCTGCGCCTGGCGCGTGTCGACGGGTTTGAGCCGGCCATTGCGCTCGGTCAGGACGAACTGCCTACCTATCTGCGTCGTTTTACGATGCTGTTTGCCGACGATGCCACCATGCGCCGTGGCGGTATCGGCCGCGTGACGCGTGCCGTCAACGCCCAAGGCGAGGCAGTGGCACTCAAGCAGCTCATCTTGCCGACGCGCGATGAGTTTGATGACGATGCCGCTCACGAGGCGCTGGTCGCCAAGTTCAAGGCGGCGTTTCGCGAGGAATACGAATGCCATCGCGCCCTTTCGGGCCTTAAGGGCTTTCCCCGCCTCTATGGCTGGGGCGAGGTCGACGGTGTGCCTGCAATTGTCATGGAATGGGTCGAGGGCGAGACACTTGCCCGCTTGCGTTCGCGACTCGTCGTGGACGATGCCGGACGCCTGTCGCCGCTTGTGGCGGCGCGTCTGGGTCGCGGCCTGTTCGATCTGCTCTGCCGTATGAGCCTGGTGGGCGAGGGCTTTGTCCATCGCGATATCTCGCCCGCTAATATTATGGTGCGTACGGCGCGTCTACCGCTTGACCGGCAGCTTGCCGAGGGCACCTTTGACCTGTGCCTGATCGACTTTGGCTCGTCGCTGGCGCTCGAGCCTGCGTCGGCCGTGGCCGGTACCGGCGGCAAGGCGTCGTTTACGGAGCGCTATGCCACGCTGCGTCGCGCGACGGTTGCCTATGCCCCGCCCGAGATGCTCACCGACGATATTCCCGACCTGCGCGCTTTGCGTATGTCGCCGGCGATTGACGTATACGCCGCGGCAAGCACGGTTTACGAGCTCATTGCCGGCGTCGCGCCATACGAAGCCGCGCCGAGTACTTCGGGTGCCTCGGGTTCGCGCAAAAAGACGCGCGACATCGCGGGCCCCTACCGTCTCAAGATGGACACGCGGCCCGACTATCCTATTGGTGCCCATGCGCCCGGTTGTGATTTGACTCAGCTGCTTCGTCGTGAGCCCGATGTGGCGCTCGCCGCGGCCGAGCAGGCCCAGCAGCTAGGGCTTGAGCCGGATTCCGAAGAGCTACGCGATGCGCTGGCGTTTGTCGATGCCCAGCTGTTCGACGTGGTGATGGCCTGTCTGTCCAGCCATCAAAAAGATCGTCCCGAGCCGGCGGCGGTCGAGGCGGCGCTCTCGGCGTTTTGTGACCACTATGCGCAAAATGTCGGTCGTTCGCTTCGCGGCGAGCCGCTCACGCCGTGCCCCATGGATGCGTCTGGCCGCGCGGTTCGTCGCGCGCTGATGGTCGGCGCGACGGTCGTCTGTGGCGTGGTTTGGGCTGTGGTCGTGGTTTCGGCCGCGCTGCTGGCGTCGGGCGCTCGCGTGACGGCGACTTTGGGATCGCTCGTGTGGTCTGGGTCGCTACCGGGTATTATTGCCGCACTGGCGTTGGCGCTGCCAGGCATAGCCGGCGTTGCCGCGGGGGCACTTGCGCGCGATCGGCGCTCGGGCTTCCTGCAGGGTGTGCTTGCGCTTTCTGCCTGCGAGGTTCCGGTGCTGGTTGTGGCTGCATGTAGCGTATTTTCCCAACGCGCCGTGATGGGCGGCCTTGTTGCCGCTCTGGTTGCAACCTATACGCTTACGTGGTTTTTGCTTGCGATGGGCTTTGCCTTTGAACTTCCCGTTTCGGCACCGCGACGCACAAAAGCCCAGATGGCGACTCCGCTTGCCGGTGGAGCCGCAGCTGCCCGTACTTTTGGCGGACCTGTCGAAGTATCGTCCGATTCTATTTCTACGACCAAGGAGGCCTAGGTCATGGCATCTCAAGTTGAGCTCACCCCATGCGGGGCCATGTTTGACATCTTTAAGCGCGCGGCGCATCTGAGCCATATCGAGCTGTGCGGCTTGGTGCTTTCGTCCCGTCCGCTCGCCGACGGCCGCAGCCCGCAGAGCCGAGCCGCCGATCGCTCTTGGGTTTCCCGCTTTATCGTTCGCGCGCCGGTCGGCACGCTTCAGCAGCGCTACTTTGCCGAATACGGTACCTCGGCTGCGCGTATTATGTCGCAACTGGCCCTGCGCCAGCGCAATCCCATGGACTCCGCGGCTGTGATCAATATGGTGTGCGGTCCTGCAGGTGAACCGATGGTACGCGCGCTCGAAGAGTGCCACCAGGACACGAATCTCTATCGCAACGCGCTCGATCGCCTGTCCCAGGCGGCGGAACTCATGCCCGCCGAGCGCGCCGAGGCCGTGCTGGTGCTGTTTGTCGCCGTCGGTTGTTCGGCGGATGTGCGGTCCTCGGTGAACTATTCCATCGACTACGCGCACGCGACCTGTGGCGGAGGCACATCCACGCCGCGTTCGCTTGGCATGTCGCTGACTGCGGGCGAACGCGAACCCGCCCCGGCGCACCCCTTGGGCTTGTTGCGCGTGCAAAACAGTTTTGTCGTGAGCGCCCCGCGCTGGATTCAGCCGAGTGAGCAGGGTGTTGAGATTGGCGCGCTGGCCACTGGTGAGGGCGATATTACCGACGTCGGCGACGATGTCTCGGCCCGCCATGCCCATATCTGGTGCGATGCTCAAAATATCTGGCATGTCGAGGACTTGTCGTCCACCAACGGAACCGTGGTGGTAAACGGGCCACGCGCGTCTGCATTCAGGTCGAGCCCGGCCGTTCCGCCCAACTCAATCCCGGCGACGAGCTCAAGCTCGGCGAATCCACTACCTACGCCATCCTCTTCGGTGCCCTCTAGCCGGCAGTTAGGGACGTTCCTTTTAATATGAGCAGGACATTGTCAAGAGGCAAAATCGGGCCTGGCCCCAACGATATGGGGTCAGGCCCTCTCCCTATATCAGCCCGTCCGCGGCGACCTCGGCGTGTCTTACCGACGCTCGTCTTTGCAG
>DBEYYU010000088.1:0-27646 GCA_048184855.1 Collinsella aerofaciens
TGCTGGATGCGGCCCTCTTCCATATTGGATGTAGACACGTCGCCATCCAGAATGCCGTTGGCGCCGATAAACGCCGCATCGATACCCAACGCACGCAGAGTATCCTCGGCCGTTGGCCCCACAAAAGCGGCGGTGCGGCGACGGTACATACCGCCCACGAGGCACAGGTCGCAGTCTTCGCGCGCCTCGAGCAGGTTAAACACCGAAAGTGAATTGGTCACATAGATGGAAGGCAGCTTGTCGGTGACTCGGAGAGCGCCAATGCGATCTCACGACGGTTGCGCGTATTGTCTCAATTAGATACTCAACGAAATACGGCCCCGCAGCTCAATAAGCTGCGGGGCCGTACCATACACCGACGAATCAACGACGAAGTGCATCCACTATTTGGCCAGCTCCTGAACGATCCAGTCAATTGCACCTTCGGGATCGTTGGTAAGGTCGATATACTCCTTGCCCCTTGTGGTGAGCAGTTTAATTCCAAGGCGATCGGTATCGGCCTTCATAGCGTCATAGTACATGCGTGCCTGGGGCGCCAGAACAATCACGTTGTACTGATCCATCGTCTCATAGTGGCTTCCGTACGCACCGGACTGAGAAACCAGATCGATACCCTTAGCAGCGGCACCTTCGCGAAGAGCATTTGCCAAGAGAGTCGAAGTGCCGGCACCCTGGCAAAGCACAAGCACGCGGATCTGCTCCGCCTTGTCCTTTACCGCCTCGAGAGCTTTTGCGACATTTTCCTGTGCGGCAATAGCATCTGCATCCGAGGTTCCTGCAGTCTCCTTTGCAGACTCTTCCAAACAAAGCTGATGGTCATACGCCTTGCAGAACGGATAGTAAATCACAAAGTCGACGACCAACAGCACTGCCATCAATACGAGAGAACGCAGATCGAGACCCGTGGTGAGGAACGCACCAATTGGGCCGGGAAGCGCCCACGGCATGGTATACATGGGGGCGTTCATTCCAATGACGTCAATGAAAAATTTACCGATAATGGCGTTGACCATAGGAGCCACTAGGAAGGGCACGAACATATAGGGATTGAGAACAATCGGCATACCGAAGATAACGGGCTCGTTAACTCCAAAAATCACCGGGATAATCGATGCCTTGCCCATGGCTTTAAGCTGCTTGGAGCGCATAAACATGATCAGGATAATAGGAACGATGAACGTGCAGCCAGAACCGCCCAGACCGCCGATGAAGCTTGTAAAGTCCTGCGTGAGAGCAATTGACGGGTGTCCACCTGCTTGGAAAACCTCAAGATTGGTAACGGTATTGCCGTAGAGCGCAGCATTGATCGGACTCATGACAACCGAAGCACCGTGGATACCCATAAATTGGAAAAGCGCGACCGCGCCTTCGATAAGCGCCATGCCAGGATAGGTGTCGACCGCGGAGAACAGCGGCGAGATGAGAGCGGATACCAAATTGGCGAACGGCACAGCAAGCAGCTTGCGGCTCGCAAGATCGATAAAAGCGCACGCAAGGATCGAAAACCCAAATGCAAAGATATCGCGAAAACTCTGCGCAATAGAGCCAGGGACCTCTTTGGGAAGCTTGATCGTCACATTATGGCTAATGCACACCTTATAGATATTAACGGTCAAGAATGCGGCTACGAACGCAGCGAGAAAACCCTTGGTTCCCATATAGCCGGTTTCAAAAACAGATGTATCTGCTCCGCCAATCGAGACAACATCGTTCGTCACCGATAGCAAGAGCATGCCGCACATGGCACAAACCATGCACGAGGTGGGGTTGAGAGATTTGCCCGAAGGCATGCGACGGTTCATCGACATTGCAAGTGAGCTCGCCGTGGTGCCGGCCACCATAATGCCAAGAAGCCCCATGGTATATGCATAGATTTTATTGAAGAAATCCAGCACCTCAGGCGGAAGCGTGATGCCTACATAGGCAGGGAGCGTCGAAAGAAGAAGGAACAGGCTCGAGAACAGCACAATTGGCATATTCGAGAGAAAGCCATCCTTGATCGCCACCAGATAAATGTTCCTCGAGATTTTGTCGAAGAGGGGCTGGTGTTTTTCAAGGAATTTGACGATAGCGTCCATAACACATCCTTTCATGATTCCCGGGCACGTAACGATTTATCCGGACTCAACCGTCGTCGTCCCCGTTTGTATCCACTTATTCCACTTATGTAAGTGAATACGTTCTTGTGCGAAATGTAATATCATTTGCGCGATTTGTCATAACCAATTCTTTTTCCGCTTTGTCGATATGTCAAGAATTCAAATACATATTCGGTGAACGGTAGTTGATTAATATAAGGTTTTCCCAGTTAAAGGCTATTTTTTCCGAGCAGTACAATAAGCTTGCAACCGTTCACCGATTGGATATAACATATTGAATATATTGTTGTAACAATATTAGAGACAATGTCACAAGCCTGTCGTTCTAGTCAAAGGAAGTAACAATGCCCAAACGATTACTGAACATGTCCGCATCCGATTTTGCCGCCACGTCACCCATGGATCTAAAACAGGCAATTCTGGCTTCCGAGGGACGTACCATCATGGCGGAAAACGTACCCTCTTCCCAATTTCTCGGCGGCGTTACTAATGCAGAAATCGAACGTGCCGCAGGTGCCGACCTGCTTCTGTTTAACGCGCTCGATGTGTTCGATCCAGTTATTGCCGGTATTCCAGATGATCTCAATGAAAACCCGGTCACTTGGGTGAAGCGAGCATGCGGAAGGCCCATTGGCGTCAATCTGGAGCCAGTTGATAACGAGGCAGAGATGTCTGAATCCCGAACGGAAATCCCCATGGGTCGTCGCGTCTCTCCCAAGACCTTAGAAAAGGCTAACGAACTCGGATTTGATTTTATCTGCCTGACGGGCAACCCTGGAACCGGCGTCTCCAACGATGCAATCGCCCATTCGATTAAACTCTCCAAAGAGCATTTCAATGGCCTGGTCATAGCCGGAAAAATGCATGGAGCGGGCGTTGCGGAACCTGTCATGACGCTCGAAATTGCGCGCAAGTTTGTTGACCTCGGCGTCGATATCCTTCTCGTGCCAGCCCCCTACACCGTCCCTTGCTTCCAAGAAGCAGACCTGCGCGCCATCGTAGACTTTGTACGATCCCACAACGTAGGCAAGTCAATTGAAGAGAAGGTTCTCGTCATGGCGGCGAACGGGACGAGTCAAGACTCCTGCGACAGCGAGACCATTAAGAAAATAGGCCTTGCAGCAAAAGCAGCCGGCGCTGACCTCCAACATATCGGGGACTCCATGAACGGTATTTGCCTGCCCCAGAATATCTTCACGCTCGGACAAGCCCTTCGTGGATACAGGCATCAGATCGTCATGCTGAGCCGCTCTGTGATACGTTAAGGTTACCTTGCCCACGTTACATCCCGACTGAGGCAACCATCAGGTATAACCAACATGCAAACTGAGGCTCTAATGCTCGATACACACGAAAAACGGCCACTCTATTTACAGCTCACCGACGCGCTGCTCAAGCAGATCGTCGATGAATATCAAGCAGACGATAAACTTCCAACAGAAATGGAACTCTGCGACGAATACGCCGTAAGCAGAACAACCGTCCGACTTGCCATGAGTGAGCTGGAGCGTCGTGGAAGTATCTATCGAATCCAAGGTAAGGGGTCGTTTGTTGCACCGAAACGCGTTAGCGAGCTCAATTCACTTTTAGACTTTGACTTTGCAAGCCATTGCGATGGCGTTGATCCAGATGCCATTACCAAACATTTCGGCGGCCTCACATCAGGTCGTCCAATTTCCGTAATGATGCTCCAACAATTTGGATGTCAAAGTCGCGACAAAATTCAGCGTCTTGAATTGACCTACGAACTTGAAGGCAGCTTCATAGGCGCTGATACGTTCTTCATTTCAAAGTCGCGCGTTCCGAATAACCAGTTAGATTTTCAGGCATTTAGCAGAATCATGGACGACTTGTCCAAGTCTATCCAATCTGTTAGGGAAAGCTATAGAGCACGTCAGCTTAGCGATTCCGAAGCCAGTAATTATGGTGTTGCAAAACTTCCGGTCATCGAACTGACTCATTATGCTTACGACTCCGGAGGCAAACTAATCTCAATTGTCTGCCGCACCGTCTTAACTGGGCGAATCCCTTATCAAAACTTTATTTTCAAGTCCTAATGTTCTTTTTCTTTTGTCTCGATCTGTAACACGTAGCCGAGTTTTTAAGTCCTAACCGTTACAGATCGAGACAAACAAGGTAGGCCCCGCCGAATTGTCTCAATCTGTAACATCTGGTTGGTGGTTTCACCCCTACCTGTTACAGGTTGAGACGATTTGATAGTGGAGTCCTTATTTGCGCGTCATATCGCGTAGCGCTGACGCGCTGGTTTCCACAATGACAGGAGGTAAAAGTCCTCCCGCATCACCCGTTGGCAATCCCGTAGCGATAACTAGCAAATAACCTGCGTGTGTTCCTCGATGGCGGCACGATCCTCGGCGGCGATGCCCGGCTCGCACACCACGGCGTCCAAATTGTCCAGGCGGCAGAAGGTGTAGAAGTCGCGCTTGCCGATCTTGCTGGAGTCGGCGATCAGATAGCGCGAGTCGGCCTTGCTAAAGGCGAGCTGCTGGATGCGGCCCTCTTCCATATTGGATGTAGACACGTCGCCGTCCAGAATGCCGTTGGCGCCGATAAACGCCGCGTCGATGCCCAGCGCACGCAGGGTATCCTCGGCCGTTGGTCCCACAAAAGCGGCGGTGCGGCGACGGTACATGCCGCCCACCAGGCACAGGTCGCAGTCTTCGCGCGCCTCGAGCAGGTTAAACACCGAAAGCGAATTGGTCACAATGCGCAGGCGAAACGCCGGCAGCATCGAGGCCATCTGCTCAACCGTGGTGCCCGTGCCCAAAAAGATGGTCGAGCCTTCCTCGATAAGCTCCACAGAACGGCGCGCAATCTGCAACTTTTCCTCGGCATGCTTCGTGCGCTTTTCGCTGTGCGAATACTCATGGCGCAGCATAGCGTGTGGACGGCCCTGCGCACTGCGGGCTCCGCCGTGCACGCGCTCGATCTCGCCCAGGCTCGCAAGCTCCTCAAGGTCACGGCGGATCGTCATATCCGAGACACCTAACGCATCCGAAATCTCCTTGACCGAGACCGTTCCCTGTTCCTCGAGCAGCTGCCGAACCTTATCCTGTCGCTCCGCTTTAATCACGATGAGTCCTCGCTGTTCCACGCTCACGTCAATTCAAACAATAACGAACAAATTGTATCAGACTCGCGCGCGTCAGAAATGAACGCCCGCACAGCTCCAATCATCACTTTTTTGAGAAAAATACCCCCTGCTTTAGTGGGGTGTAGTGATAATCTTGCCTGTTCGCGTTACAGTTTGTCGGAAATACCTCGATGTTAGGAACCAAATGATCACTTCCGAACTTTTCGGCACCGCGCCGTGCGGTACCCCCGTTCATCGTTACACCCTCAACGGGCCCGAGATCTGCGTTCGCATTATGGACTATGGCGCCACCGTGTTGGGCATCGACGTGCCCGACATCCCCGGCAACGTGCGCGATGTGGTGCTGGGCTTCGATAGGCTCGAGGATTACTTTGACAACCCCGCCTGCTTTGGCGCGACCATCGGACCTGTGGCCAACCGCACTGCAGGTGCCACGATCACCATCGCCGGCACGGACTGGCATATGCCCGCCAACGAGGGCACCAACAACCTGCACAGCGATCTTGAACATGGTCTGCACAAGCGCGTATGGGACGTTGAGCTCGACGAGGTCCACAATGCCGTGCGCATGACCACCTCGCTTGAGAACGGTGAGCTGGGCCTTCCCGGCAACCGCACCTTTACGGCCGTGTTTACCGTGACGCGCACCGGCGTCTTCCGCATCGAGTATGGCTGCGAGAGCGACCGCGCAACCTACGTGTCCATGACCAACCACACGTACTTTAACCTTGCCGGTCATAACGCCGGCATGGACTGCGAGCACTTCTTTGTTGCCAACGCTGCCCACTACCTGCCCATCAACGAGCAGAACATCCCCACCGGCGAGATTGCTCCGGTCGAGGGCACGCCGTTTGACTTCCGTGAGCTGCGCCCCGTCGCGCCTGGCATGGAGGCCGACGATCCACAGATTAAGCAGGCACGCGGCTACGACCACTGCCTGTGCATCGATGACTATCAGTACGGTCGCAACCTGCGCCGCGCCCTGCATGTCGAGGAGATGTGGACCGGTCGCGAGCTGGACTACTACACCACCGCACCGGGCGTGCAGCTCTACACCGGCAACTGGCTGGGCGACGAGCACGCCAAGGACGATGCCAACTATGGCTGGGGCGCCGGCTTTGCCCTCGAGGCAGAGATGTACCCCGACACGCCGCACCAGCCGCTGTTCCCGCAGGGCATCGTGGGCCCGGGTCACCCCTACAGCAATGTGATCGAATACCACTTTATGAGGCACTAAGCCCACAACGTGACATACCGTACAGCAACGCCCGCCGGCACACCGCCGACGGGCGTTTTGCTGCCTAGTCATTGGGGACGTTCTTAAATGACTAGTCGTTGGGGACAGTCTTTAACGTTTGGCGAGAAGGAGTGTCCCAATCTGCCGACACTTGGGGACGTTCCTAAAAGGCCGGCACATAAGGAACGTCCCCAAGTGCCAAGGGTATCCCGTTTGACTAGTCATTTAAGAACGTCCCCAATGACTCGTTGGATGGGGTCGGGATTGGAGCTGGGGAGATAGCGGATTTCTAGTTCTATGCCGAGCTTTTGCAGCTCTTTGAGGGCAGCGATGTCCGCATCGTCTATGGCGACCGCGGGCGTTACAGAGCGTTTGCCCTCCCCTGTCTGCATATGGCCAATGCTGATCTTGGTGATCGGCACACCGCCCTTGACCAGCGCGAGCGCATCGGCGGGTGAGGCCACCATGATCAGAATCAACTGGCGCGGCGTTGCGGTATGAATGATGTCGATAGTTCTTTGCACCGAGAAAAACCTTGTCCAGACGCCTTCTGGCGCCGCCGCCCTCATTGGTGCCCATTGGCGCGAATCCGCCGCGATCTCATCGTTAACGATTAGGACAAGGTTGGAGCCCACGGCCTCGTTCCACAGCTCAACATCTTGCCCGTAAATGAAACGGTCATCGATACGCGTGAGAAGGATCTTGGGTTGAGCCATCGCTGCCCCATTCTCTTTGAGACCCGTAAGAGCAAGACATCACGTCTCCAATATTAGTGCATTTAAAGTGAGAAAAGCCGTCAGAACCCTTGCGCGGATGTGCGATGTCCCGTATCATAGACAGCCGTTGACGCCTCAGTTGCGTCATCACATGGCCGCCAGCGTAGCTCAGTTGGTAGAGCACCGCTCTCGTAAAGCGGGGGTCACCGGTTCGAGCCCGGTCGCTGGCTCCATTGCACAAGATAGCCGCCTTCGGGCGGCTTTTTTGTTGCCGATTTATCGCACAATGCCAATCCAAGCACAACGCCGCCGGCAACTCCCCTACTCAACAACAAGCCCCGCCAGCCGCAATCCCCAAAGGAACCGCGATCAGCGGGGCCTAAGCGCGCTCCTCCAAAGGAAAACGCTCACAACACGAACAGCTCAGCCGAGCAGCTCGTTACTCCTCCCAGTAAGCGTCTGCAAGCAGCTTAAAGCAGATCTTCTTGACCGGCTGCGCGCCATCGCCCGGGAACTCGAGCGTGGGCATGTGAGGCTCGCCGGCAACAAACAGCGCAAACTTGTCGTCAGCAAGATCGCCGGCGATCGAAGCGTCGGAATCGACCAGATCGTAGTCGTCCTTCTCGTCAAACTCCTGGACCAGCGTCAGGCTGCCCGTGGCAACCTTAAAGGCCTCGCGACCCTCAATGTCGATCTGCAGGTCGTGATAGCGCTGATGCGTCTCGTAGTGAGCCTCGGCCTCGGGACGCGTCGTGGGAGCCATGACGTTCGCAAAGACCTTGTCGCCCAGAATCGGATGGCTGCCGACCTCGAGCTGCGCCGGGTCGTTCTCCTCGAGCCAGTCGATCAACACGTCGAGGCCCTTGAGCATTCCGCGGTACTCCTCGATATCGCCCAATGCACCGTAAATCATCTAAATCCCCTCTCGGATCGCTTCTTTGGCGGCTACTCGGCAAACGCGTTACCGACGCTGTTGCCACCCACATACGTCTCGACCAGGGTAAGGTCGGGATTGAACACGACAACGTCGGCGTCGCGCCCCGACATAATGCTATCGCACTTGTCGTCGACATGAGCTAGCAATCGATGCCGGGGCCGACGCCCAAGCCCTTACAGCTCGGTCACGACAACGCCGTTGTAGACCTCGTCCCAACGATCCATAACCAAGTGGCCAGTCATGGGATCCATGGCGTTGAGCTTGCCGCAGGTGTTGGCGGTACGCAGCACCGTCTCGTCATCTGCGCCAGCAGCGATGGCATGTGCGAAGCCTGCGATAGTGGAGTCACCAGAGCCCGTGGCGTTAACGGCAGGGATATCGGGCGTCTTTGCGCGGAACGCACGGCCATTGTGGAAGCCAACGGAGCCGGCAGCGCCCATGGACACGACGACCCAGGGGATATCGGAGAAGCGGGCATCAGAGGCAAGCGCGGCGCGGAGCTCGTCCACATCGTCGGTGGTAAAGCTCGTGCCCAGAAGGCCGTTGATCTCGGTCAAGTTAGGCTTGACCAGCTCGGGCTTAATTTCGGACTTAAGGGCGGCCTCGAGCGAAGCACCCGAGGTATCGAGCAGCACCTTGGCGCCGGCGTTCTCGGCAATGCCCGTGATCTTGGCATAGTAGTCTGCCTCGACACCGCGGGGCAGCGACCCCGAAATAGTGACGACGTCGGCCTTGCCCGCAAGCTCGGTAAACTTGGCGGTAAAGGCATCGAGCTCCTCGGGGGCAATTGTCGGGCCGCTCTCGAGCAGCTCGGTCTGGTTGCCGGCGTGGAGGATGTTGAGGCAAATTCGAGTCTCGCCCTTGATGGGCACAAAGTCGTTGTTAATACCGTTGGCGTCCATGAGCTCGGCCATGTAGGCGCCCATGTGGCCGCCGAGCAGACCGGTTGCCACAACGTCGTCGCCCAGCTGACCCAGTACACGGGCCACGTTGAGGCCCTTGCCGCCGGCGGTCTTTTCGGGCGTCACACGGTTGACGTCGTCGATAATGAGCTCATCGAGCTGATAGCGCGTATCGACAGACGGGTTCATCGTAACGGTGAGGATCATTTTTAGCTCCTTATCTCGCAGGCTCCTTATGCCTCGCGATACGAGTCGACAAAACGGAATTACAGAATCTCAATCGTGAACGAGCGAACGACGGTCTCCTTGGGCTTGGCGACAAGGCAGCCGCGCTTATGCTCAAGCACGTCGTCCTCATCGGAGCAGGTCGAAAGGCCGCCCCAGGGCTCAACCGCCACAAAATCGCCCTCGGGCTTGCTCCACACAATGAGATATGGGAAGTCCTCAAAGCTCAGGCGGACGCCCTTGTCCTCGCCCTTTTTGGAAAGCGTGACCTGACGGCTCTCGAGCACGTCAAAGATGGTCTCCGCAAAATCGAAGAGCTCATGTGACAGAGGCAGCGTCTTTCCCACCATGGGGTTCTTGGAGCGATTGGTCACGTCAATCAAGCCAGTCGAGGGGACGGCGGTGCAGAGCTCCGCAGCCTCGTCCTTCTCAAAGCGCAACTCGTAGTCCGTATAGGCCTCGCCCTCATCGAGCGGACACCTAAAGCCGGGATGACCGCCAATAAAGAACGGCATGTCCTCGGTGCCCTCGTTGGTGACCTCATAGGAAACGCGCACGGCAGCGTCCTCGAGCGTATAGCGGGCGACAAGCTTAAACGGATACGGATAATCGCTCAGCAGCGCGGCGTTATCCTCCGAAGCCAGGCACATCGCCAGCTCGTTCTCGCTCTGGCTCAGCAGCCTCCACTCCTGTTTGCGCGCAAACCCATGGCGAGCGAGCTTTACATGATGCCCGGCAAACGTCATGGCGTTGTTATCGCGCAAGCCTCCGCAAATCGGGAAGCAAATCGGTGCCTGGCCGGACCACACGGCGGGATCGCCCTGCCACAGATACTCGCGACCTCCGGCCTCGATCGAGGTAAACGAACCACCAGCCGTGGACACCTTAATAGAAATCGAATCGTTGGAGAGAGCGTATTCCATTGCCCATCCTTTCGAACAACTGCTTTTTGCTCGCAAGTACCCGTCTCGGCCCTGACCAAAGGACAAACCCGCACGTTCATCGATGCGTCCGGTATCCCAGCCATGTAACGGGGTACCATACAGACATTGATGCAATTACAGCTGAAAGGCCTTCTTATGCGAACCATCATCCTCTACGCCTCGCGCCATCACGGCAATACGAAAAAGCTAGTGGACGCCATCGTCGAGGCGCACCCCGAGATCGATACCCTCGACGTGAAGTCACTCGGCAAAAACGAGTACCCCAACCTGCACGAATATCATCTAATCGGCGTCGCCACGGGCATCTATTACTCCGAGATCGACAAGGATATGGCACGTGTACTGACCAACGTGCTGCAGCCGCAGGACAAGGTGTTTGGCCTTATGACCTACGGTGGCAAAAACAAGTGGTACGGCAAGGATATCGATGGCATCTGCCGCATGAGGCAGGCCATCTTTATGGGTGTCTACGGCTGCCCCGGCTTTGATACGTGGGGGCCGTTCAAACTCGCCGGCGGTGTCCAAAAGGGACACCCGACCGCTGAGGAAATTAAGGGCGCCGTCGACTTCTTCGACAAGATCGAAGATGAGTACGGCGATATCATCGTCGAAGAGTACGCCAAACGTGAGAAGCGTCTAGCATACGAGAAGGAGAATCCTGCAGGAGGCCTGGTGGCCGGCGTTAAGCGCACGGCAAAGAAGATCGCTAACAAGCTGTAACTGTGAAGGTGCTTTTGAGCGTTTAACCCATACGGCGGGTCCGAGCAGATTCGGGCCCGCCGTCTTTTTCTATCGTTACTCGGTAAAGGCGTTGCCGACGCTCTGGCCGCCAACATACGTCTCGACGAGGGTAAGCTCATGGTCGAACACGACAAAGTCGGCGTCGCGACCCGGCATGATGCTGCCGCACTTATCCTCGATGTGCGCGGAGCGTGCCGGCACCTCGGTTGCCATGCGAATGGCGATATCGGCGCTGGCGATGCCCCAGTCAACGATGTTCTTGACGCCCTGGGCAAGCGTGAGCACCGAGCCGGCAATGCTCTTGCCGTCGGCGAGCCAGCACAGGTTGTCCTTCATGATGACGTCCATGCCACCACTGGTGTAGCTGCCCTCGGGCATGCCGCCGCAGCCCAGGCAGTCAGTGATGAGCACCGTGTGTTGCCAGCCCTTTGCCTGCAGCAGCGCCTTGATGGCGGCAGGGTTAACGTGCTTGCCGTCACAGATGATCTCGGCGTAGGTCTCGGGCGTGGACATGGCAGCGCCCACGACACCGGGCTCACGGTGATGCAGCCCGCGCTGACCGTTATAGGTATGCGTAAAGCAGCTGGCACCGGCGTTGATGGCGGCGATGCACTCATCGTAGGTGGCGTCGGAGTGACCGATGCTGGTCACCACACCCTTGGCATTCAGAGCAGCCGCATAAGCAGCGGCACCGTCGCGCTCGGCCGCCATGGCGCTCTTGACGATGCGACCACCCGCAGCCTCCTGCCACTGATCGAAGACCTCCTCGGAGGGGTCGATAAGATAAGCGGGGTTCTGCGCGCCCACGTGCTTCATGGTAAAGAAGGGGCCCTCCAGGTAGATGCCCTGAATGCGAGCACCGCAGAAGTCGGGGCCGCGACCCTCGTCCGCCTGAGCGATGGCGGCGCAGGCGTCCTTGATCTGCTCGACGCCATCGGTGAACGTCGTGGGCAGCCAGCTGGTGGTGCCGCGACGGGCGAGCTCGGTCGAGCTGATATCGATGCCCTCGGGATCGTTATCGGTAGTTGAGTGGTTGTAGAAGCCATGGATGTGAGTATCGACCATACCCGGTGCGACCCACGATCCCGTGTAGTCCTTAATCTCGCAAGAGGGCTCGTCGGCCTGCCAGGCGCCAAAGACGCCATCCTCGACCATAAGATAGCCGCCCAGTTGCGGGCCTGCCGGCAAGAAGAACTTGTCAGCCTTAATTGCGTACGTGCTCATATGCACTCCTTGCTTCTAAAGCAGTTGACTGTAGTGATGCTTATACCCAGCTCACGTAAAACAAAAAGCGCCCGCCCGCCGTTATGAGCGGACGGGCGCCCTTACAGGGGGACGCGATTAAGCGGTGAAGGGGTGAATCGTCACGCCCTTAACCACGCGGTTGACCGTGCCGGTGGGGCTCGGCGTATCGGGCGTGTTGCCCACGCGCACGGAGTTGAGCAGGCTGATAGCCTGGGCAAACATCACGAACGGCAGAGCAAGGTAGCCCTCGGGAAGTGCCTCGTAGCCCTTAAAGGTGAAGGACTCACCCTCATAGACGGTGGCACCTTCCTGCTGAACGGCGATGGTGTGCTGAGCGATCTCGTCGCCACCGATCTCGTTGAGGATGTCGATGTCGTACTGACGGGTGTAGGCGTCGTTATTGACGAACACGAAGACGAGCGTCTTATCGTCGACGAAGGACTTAGGTCCGTGACGATAGCCCATGGAGGTGTCGTAGGAAGTAGCGACCAGACCGTGAGCGAGCTCAAGGATCTTGAGCTGGCTCTCCTGGGCAAGGCCACCGAAGGAGCCAGAACCCAAGTAGGTCACGCGGTTGAAGTCGCCAGCCAGGTAATCGGCGATCTCGGGCTCACGGGAGATGACCTCCTCGCCCATCTTGGCAATCGTCTCGACCCACTCGGCCTTCTGCTCGTCAGAGGCAGTGTCGAAAATAAGGGTGGAGAGCAGGGTCATGCAGGAATAAGAACCGGTCATGGCGAAGCCCTTGTCGTTGGCGCGCGGAATGAGCAGCGTCAGCGCGTTGGGATCATCGGCAGACTCGACGGCGAGCTTGCCCTCGGGAGCGCAAGTGATGTTGAGGAACTTGACGTTGTGGACGAGCTCCTTGGCAACGGCAACGGTGGCAAGGCTCTCGGGGCTGTTGCCAGAGCGGGCAAAGGAAACCACGAGCGTGGGATCCTCGGCGCGCAGGAAGTCGCGCGGGGCGCTCACGATGTCGGTCGTGGCGATGGGCTTAAAGTCGTAGAGATCAGTGTTGCCAGCGTGACGCAGGTACGGGGCGCAGGTATCGCCAACGTAGTCGGACGTACCGGCACCGGTGAAGACAACGGACAGACGACCCTCGCCCATAGCGCGAGCCTCGGCCAGGAAGGCCTCGATGGCCTCCTTGTTCTCGCGATAGATGTTGAGCGTATCACGCCAAAGCTCGGGCTGCTGAGCAATTTCGGCCGTGGTGATCTGGGCGCCGAGCTCGGTGAGCTCCTCGACACTCTTCTCGAACATTTTTAATACCTCTCTCTAGAAGTAATCCTCTGACGTGCAATTATACACTTCGGTTGGTTATCTGGTAGTAACCAGTTAAATGCAAAGAATCATCATATGGAAACGATGCGAGCACTAGTCGCTACGCTGGTGGTAAACCTTGTATTTAAACTGATCGGCACGAGCAACCGAGAGTGTGTACTCCACAACCTCGTTTGACTCGTTATACGTAGTCCTGACCAAATCGAGCACAGGCGAGCCCTCGACAATTCCCAAAAGGTGGGCGTCGGTGGGACGGGCTATGCTCGCATAGAACTCCTCTTCGGCCACGCGTATCTTTTGCTGAAAGTCTTGCTCAATCACATCGTAAAGCGGCTTACGCTCCAGCAGCGGTCGCTTTAGGGACAGAAATTGACGAACTGGTAGATAGCTGCGTTCGACCATCATGGGCATGTTGTCGGCAGAACGAAGGCGCTTAAGCTTAAAAATGCGATCACCGATACGCAATCCCATATGCTCGGCCAGATTTTTATCGGCCTCCATCTCGCAAAACTCGAGAATCGTGGTCTCGGGGTCGCGACCCATCGCGCGCATCTGCTCGGTAAAGCTGTAGGACTGCATGAGATTGGTTGCCTTTGCCGAACGGTCGGTCACAAAGGTACCGCGACCGTGCTGCCGAACCACCAGTCCTAAACGCTCCAGTTCCTGCAGAGCCATGCGTACCGTAGTGCGCGAGAGACCATAGCGCTCCGAAAGTTCGCGCTCGGAAGGAATCATGTCACCGGCGCGATATTCATGGTCGATCTTTTCGGTCAGAATATCGACCAGCTGATCGTACAGCGGTTGCTTACGCGCTCCGATCGCCATCCTATCCTCCCTTTTGCTCGAATTCGGCTAACTACCTAGGGTGTTTAGCATTATCTGTCTGCCACACCCGAATCATCAAGAAAAAACAAAAGCCGCGCGCTCTTTCGAGCACGCGGCTTTTAACATACACATGGCTTAAGGGGTCGGGGTGTGAGCCGCGTAGGGACACACCCCTCAAGCTAGAGCCTTACCAGATGCTCGGCCAGAGACCAAGCGGGCCAGCGCCCAGGATGCCAAGGACGAAGAGCAGCAGAATGCCCTTGGTCGGGGTCCAGCTGTGCTTAGCGAACATGTAGTAAAGCAGCAGCGTAAGCATAAGCGGGACGAGCTTCGGGACGATGGTGTTGAGGGTGTCGGCAACAGAGAAGTTGACCGGATCCTCGGTAACGGTGCCGTAGGTAACGGACTCCATGCCGTTGCCCAGATCGGTGACGCCGCACTCGACAGCGTTGCCGTCGGCATCGGAAGCGGTGAGGGCGTTGCCGTCCTCATCGGTCATGGCGATGGTACCGGCCTCAGCGGTCTCGGTATCGATGCCCTCCATACCAGTGAAGTTCTCGGCCTCCTTCTCGGAGACGATCACGGTAGTGGCGGAGAGGCCACGGGTGGTGCCGTTGGGGATCTGGAGGTTGATCTGGGTGCCACCCATGGTGACGACCAGGCAACCGACGACGAAGACGCCCATGATGGAAGCGGCACGCGTGAAGGCCTGCATGTTGGCGGTCAGAGCGTCAATAGCGCTGGTGCCAAGCTTGTAGGACCAGTTCATGAGCCAGAAGCGCAGAGCGAACTGAACGGCGTTGAAGATCACCAGGAAGATGATCGGCGCAGCGGCGTTGCCATTGATGGCCATGTTGGAGGTGATGCCGGCCGTGATAGGCACGAGCGTCAGCCAGAACAGGGCGTCACCGATACCACCGAGCGGGCCCATTGCGGCGACGCGGACGGCGCGGATCGTGGGGATGTCAACCTTGTTCTGCTCGAGCGAAAGCACGATGCCCATAACAAAGGTGACGAGGAACGGGTGGGTGTTGAAGAACTCCAGGTTGTGGCTCATGGAAGCCGCGAGGTCGTTCTTGTTGGTGTGGATCTTCTCCAGACCGGGGATGATGGAGTAGAGCCAGCCAGCGGCCTGCATACGCTCGTAGTTGAACGAGGCCTGCAGGAAGCAGGAGCGCCAAGCCATCTTGTTGAGGGTCTTCTGGTCGAGCTGCGGAGCAGGAGTGAGATCCTCGTAGTGCTCCGGGATCACATACTCATTAGATGCCATCTTCGAAGTCACCTCCGTCAGAAACAGCTGCACCCTTCAGCTCGGTCTGCTGCTGGAAGTCCCAGAAAGCGATGCCGAAGCCGATGAGAGCGAGGATGAGCAGAGCAGGGGTTGCCAGCGAATCGTTGGCAACGGTGATGAGCGCGAGGCCAAAGCCCATGAGGAAGAAGCCCCACATATCGCGGTTCATCATAACCTTGAGCAGGACGGCGAAGCCGACGAAGCGCATCATGCCGCCTGCAGCGGACAGACCGGTCTGCAGCCAAGTCGGGATGGCGGAAGCGATGGTCTGACCAATGGTAGCGCCAGCGATGAAGAACAGGGTGACGACGACAGCGAAGATCAGGCCGAGCAGAGCCATGGCGAAGTAGTTCAGGCGCTCGATGCCCTTGGTGTCCGCGTTGTGAGCCATGTTATCGGCCGTGGACATAAGCGGGGACATAAGCGTGAAGACCAGGGTAACGCCAAGCTGGCCAAGCAGAGCGAACGGAATAGCGAGGCCGACTGCCGCGTTGGGCTCGAGGCCCGTGGCGATAGCGAGAATGGCTGCCATGATGCCGCCGATGACGGCGTTAGGCGGCTGAGCGCCTCCGATCGGCATGTTGCCGATCGTCATGAGCTGATAGGTACCACCCACGAGAAGACCGGTGTTGAGGTCGCCAAGGATAAGACCGATGACGGCGCCGGTGACGATGGGCTGATAGAGAGACTCGAGGAAATCAAACTGGTCGATTGCCGCGATGAACGTAACAACGAAGACCAGAGCGATCTGGATGATCGAGTATTCCATCTTGCTCCTCCTTTCAAAATGAATGTACGCACTTTGGATATCACGTACAGAACGTCAGGGTTTCACTCCTGACAACGTGGATCACGAGGATTACGAGAAGAGCTTGCTCGTGTCCTCAACAGGCGTGCTCGGAACGCGCCTGATCTCCAACTCCACCCCCAATTCCTGCAGCTCTTTAAACGCAGCGACATCCTCGTCGTTAACTGCGACGGAGGTGGCGACTTGGCGCTTTCCTTCCGACATGTGCATGTTGCCGATGTTTACCTTCTTTATAGGCACACCGCCCTTGACGAGCGTAAGCACGTCTTCCGGTGTTTCGGCCACGATGAAGATCTTCTGGCGCGGGCTCGCCTTGCCAATGACGTCGATGGTCTTCTGCAGGGAGAAGAAACGCGTAGCGACGCCGGCGGGAGCGGCCATCTTCATGAGGTTCTGGCGCATGGTGTTGGACGCCACGTCGTCGTTGGCGACGAGGATGAGGTTGGAGCCCAGAGTGGAGTTCCACTGGGTGGCAACCTGACCATGAACCAGTCGGTTATCGATGCGGGTAAGAAGAATGTTGGGTTCTGCCATGTTGATCAGCTTCCTTTCGATATTTGCTGACGACAGTTACTTAATCTCCTGAATCGCGTAACGCGAAACATCTACGACGGCTCCGGATCGGACTTTGATCTGGACCTTCTCGCCTTCGATGCCTTTGACGGTTCCGTAGATACCGCCGGCGAAAAGAACCTCCTGACCCGGCTTGAGTTCGGTGTGCAGCTCCTTGAAGTACTTCTGCTTCTTCTTCATGTTGATTTGCGACCAGATGGTGTAAATCAAGCCCATGATGACAAGCAGGCCTAAAAGAGCGACCGAGGAGCTCAGGACGTTGGCTCCGAAATCGGCCATTAGATGCCGTCCTCGTCGCCGAAGATATCCTCTTCCTCGGGGCCGGCAACGGATGCGACCGTCTGGGCGGTGACGCCCGTCTGGCCAACGGTCACGGCCTGCTCGCCAAGCTCGGCGAGCGTGGCATTGCCGCGGAGGAACAGAAGCTCAATAACCATGGGAAGGTTGGTGCCAGTCAGAACCTCGACGTTGTCGACATCCTGGGCAATCATCATCGACTGGTTGAACGGGGTGCCGCCAAGCAGGTCGGTAAAGACGAGCACGCCATCGCACTCCTCGCGCATGGCGGTAATAGCGGCGCGGAGATCCTCACCGTAGGATGCGGCCTGGTCGCCCTCAAAAGGAACGACGGTAAAAGCAGGCTGGTCGCCGGCAACCATAGCGATAGCGCTTGCAAGGCCGGGTGCGAACTGTCCATGACCGGTAAGAATAAAGCCAACCATTCAAATTTCCCTTCCGAAGGTGTGTACAATCTGAGTCCGATGATTTTCGGAAGCCAGCGGGCACTCGCCCTTAAAGCTTCTTAGAAAGCGTTCTTTGAAGACCAGTGGTTTCTAAACTGGTAGTAACCACGTGACGTGTTGTTGTCACTATATCACCCCAGAAGAGGTCGCTTTCGTTGATTCATACGGTAAAACGTTTTTGCACCGCTCACGGTGATAAATCGACCGTTTACCGGTCGTTAACACTTCTACCTGGGTTTTGAAACCGTTTCGAAATGCTTTGGCAAAAAATCGGATCTTTTCCTGTGTCTAAACAACGCAGGGCGGCTAAAAATAGCGTGTAGAAAAATTGCAGGTCATTGTGAAGATATGTGAATTGGTCTTTTTGACTTAATACCAGTTAGAACCAGTTTTGAGATTATCGGTGAACGGTAGTTTTCGACCGTTCACCGGTTACTTGCAATCGTTTGCAGTTGTTTTCCCAGATGAATTAGGGAAACGCGATGGAACGCTTGCGCGATCACAGGAAATTTTGGCATTTGTCCTTATCCCCCACGCGCCAAACTCCGGCATCCAAAATGAGCTAATAGCTCACGCTAATCGTTTTCAATCATTACATACTCAGTATCCGTAATTATTTATCGTTTATCGTTAATTCTGATATGATACAAGTATCATCCCAAACGCCGATTGGAGGGGTTATGGTCCATCGAAACGCATCTATATCGAATGAAACCATCAGCCGCGAACAGACGATAGCCAAACTGAGGAAGCTCGCTCGCATCTGCAAATGGGCCACGATCTGCATTACCACCGCGCTCGCTCTGGGACTCCTCGCAGTCATTGCGATTGACCTTCTACTCATATTGCCTGGCCTCTCCCAAGGGTCGTGTCTCCAATCCGTAGAACTTCAAGCCGGCGAAGGGCCGTGCCTTGCTATCGTCGGCACCGATGCGCAGGCCCCACTTATGCTCGTCGCACACGATGGTCACACTGCCATAGGGAGTCTCTTGATGACATGTCTCGCGCTTACCATCGCGATAGGCGTGCGCAGGCTTTTCCTCAACATTGAAAAGGAAGGCAGGCCCTTTGACCTTGAATGTAACCAGACACTTCGTCGAGTAGGACATTTATTCCTTATCGGCGGCGTTGCCGTGAGGCTTCTTGGCGCCGTAATCACGGGAATGATACTCTCAGGATTTGGCGGCAGCTTTACGGATGCGTTCGTCGGCCAGTTATTCGAGCCCTCCATGCTCTTTGCAGGCCTGATTATTTGCCTGATTGCCAGCATCTTCCGCTACGGGTATATCCTGCAAAAACAAGATGACGAGTTGCTCTAGGGGGAATCCATGATTATTCTGCGGCTTGACCGCATGCTCGCCGAACGCAAGATCTCATCCAAAGAGCTTGCGGAACGTGTGGGCATCTCCCAGGTCAATATGTCACGCATTAAGACGGGCAAGGTTTCTGCCATACGTTTTTCAACTCTTGACGCGATATGCCGGGCACTCGACTGCCAACCAAGCGATGTACTGGAATATATATCCGACGATGAAGCCGATAGCCTTTTTGGGCTTAAAGATGAATAGCCATAATTAAGCCGTCAATCACGCCCTCAACGCAAAAAGCCCGCTAGAACATTGTCCGTTCTAGCGGGCTCAATCAGGTAGATCGGTTAGCGCGCAGTAGTGCAGGCAAACCTTACGCAAACAGGCCGTAGATGCTGATGTTGGCCTTGGCGTAGAGGCCGTTAGCATACTCGGTCCACTTGGAGCTGGCGCTCGAAGCCTGCGAAGAATACTGCTGGTAGGCGGTGTAGTAGGCGGTCATGGCCTGCTTATAGGTAGCGCTATCGGCCGTAAAGGCATCATCGGCAAAGGCCTTGGCATAGGTGCTGTCGGCATCCTTCCAAGTGTCCTTTGAGCTATCCCACTCATCGCCGGCAAGGTTGATGATGTAATCGGCGTAGTCCTTGCTCGCGGTCTCCTCGTTGCCGTCAGCAGGCTCGGTCGGGGCGGTCGGCATGCTTGCGGAGGTGTCGCCGACCTTCTTCTTATAGAGCTTCTGCAGCGTCGCAGACTGGCGGACGATCTGCTTGGCCTGGTCCTTGGACACGCCGTACTGCGTGGCCATGGTCTTGTAGTCCGAAGTGCCGATGGAGTCCTCGGCGTACTGCTTCATTTCCTTGGAAGAGACGGTAATGCCCTCGTCCTCGGCGGCGTCCAGCAGAATCTGGTTGCGCACGTAGGACAGGATAACGTCGGCAGACGGAGCGGTGTAGTTGCCGTCGTCGTCCTTGACGGTGTCGAGGCTGTACTGGCTCTCGATGGCCTCACGCGCGGTGATGTCGCTCTTCTTGCCGTTGTAGCTGTAGCTTGCCACGGTCGAATCGAGCTGGTCCTCGGTCAGGGTCGCCGAGCCGACGCCCTTGCCGCCAAAACCACCGTTGCCGATAAAGAAGCCGACCACGGCAGCGATCACGATGGCGACCACAAAGGCGACAATCATCGTCTTCTTGTGCTTGGATACACGGTCGTCCGCATCGGCGTCAGCTTCGTCCTCATCCTGCTCCTCGGGCATGAGGTTCTCGTCGGCGGCGTCCGCGGCGATCTTTGCCTCCAGGCGAGCGTCCTCCTCCTCGGCGGTCGTGCCGGCGGCAATATGTTCGGCAGACGTGCCGGCGACCAGGTCGATCTTCTCGTCCTCATCACCGTCGGGGCCTTCGCCGCGCTCGATGATCTGGATGCCGTCGATCTCGTCCTTCTCGTCCTTCTTTTGAATCAGACCCATATCAGTTACTCCTTGTTAGGAAACATAGTCCCCAATAGAATACGCCCGGCAGAGCGCCGGGCGTATTGATTCTTAGGTTATACGCAAACACTTAAGTACTATTTAGGCGTTTGCAGCGTGCATACCTTAGACCAGGTGCGCGATAACGGCATCGGCAAAGGCCTGTGTGCCTACCGCGCCCTCGACGGAACCGGTCTGGGCACGACGCACGTCACCGGTAACCTGCTCGCCCTCGTCGAGCGTGGCAGATACGGCGGCACGAATGCGATTGGCGGCATCATTCTCGCCCAGGTGATCGAGCATCATCGCAGCAGAGAGGATCTCGGCCGTGGGGTTGGCGATATCCTGGCCGGCGATATCGGGCGCGGAGCCATGCGTAGCCTCAAAGATTGCGCAGTCGGCACCGATGTTGGAGCCGGGGGCCATGCCCAGACCGCCCACCAGGCCGGCGCACAGGTCGCTCACGATGTCGCCGTACAGGTTGGGCAGCACCAGGACATCGAAGTCGTTGGGGTTCTGGACCAGGCCCATGCAGGTGGCGTCGACGATCTTGTCGTTGAACTCGATATCGGGATAGTTGGCGGCCACCTCGCGCGCCACGCGCAGGAACAGGCCGTCGGTCGCCTTCATGATGTTGGCCTGGTGCACGGCCGTCACCTTTTTGCGGCCGCAGCGGCGGGCATACTCAAAGGCATACTCCACAATGCGGCGGCTCTTGGCGATGGAAATCGGCTTAATTGAAATGGCGGAATCAGCGGCGAAGGTCTTCTGGCCCGAGTGCTCGACGAGCTGCGAGAGCTCCTCGACCTCGGCAGCGCCCTCATCGAACTCGATGCCGGCGTAGAGGTCCTCGGTGTTCTCGCGCACGATAACCAGGTCGACATCGCGGAAGCGCGAGCCGTCGCCCGGCTGCGACAGGCAGGGGCGCACGCAGGCGTACAGGTCGAAGTGCTTGCGCAGGGCCACGTTAACGCTGCGGAAACCCGTGCCGACCGGTGTGGTGATGGGACCCTTGATGGCAACCTTGGTCTCGGCGACCGCATCGAGCACATGCTGGGGCAGCGGCGTGCCAAACTCGTCCATGACGCCGGCGCCGGCCTCCTGGACGTTCCAGTTGATCTGGACACCGGTGGCCTCGACCACGCGGCGCATGGCCTGCGTAATCTCGGGACCGATACCGTCACCGGGAATCAGGACTACATCGTGCGCCATAATCTGTTACTCCTCGTTTTCGGCGTCGTCAGATTTTTTAACGCTAGCACGCTTCTTCTTTTTGGAGAGATCAAGGTCAAAGCGTTTAACAAGCATTTCGCAAATCTCGCTCGAACGGGCTTTGAGATAGCTGCCCTTGCCGTTCTCGGCGTCGAACTTAAGGCGCAGCGCGAGCTTCTCGGCGACCTCGGCGTCAATCTCGCCCTGGCCAAACTCGTACAGGCAACCGAGCATGTCGCGATACTCGAGGTCGCCGTGGTAGCACTGGATGGCCTCGTCCAGGATGGGCCAAGCCTCGCGCGAACGCTCGACGCTCGTGGCGCCCCACACGCACAGCAGGCGGAAGGCAGCATAGCGCAGCGTGGAGGAGATCTCGTCGAACAGTGCGGTCTCGGCACCCTCAAAGGCATCGCCCAGCTGCTCGGGGCAGGTGGTGGCGAGCGCCGTCAGGGCATCGAGGGCCTCCCAGCGGGTCTGAGCCTCGGGGCGGTCGAGCGCCTCGATCAGCGCGGGCACGCAGGGCACGACGCGCTGCGGATCGCGCTCGGCAAGCAGGTGCAGCACGCGGGCGGCAAACTGGCGGATGCGGCGCGTGGGGCAGCCGAGTTCCTTGACCAGACGGTCGACGGCGTTCTCGTTCTCCTCTGCCAGCTGAAGCTGTGCCAGCTCCTCGTCGGTGAGCTGTTCGTCTTTGTTTTCTGCCATAGTTACCTCTTCTTACTATTTCTTAGCGTGCTTGCCAGCACCCTTGCTGTCATCGGTGACCGAGATGAGCTGTCGATCGGCCGCGCCATTGCGACGCGCACGGCGGCGTTCCTCGGCGTCGCCCGCGTCGGCGGCGGCACGGTGAGCCTTGTTGACGTTAAAGACCTCGTCGTGCTTGCGCCACGGACCGACGGACTCGCCAAAGCTCATCTTAAGGCCGGCGATAAAGCCGCCGAGCCAGCCGATCGGCGCAAACTGCACCAGCGGGAACAGTGAGAACACCCAGGTCAGCAGGACGACTGCCGCCGCTCCCGCAAAGTTGGCAATCCAGTAGTCGCGCTTGGTGATGACACGCTTTTCGCACGCCCACTGGCCGCACAAAAAGCCAATGTAGATCGCAAAGAGAAAGAGCACCAGCGCAAGCACCACGAACGTCCAGCTCATGGGCGCTACTCCCCGTGATGGTGGCCGCAGCAGCACTCGTGGCCGTCATCATGGCCGTGGCCGCCGCAGCACTCGTGGCCCTCGTCGTGGTGGTGGCCACAACCGCACTCGTGATCGTCGCCATGCTCGCCGCAACCGCAGCCGTCCTCGTGAGCGCCATGCTCCTCGGGACGATACTGCGACCAGTCCAGACCGGCGGCGATGGCGTCGGCCTCCTCCTTATAGAGGACCGTGACGGCCTGGGTACCCAGCTTGGCACCACCGATGGCGTCGAGCATGTCGTAGAGCGTAAAGGCCACGTCGGCACCGGGCAGCGCAAGCTCGCGGTCGTCGGCATAGGCGAGCGCCAAGCGCAGGTCCTTGATAAAGTGCTCGACCATAAAGCCGGGCTTGTAGTCGCCGTCGAGCGCCTTGGGAGCCAGGCTCTCCATGGCGCCGGACTTGCCGGTGCCGCCCAGGATCATCTGGCGGGTCTTCTCCAGGTCAAGGCCGCTCAACTCGGCAAATGCCATGGCGTCTGCCATGCCGACCATGCAGGCGCCCAGCGACACCTGGTTGGCGAGCTTGGCAGCCTGGCCCTTGCCGGCGCCGTCGAAGCAGCAGATGTTGGCCGCGAAGGTGGCAAGGATATCGCGGACCGGCGCGATGTCGTTCTCGGTGGCGCCCACGATAGCCGTAAGCGTGCCGGCGATAGCTCCCGACTCGCCGCCGGTGACGGGGCAGTCAAACGCCATGCGGCCGGAGACCTGGGCGGCCTCGGCAATGTCTCGCGCCAGCTCAGGCGAACTCGTGGTGAGGTCGATCAGGACCGCGCCGGGCTTAGTGCACGCGAGCAGGCCGTCACCCGCAAGGTAGAGCTCCTCGACCTCGGAGGGATAACCCACCATGGTAAAGACGACATCGGCGTTAGCCACGGCATCGGCCGGCGTATCGGCCCAGGCGGCACCACGCTCGATAAGCGCGGCCGCCTTGGACTTGGTGCGGTTGTTGACCGTGACGGGATAGCCGGCATCCAGGATGTGGCCGGCGATGGGGGCACCCATGATTCCGGTGCCGATAAATGCGACGGAGAGCTTGTTTGCCATGAAACCTTTCCTTTTGGGTTGGGTGTTGTTACCAGGTTGAATACTCGGTGCCAGCGTTTGGGCAGTGAGTTGGGGTCGATTACGGCCGCGCTACTTGCCTACTGGCCGCGCACGCGGCGAGCGATGCGGTCGGAAAGCGACGCCTTGTCGGCGCGGTTCTTACCCCAAAACGCGCAGCCCACCATGCCGGGGCCCACGTGCGAGCCGATGGTGGGACCCACGGAGCCGCGAATGATCGTGACGTCGGCGCAACCCTCCTCCTTGCGGATGGCGGCTTCGAGCCAGTCACCATCCTTTTCGGCATCGGCCGTCATGATGGCGATGGGCATGGTGCGATCGGGCACGTAGTTCTCGCGGAACGACTTGAGGATGGACTTGAGCGCCTTCTTGCGGCCGCGGTTGACGCCGATCAGCGACAGCGAGCCGGCCAGGTCGTAGGAGAGCTCGGGCTTGACGTCGAGCTTTGCCGTGAGCTGCGCCGCCGCGGGCGGAATGCGGCCGCCGGCAGCCAGTGCGTCGAAGCTCTCGAGCGTAAAGTAGCCGTGGACGTAGGTCTTTGCCTCGTTTGCCCAATCGACCAGCTGCTTGGCGGTCAGTCCCGCCGAACGCTGGCGCACGGCCTCGAGCGCCAAGAGCGCGCCGGTCGCGCAGGGCAGAGCGTTGTCGACCACGTACAGCTCAAAATCGGGATACTCGGCGCGCACGGCATCTGCCGCCTGGCACGCGGAGTTGTAGCTCGACGACAGCGCCGAGGTAAAGCACAGGTAGACCGTGGGCGTGCCCTCTTTGGCGCACTCGGTAAAGAACTCGATATAGCGACCGAGCGACACAGCCGAGGTGGACACGCGGGCACCAGCGCGCATGCGGTCGTAAAACTCCTTGGGCGTGATGCTCGACCAGATGTCATCCGTGCGCTCCTCGCCATCGATAATGAAGGGGAAACCCAGGATATCGACATCGAGGTTCGCGGCGACCTCGGGGCTAAAGTCGCAGCAGGTATCGACGACGATGCGGCAACGGTCCGAATGACCGGTAGATGCGGCCTTGTCCATCAAAGCGACTCCTTACGTAAAAAGGCGGCCACCCGCATGGGATGGCCGCCAACCGTTAACTCATGCAAGTTAACGTATTTTACTCGTCAAGTGTTTCGATGCGGGGCTTGATGATGCCATATCCACCATTCTTACGGTGATACACCACATTGATAAGGCCGGTCGTCGCGTTCTCGAACACGTAGAAGTCGTGGCCGAGCAGATCGGTCTGCACCAGCGCCTGCTCCTCAGTCATCGGGGTGACGTCGATAACCTTCTCGCGGACGAGCAGGTCGTCCTCCTCCTCGGGCAGCAGCAGGTCGGCCAGATCCTCGACGCGCTCGACCGGCGCGACATCCGCGGCGCTGGCACCGCCCTGGCGGTTGTCCACGACCTTGGTCTTGAACTTGCGCAGCTGGCGGGTGACCTTATCGGCGGAGAGGTCGATGGCGGCGTACATATCTGCACCGTGCTCGGCAACGCGAATCACCGAACCGCGGGCACGAACCGTGACCTCGACGATTGCCGGGTTGGGGTTCGAGGGGTTCTTCTCATAGCGAAGTACAACGTCGACCGTCATGGGCTCGATATCGAAAACCTTGAGCGCCTCGCCGATCTTCTCATCCACATGCGCACGCAGAGCATCGGTTACCGTCGTCTTGCGTCCAGAAACCTTGATATCCATACGTGGCTCCAATCTGCCTCGGGGACTTACCGTACTGGCTATGTACCCATTGCCGTGTATTTAATCACGCGGATTCCTAAAGACCCGAATAACGATTGCTTGATACCGCATACCGAAGTCTCGCACTTTTCTGTGGCAAAGTGCGCTATAGGAGGGAGCCGACAGATTTGTATTTGGTCCCGAAAATTAGCTTTGACCTGCTGGTTTTATAGGGATGAAAAAGCCGGACTCCCCTATTGGAGAAGCCCGGCAGTGCGTGTTGAAACCGTGAAGAAGTGTCCTTTCCAACGTATAGGAGACACCACCCCTAGCAATAACTAGCTATTGAGTTTGTTAATGTCGTCGTCGGTGATGGTGCCTTCCTGGCTGGACGAGTTGTCCTCGGAGGATGCGGTCTCATTGTTGGAATCGGAGGACTCGCTGCCGGAGGACATGGTCTCACTGGACTCAGAGTCACCCGGCTGCACGCTAGCGCCCGAAACCGTCTTAGTGGTGAGGTCGTAGGGCATCGTGCCATACCAGACGCAGTGGACTGCCTCGAGCGTACCGTCGACCGTGATGTCGTCGAGGGCGTCGCTCACGGCACGGCACAGTTCGTCATTGGACGAGGCGCCCGCAACACCAAGCGTCGAGGGCGCCTCGAGCGCACCGACATAGGAGACCTCGCTCATCAGGCGTGCAAGGTAGCCGCCGGCCGTGGAGTCGCAGATCACATAGTCGACCTCGCCGGACTCGAGCGCCTCAAAGCACTCGTTGATGTTGGAGTAGGTCTTTTGGTTGGCGGTGATGCTCTGCTTAGCAAGCGCCTCCTGCGAGGCCGAGGACATCTGAACGCCCAGGGTGGACGTGTTAAGGGTATCGGTGGAAACGCTTAGCGACCCACCATCGCTAGTTTTACCGAACACGGAAGTGGCATCGTACAGGCAGGTGCCGAGCGAGCTAATGTCCCCGTCCGTGGAGTTAATCTCGCCGATAAAGATATCGGCCTTTTTGTCGCCGAGCGCGGAACCTGCCGAAGACGCATCGACAAAGGAGACCTTAAGGCCCATGCGGCTTGCGAGGGCGCGGGCGGCGTCAACCGCATACCCCGTGAGCTCGCCGTCGGCGTCCTGCATGGCCTGCGGCGCATCGGAAGTATCGAGGGCGACCGTCAGGGTTCCGGGAGTGACCAGGGCGTCGTCCGACACCGCCGGCGTGACGGTCTCGTACTCGATCTGGTCGATCGTGGGAGTCGTGAACGTAGACAGCGGGTTGAACGCGCATCCGCTCAGGCCCAAAACGGCGATGACCGCTGCGGTCCCAGCACCTAACCGAGCCGCGTGCATCAAGCTGCCCCTCACCATGTCCACTACCCTACCTTCTGTGTCGTATACGATCCGTGCGTTGCACGGAATATCAGGTTGTTCCCACCAGCTGACCTGGTATTTGACCCCACACTTGCGCACCGGGGTGTTTGCTCGGGAGGCCGCAGCCACCTTCACGACTGGCCCGCTCGCCCGCGAGGCGGTATTGCCCCAAAGAAAGTCGAACGGACGGTGCGGCTTACATCTAGGACGCGCCATGATCGCGCCGCGCGCACGCGGTCGCTTACGTGGATCCCTTTGACCGCGTCTGTCTTGGACTAGGACGGGCATTTCGTCCGTCCGCAACCACAGCCTGGTAGGAACGAAGCGCATTATAGCTAAGTTCAAGCTAAAGTTTAAGGTTAGGGGCGTCATTCGCATCGCGAGTACAGATTTCGCAGGTCGGAGCGGGCTATTCGTGCCCCCATGAAGCCCGGAGCTCCCCCACGGGGAGCTCCGGGGCACCCGTCTCAGGGTGCCGTGTGCAAAAAACGGCAAATATGAGTACTGTTACCAATTTAGTAGCAGCGTATTACCGCCTCACGAGCCCTTTTTGAGTTCCGCACAGCCTGCTTGGCGCCAAGATATTCCACATTCGTTTATTATCTCTTCGCTGAATCCAGATTTTCGGCCCAAGTTTCTTTGTTTTTGCTGTCACTAATCTAGTAACAGTACTCATATTTGCCG
>DBEYYU010000089.1:0-50208 GCA_048184855.1 Collinsella aerofaciens
GGGCCCTCTACGGGGCAGGGGCAGACGGCCATCCGGAGGCGCCCGATCGGCGGCCCCTCGGGGCTTGCCCGTATCGTAGGCAATGCGCCGAATGCTCGCCATCGAAATTTATCGATGGCCTATTTCAGACTGTAATGGGGATGGTGCTAGTGGCGGGATTGGTGGCGGAGCTTGTCGATGGTGGAGTCGGTGCTTCGGCTGCGGGCTTCGGCGGCGCGGTCGCGAGCGTCGGCAGCGGTTTGGCGCTGGCGGCGGTAATCGATCATGCCTTGGATGATGGGCTTGCCAAAGCTCACGACATCATCGTTGTAGATGGCGGTTCGGGCTGCGAGGAGGCAGTCGGTAAAGTCCATATGGGTCTTGCCAAAGAGTTTGATAGCAAGGGAGACAACGGTGGGCTCGTCGACCATGACGTCATCGAGCAGCTTCTTCATGGCCGCAGCAATTTCAACGCGGGGAACCTTATAGACGTCGCGCAGCGTGACCACGACGCGCGTGATGATTTCGGGATAGACGCGAGCGGTGCGCGTGGCGATGACCTTGGCGGCGCGCGGTGATAGAACTTCGTCGTCATTAAGCAGGTAGCGCAGGATGACGGTCTCGTCGATGATGGTGCTACTCATGGATATCTACTTCCTCGGGACCCAAAATCGAATCGTCGCATTCTGTAGCAAGGTACTCAATCCAGGCATTGCGCTCCTCGGAGCGGCGATTGGGGTCCCCATATGCTTTGAGCGATCCATAGGCGGCGGTGCCGTCCTTTGAGCGCACGGCGACCGGCTGAAAGGGAAGCTTGCGCATCAAAATGCTCTGCGCGACAAAAAGGCAAACGGCCTCGGCAAGCGATGTGCCCATGGCGTCGTAGAGGCGCTCGGCATGCTGTTTGTCCTCTTCGCGAATGCGCACCTGCAGGATGGCTCGTTTTTGCGTCGATGACATCACTGGCCCCCTTAATGAGCGTGCAATATGAATGGTCAAATACAACATTGGCTAATAATAACCAATCTTATAGCCACTGCTTTATTGCACTCAAGTTAATGAGCGCGAAATATATATCAAACGTATTACATCCTTTATAAACGAGTGTGAAATCTCCCCAGGATGTACGCATGTAATACACTCACCTTTATAGCTTATAGAGAATAATCCCAACCTGCCAAAACCCCTGCAATACACCCGTATTGCAGGTCGTATGCTCAAGTTTGCCACCTGCAACTGCGTATATTTAACCTGTATATCGTTGGAGGAATTCTATCGAAGTGCCTGTTTCGCCGCATGCACTCGATACGCCGATGCCGGACCACGGGCGGTCCGGGGCAACGTCGACAGGGTCTCTCCGGCATGGGATTCAGGAGGGAGTGAACAACATGGGCAATAAACGAGTCGTGGCTGATTCTTCACGCTGCATTGGGTGTCAAACCTGTATGGCGGCGTGCATCGAGGCACACGATATTCCCGGCAACATCGCCGCGCCGCGCCTGCGCGTGACGCGTACGTACGAGATCTCCGCACCGGTGGCTTGCCATCATTGCGAGGATGCCCCGTGCGCGAAGGCCTGTCCTACGGGCGCCTTGTTCTTTGATCCAAAGAACCATCGCATCGGCGTCAACGAGGACAACTGCATCGGCTGCAAGAGCTGCGTCATGGCCTGCCCCTTTGGCGCCGTGAGCGTGGCTACCACGCAGGTCCCCGTCTTGATGGGCGACGTGCGTGTGGGTTCGCAGACCAAGAGCTTCGTGCTCAAGTGCGACCTGTGCGTGGACCGTCCCGGCGGTCCGGCGTGTGCCGAGGCGTGCCCGACCAAGGGCCTCACCCTGGTAGACGAGGAGCGCCTGGCAGAACTGACTGCCGAGCGTGCCCGCGCCACCATCGAAAACGAGGCGTAAGCGTCGGGCGACAGGCCCAATGATTGTCAAATAAGTACCGAGTAATCGGTAGCAGAGAAAGGAAGGAGGGTGTCATGGAGAAGCATAAAGTGATTTGCCCGTACTGCGGCGCCGGTTGCCAGTTTAACCTCTTGGTCCAAAACGGCCAGGTCGTGGGTACCGAACCGCTCAACGGCATCACCAACCAGAGCGAGCTGTGCCTTAAGGGCATGAGCGGCTACGACTTCATCAACGACACCAAGATCTTGACTCCTCGCGTACTGCACCCGATGATCCGCCGCACTAAGGGCGCGGATCTTGAGCGCGTAAGCTGGGACGAGGCACTGGATTTCACCGCATCTAAGATGCAGGCCATAATTGACGAATATGGTCCTAACGCTGTCATGACCACCGGCTCTTCGCGAGGCGGCGGCAATGAGGCGAACTACGTCATGCAGAAGTTTACGCGTGCGTGCATCGGCACCCACAGCGTGGACAACTGCGCCCGTACTTGACACGGCCCTACTGTCCTCGGTCTGATGGACACGGTTGGTTCAGGTTGCATGTCATGCTCCATCCCCGGTATGGAGGATGCGGGCTGCATTTTCCTCTTCGGCTATAACCCTGCCGATTCGCACCCCATCGTCGCAAGGCGTATCGTGCGAGCCAAAGAAAAGGGTTGCAAGATCATCGTCGCCGATCCGCGCCATATCGAAACCGCGCGTATCGCCGATCTCTACCTTCCGATCAAGAACGGTTGCAACGTTGCGTTCCTCAATGCCTTTGCCAACTGCTTGGTCAACGATGGCCTCTACGACAAGGAATTCGTCGCCGAGCACACGAACGGCTTTGACGAGTGGTGGGAGACCATCAAGAACTACACTCCCGAATCCGTACAGGACATCACGGGTGTCGAGCCCGCGTTGATCCACCAAGCTGCCGAGATGTACGCCACGGCGAAGCCCTCTGCCATCATTGGCTGGGGTATGGGCGTATGCCAGCAGAAGCAGAACCTGAAGACGGTGCACACCATCGCCTCCATCGCCTGCGTTGCCGGCCAGATCGGCAAACCCAATTCCGGCCTCGCGCCCGTGCGTGGCCAGAATAACGTCCAGGGCTCCTGCGATATGGGTATGCTGCCCAACCTGTACCCTGGCTACCAAAAGGTCACCGACCCGGCAGTGCGTGCCAAGTTTGCCAAGGCTTGGGGCGTGCCCGAGGAAAAGCTCCCGCTCGAGGAGGGCTACAAGCTCACCGACCTGGGCCACCTGGTCGACGAGGGCAAGGTGCACTGCTTCTACAACTACGGCGAGGACCCGGTGCAGACCGAGCCCGATTCGGCCGGTATGCGCAAGACGCTCTCCGAGCTGGATCTGTTCATTTGCCAGGACATCTTTATGACGCAGACGACCATGCTCGCCGACGTCATCCTGCCTGCCACCTCTTGGGGCGAGCACGAGGGTGTCTTTACCGCATCCGACCGTAGCTTCCAGCACTTTGACGCGGCCGTTCCGCCCAAGGGCGAGTGCCGTCACGACTGGGAGATCTTCGCGGACCTGTCTACGCGTATGGGTTACCCCATGCACTACGACAACACCGAGCAGATCTGGAACGAGTGCATTAGCCTGTGCCCCAACTTTGTGGGCGCGACCTACGAGAAGATGGCTCCCGAGGGCGGCTACGCCCAGTGGCCGGTCAAGAGCACCGATGTGAACGACCACGGCACGCCCGACATGTTCGCTGGTGGCAAGTTCACCACCAAGGACGGCCGCGCCAACCTGATGGCGCACGACTGGGAGGCGCCCTCTGAGCTTCCCGACGATGAGTACCCGCTCATCCTGTGCACCGTCCGCGAGGTCGGCCACTACAGCTGCCGCTCGATGACCGGCAACTGCAAGACGCTGGCGCTGCTCGCCGACGAGCCCGGCTTTGTCCGCATGAATCCCGCGGACGCCGAGGCGCGCGGCATCAAGAACGGCGACATCGTCTCGATTCACAGCCGCCGCGCCCAGGTATACAGCCGCGCCGACGTGAGCGACCGCATCAATAAGGGCACGGTCTATATGACCTACCAGTGGTGGATCGGCAAGTGCAACGAGCTGACCATTCACAAGGTCGACCCGGTCTCGCATACGCCCGAGGACAAGTTCTCCGCCTGCCAGGTCGACGCTATCGCCGACCAGGTCTGGGCCGAGGGCGAGGTCGAGCGTCAGTACACCGAGCTCAAGCAGGCTCTGGTGGACGCCGCCGCTCCCCAGGACGTTGAGCCTGGCGCCGCCAAGTTCGACGACGAGACGCACGTGAATCAAATCGTGTAGTCCCGTTCTCGTTGGCTTTTTGGGCCGGGCGTCCCGTACGTTCGGGAGCCCGGCCCGTTATTTTGAAAGGAAGTGGGGATGAACCGCTTCATCGACATCAATCCGGAGAGGTGCATCGGCTGCGGAACATGCCAGTCTGCCTGCGCCGACGCCCACCGGATGCAGGGTCTTCAGGATACGCCGCGCCTGGCGCTCGTGAAGACCGGCGGTATTTCGGCCGCCCTTGCCTGCCACCATTGCGAGGGTGCCCCCTGCGCCGAGGTCTGCCCGGTGAATGCCATCGAGCACGATGGCGATCGCATCCACGTCAAGGAGCAGGAGTGCATCGGGTGCAGGCTGTGCGCCATTGCGTGCCCCTTCGGAGCCATCCATCCCGATGGCACGTCTATCGCCGGCGTCGCAGGCATGTGCGACCCGACGCCTTCGTATCCTAAGTCCCTGAGCAGCCTGCTTACGTGGGCTCCTGGCCAGTACACCTGCGCTGTCAAGTGCGACCTGTGTGCTTTCGATCCGGACGGCCCGCATTGTGTGGCGGCGTGCCCCACCAAGGCGCTGACCGTCATGGGCGGCGCGGCCGATCGCGAGCTCGACGAGGCCAAGCGCCTGCGCTCGATCGAAAACGGTCCGGCCGTCGATGTTACCGCTGTGGCCCAGGGCCTGTCCGAGAAAGCAGAAGGGAGCGTAAACAATGGATAGCATGACGCTGTTTATCGCATCGCTTGCCGTCTCGTGCATCGGTGCGCTCGCCTCGGTTCTGCTGATTAAGGCCGACAACGCCGCCAAGACCGCCGGCTGCCTGATCGGCGCCGTCGCGGCCGTGCTGTCGTTCATCGCGGGCCTCGAGGCCGTGCTTGGCGACGTTTCGTCCCTCAACACGGTCTTCTTTTTCCCGTTCGCCCGTCTCGAGCTCTTGCTCAACGGCCTTGCGGGCCTGATCGTGGTCCTCATCTCAATCCTCGCCTTTGCGGGCTTCATCTACGGTCTGTCCTACTTCGATGAGTACCCGGGCAAGGTCGGGCGCGCCGGTTTCTTCATGAACACCTTCGTCGCCTCGATGATGCTAGTCATCACCGCCGACAACGTGTTCTGGTTCCTGGTCGCCTTTGAGCTCATGTCCCTTACGAGCTACTTCCTTGTCGTTATCGAGGAGAACAAGAACTCCATTAGGGGCGGTTGGCTCTACTTCGTCATCGCGCACGTGGGCTTTGTCCTTATCATGGCGAGCTTCCTGCTCATGACCAACGGCGTGGGCGGTTCCTTCAGCTTCAGTGATTTCCGTACGCATGACTTTGGACCCGCCGTCTCCTCCGCGTGCTTCGTCCTCGCGTTCTTCGGATTCGGCGCAAAGGCCGGTATCATCCCGCTGCACTCCTGGCTGCCCCAGGCGCACCCCGAGGCGCCGTCCAACGTGTCCGCCCTCATGTCCGGCGGCATGATCAAGATCGGCATCCTGGGAATCCTCAAGGTCGGTCTCGACCTGCTCGCGGGTTCGGGCGTCCAGCTCTGGTGGGGCCTCATGGTCCTGGTCTTCGGATCCATCTCGTCGGTCTTGGGCGTCGTCTACGCCCTCCACGAGCACGACATTAAGCGCCTGCTGGCCTACCACTCCGTCGAGAACATCGGCATCATCTTGCTCGGTGTCGGCGCGTCCATGACGGCGCACGCCCTGGGCAACGACGTCATCGCGACGATCGCGCTCATGGCCGCCCTCTACCACACGCTCAACCACGCCATGTTCAAGGGCGAGCTGTTCCTCGGCGCGGGCTCCCTGCTCTATGCCACGGGTACGCGCAACATGGAGAAGATGGGCGGCCTGTTCCGCCGTATGCCGGTCACGGCCGTCTGCTTCCTCATCGGTGCCCTTGCCATCTCGGCTATCCCGCCGCTCAACGGCTTCGTTTCCGAGTGGTTCACCTACCAGTCCCTGTTCAACATCTCGACGCTCTCCGACCCGGTCGTCATGGTGTTCGCCGTCGCCTCCGCGGCCGCCCTCGCCATCACCGGTGCCCTGGCCGTCACGTGCTTCGTGAAGGCCTACGGCGTCTCGTTCGCGAGCAACCCTCGTTCCCAGGAGGCCGCGAACGCCAAGGAGTCCCCGGCTCCGATGTTGTTCTCGCAGATGCTCCTCGCGGCCATCTGCGTGGTGCTGGGAATCGGCTCTCCCGTCATCGCCCCGGTTCTGGGCGACGTCGCCCAGAGCGTGCTTGCCGGCTCTGCCGTCACAGCCACCTCGGGCGTGTCTCTGGTGAACGAGATTTCCGGTGCCGCCACCTCCACCCCCGCGATCGCCATCGCGCTCGTGGTCCTCACCGGCCTCGCGTTCGTGTTGAGGTCCTGCCTCGGCACCAAGGCCCCCGCTAAGAAGACCGACCCTTGGGCGTGCGGCTACGAGCCCAACGAGCACATGCCCGTCGTCGCCACGAGCTTCGCGTCAGACGTAGAGCTCTTCATGGGCCCGCTCTACACCCTGCGCGAGGTATGCACCAAGATCTGCTGGTCCATCGCGCACGTGTTCCAGAAGCTCACCGGTGTCGCCCAGGGCGTTGAGCCCCTGCCCGACCGCTTCCTGGTCGATGCACCGAGCGAGGGTGCCGATAAGCTGGCCGGCCTCGCCTCCAAGATCGAGGGCGGCAACTACTCCGTATACATCTGCTACATCGTCGCGGCGCTCGTGGTCTTCCTCGTGCTCGCCGTGGTCATGGTCTAGAGAGGGGAGAGGATATTATGAACATCGTTCTTGCGATAGCGCAGGGCCTCGTGGTCATGCTGGTCGCGCCCTTCTTCTCCGGCCTCGCCCGTGTGATTCGCGCGAAGATGCACAATCGCCGCGGTCCGTCCATCCTTCAGGATTACCGGGACCTCGCGAAGCTCATGGCGCGTCCCGAGTCCGTGAGTTCCGACTCGAGCTTCGTGCTGCGCATCATGCCGCCGCTGTTCCTCGCGGTGTCGTTCATGCTCGCCATGGGCCTGCCCATGTTCACGCTCGAGAGCCCCATGCCCGTCTTTGGTGACGCCATCACCATCATGTACGCGCTCGCGCTGTCCCGCTTCTTCTTCGCGCTGTCCGGCGTGGATTCCTCCAACGCCTACGCGGGCTTCGGCGGTATCCGCGAGCTCCTCATGAGCGTGCTCATCGAGCCGTCCATGCTCATCGCGCTGTTTACCGTCGCCATCGTGTGCGGCTCCACGGACATTGCGACCATGGGTCAGCACATCGTTACGGGCAACGTCTCGAGCGTCGTCGCCGTCATCCTCGCCGGCGTCGCCTTCGCGGCCGCCTGCTATATGGAGCTCGGCAAGCTTCCGTTCGATCAGGCCGAAGCCGAGCAGGAGCTCCAGGAGGGCCCGCTCGCCGAGCTCTCCGGCCCGTCCCTGGCCATGATGAAGCTCGCCATGGGCATGAAGCAGGTCGTGGTCGTCGCTTGGTTCACCTCCATCTTCATCCCCTGGGGAGAGCCCGCGACCATCGGCGTCACCGCTCTCGTGGGCGCCGTCGTCTTCCTTGTCAAGTGCCTGGTCGATTTCGTTGTCTGCGGCGTGCTCGAGAACTCCGTTTCCCGTTCGCGCTTCAAGGTGCTCGGTAACCAGACCTGGGCCGTCGTCGGCATCGCGGTCCTCGCGTTCGTCTTCGTCGTCGTAGGCGTGTAGGGAGAAGGGAGAAACTATGTCAATCGAATCGAGCTTGTCCCTCTTTGCCATGGTGGCGATCGCCGTCCCCATGCTGGGCTCCCTGCTCATCGTCATGCTGCCGCGTCCCTACGCTAAATGGATCTGCGCCTTTGCCGGCGGCATCGCCACGGTCGCTTCCGTTGGCTTGGCCGCGACGTTTGCCGGAAACGGCATGAACGCGGTCGATGTAACCTGGGCGAGTATGGGCCAGACCTTGGTCATGGGCTTCATATTCGACCGGATGAGCACGCTGCTCGCACCCGCGTTCGTCGCTATCGGCCTGCTCGTCGTCATCTATTCGTTCCCGTACATGAGCGATAAGAACAAGGAGCATCCCGACGCGCCCCGTCGCCGCTTCTACGTGTACTTCTCCACGTTCATCGGCGCCATGGCCGGTCTCGCCTACAGCTCCACCATCGTCGGCCAGCTCGTTTTCTTCGAGATCACCGGCGTGTGCTCCTGGGGCCTCATCAGCTACTACATGACGCCCACGGCCAAGAAGGCCGGTATGAAGGCGCTCATCATCACCCATATCGGCGCTCTGGGACTCTACATCGGCGCGGCCTTCCTGTTCGCCGGAACCGGCACGTTCGCGCTGAGCGCGATCTCCCAGCTCGATTCCGGTATGAAGACCGTCGTGCTGCTGCTCATCCTGTTCGCCGCTTGGGCCAAGTCCGCCCAGTTCCCGCTCTACATGTGGCTGCCCTCCGCAATGGAGGCCCCCACGCCCGTTTCCGCCTACCTCCATGGCGCGTCCATGGTGAAGGTCGGCGTGTGCGTGTTCGCCCGCGCTCTTGCGAGTGCCGGCGATATCCCCGAGATCGTCGGTTGGGTCGCCATCATCGACGCCGTCGTGACCATGCTCTTCGGCTTCCTCATGTACCTGCCCCAGAAGGATATGAAGCGCCTGCTCGCCTTCTCGACGATCGCGCAGCTCGCCTACGTGTTCTTCGGCCTGGGCCTCTCCGTGTTCGGAAGCCAGATGGCGTTCAACGGCGCCGTCGAGCACATCTTCAACCACGCGTTCACCAAGACCCTGTTCTTCCTCATCGCCGGCTCCCTCAGCTTCACGCTGGGAACCCGTATGTTGCCCAAGATCCAGGGCCTCATGAAGAAGTACCCGGTCACGGGCGTGGGCTTCGCGGTCGCCGCGACCGCTATCGCCGGCGTGCCCCCCATGAGCACGTTCTTCTCCAAGTTCCAGATTATTTCCGGTGGCTTCGCGGTTGGTGCTTCCAACACGGTCATCTTCGTCCTCGTGTGCGTCATGGTCGTCGAGACCGTCGCCACCTTCGCATGGTTCCTGCGTTGGATGGGTAAGGTCCTGCCCGGTGAGCCGAGCGAGACCGTGGCCGCCGGCCAGCCCCTTCCGCGCGCCATGGCGTTCGTGTTCGTCGTCCTCATGATCATGGTCGTCGTCGCCGGTCCTCTGTCCTCTAGTTGGATGGGTTAGGAGGTAGGACATGGGTTATTCGTTAGTCAATATCCTGGGCGGTCTTCTGATCGTGACCTCCACCATGGTGGTCGTCTCGAAGACCATCCCGTCCGCCATTAAGTGGTACGCGATCCAGTCGGTTGTCCTGGTGGGCGTGCTGCTCACCCTGGGCCTCACCACCGGTGCCACCGAGCTTCTCATATGGGCCGCGTCGGCCTTCGTCACCAAGGTGATCCTCGTTCCGTTCATTCTCAACCGTGCCTACAAAAAGATGGGTTCGCCTGCCGATAGCACGCTGACCTCCTCCATCAAGCCGGCCTGGACCATCATCCTCACCGGTCTGGAGGTGGCCATCTGCTTCGCGGTGGTCACGCGCCTGAGCCTGCCCACCGCTGAGGTGGCTACTCCGGCCCTCGCCATCAGCTTCGCGCACTTCTTCGTCGGCCTCACGTGCATCATCTCCCAGCGCAACATCCTCAAGCAAATCTTCGGGTACTGCCTTATGGAGAACGGTAGCCACGTGACGCTCGCCCTGCTCGCGCCCACGGCCCCCGAGATCATCGAGATCGGCATCGCCACCGACGCCATTTTCGCCGTCATCATCATGTCCGCCGTCGTCGTGATGATCTGGAACGACACCAAGTCGCTCGACTCCCACGACCTGACCGAATTGAAGGGGTAGGCCATGGATGTTTCAATGCTGACGGTCGCCCTGCTCGCTTGTCCCCTCGTGTTCTCCCTGATTATGGCTGCGCTCCCCAAGACGACGTCCTACAGCGTCTTTGCGGGGCTCAACACCATCTCCGTCGCGGCGACCCTCGTCCTTTCGGTCGTCACCGCGGGAACCATGCTCTCGAGCGGGCAGAATATCGACGCTTTGGGCCTGTGGCTCCATCTCGATTCGCTCTCGTCGATCTTCGTCCTTCTGGTAGGCATCATCGGGTTCATCACCGGCGTGTACTCCATCTCCTATATCAAGATCGATATCGAGGAGAAGACCATGCCGGCCGAGCGCACCAAGCAGTACTACGCGCTGTTTAGCCTGTTCGTTTTCACGATGCTGCTCGCCTGCCTGTCCAACAACATCATCCTCACCTGGGCGGCGGTCGAGGCCACCACGCTGTCGACCGTGTTCCTCGTGGGCATCTACAAGAACAAGCAGGCGCTCGAGGCGTCTTGGAAGTACGCGATGGTCTGCACCGCCGGCGTGGCCTTCGGCCTGTTCGGCACGCTGCTCATCTACGCGAACGCCGCCGATATCATGCCCAACGCGCATGAGGCAGCCTTCCTCACCTCCATCATGCCCTACGCCGACCAGTTCGACCCGATGCTCGTGCGCCTCGCGTTCGCGTTCATCGTCATCGGCTTCGGCACCAAGGCGGGCCTGTTCCCCATGCACACTTGGCTGCCCGACGCGCACTCCCAGGCTCCGAGCCCGGTCTCCGCGCTGCTCTCGGGCGTGCTGCTCAAGTGCGCCATGCTGGTGATCATCCGCTTCTACTCCCTGTCCATCATCACGGTGGGCGACACCTATCCGCGTACGCTCCTGCTCATCCTGGGCACGCTGTCCATCCTGGTGGCCGCCCTGTGCATCTTTAAGCAGGACGATATCAAGCGCCGCTTCGCGTACTCCTCCGTCGACAACGTCGGCGTGGTCGCGCTGTGCCTGGGTATCGGTGGTCCGCTCGGTATCGCCGCCTGCCTGCTGCACTGCATCTTCCACGGTTTCACGAAGGCGCTCGCCTTCTGCATGGCCGGTAACATCCAGCACATCTACCACACCCGCGACCTGAACAAGATCAAGGGCGTCGTCGAGATCGCTCCCGTCACGGCAGCGCTCACCATCATCGCCCTGCTCGCGCTCGCCGCCTTCCCGCCGTTCGCCCTGTTCATCTCCGAGTTCCTCACCTTCGTGGCCGGCGTCCAGTCCGGTCCCATCTGGGTGGTCGTGCTCGTGGCCATTGGCCTCACCGGCGTGTACTTTGCCCTTACCGGCATCGCGCTCAAGTCCATCTTCGGCAAGGCGCCCGAGGGCATGAAGCGCCACGAGGTGCCCGCCCTCATGATCATCCCCGAGATCGCCCTCGCGATCGTGGTCATGTGGTTCGGTATCGCCACCCCGGTCGCCATCACGAGCGGCGTCGAGGATGCAACGTCCGTCGTTTTGAACCAGAGCGTCGAAGAGCTCCACGAGGCTCCTCTCTACCGCATGGTGTTCAGTTCCCAGACCAAGACAAGCGAGGTGAATTAGCACCATGGCAGAACCTGAAAAGAAGGACTACGCTCGTCGTTGCGAAAGCCACGTCGAGGCCCTGCGCGCCGCAGTGCCGGGCGCTATCGAGAAGGTTGAGTGGCAGTGCGAGGACCAGCTGACGATTACCGTCAAGCAGGACAAGCTGCCCGAGGCCGTCCACTACCTGTATTACGAGCGCTACGGCTGGATTTCCGTGATCATCGGCAACGATGAGCGCAGCCTGTGCGGCCGCTACGCCGTGTACTACGTCATCTCCATGGAGGGAGAGGACCCCGGCTGGGTGACCGTGCGCACCGAGGTCGATCCCGCCAAGATGACGTTCCCGTCCGTGACGCCGTTCGTCCCCGCCTGCGTGTGGGGCGAGCGCGAGCTGCGCGATATGTTCGGCCTGATCCCCGAGGGTCTGCCCGATCGTCGCCGCCTGGTGCTGCCCGATGACTGGCCCAGCGGCCTGTACCCGCTGCGCAAGGACTCCATGGATTACCGCTTCCGTCCCGCTCCCGCGAGCGACATGGAAAACTACGAGTTCTTGGCCGATACCAAGGGCAAGGAGACCACACTCGTCCCCATGGGCCCGTTGCACATTACCTCCGACGAGCCCGGCCACTTCCGCCTGTTTGTTGAGGGCGAGACGATCGTCGACGCCGACTATCGTCTGTTCTACGTGCACCGCGGTATGGAGAAGGTCGCCGAGACGCGCCTGAACTATGACGCCGTGACGTTCCTCGCCGACCGCATCTGCGGCATCTGCGGCTGCGCCCACTCGGTGGCCTACGCCGAGGCCGTCGAGCGTGCCCAGGGCATCCATGTCCCGCCGCGCGCCCAGTATATCCGCGCTATCATGCTCGAGGTCGAGCGCCTGCACTCGCATCTGCTCAACATTGGCCTCGCATCGCACTACACCGGCTTCGATTCGGGCTTCCAGCAGTTCTTCCGCGTCCGTGAGAAGTCCATGGACCTGGCCGAGAAGCTCTCCGGTCACCGCAAGACCTATGGCCTCAACGTGATCGGCGGCGTGCGTCGCGACATTTTGGCCGAGCAGAAGCTCTCCACGCTCACGACCATCCACCAGCTGCGCTCCGAGGTTCAGGAGCTCGTCGACGTCTTGCTCTCGACGCCCAACTTTATTGAGCGTACGAGTGGTATCGGCATCTTGGACCGCAAGATCGCACGCGACTTCTCGCCGGTCGGCCCGCTCATGCGTGGCTCGGGCTATGCCCGCGACGTGCGCTTTGACCATCCCTTCGACGGCTACGCCGATCCGGATGTCCAAAAGATGCACGCCGCTACGGCCGACACCTGCGATGCCTTCGGCCGTACCGCCGTTCGCATCCAGGAGGTCTACGATTCGATCGACATGATCGAGACCATGCTCGAGAACTGCCCGTCGGGCCCCATCCTTACCACTGATTGGGAGTACACCCCGCACAAGTACGCCATCGGCGCCACCGAGGCGCCGCGCGGCGAGGACGTGCACTGGGCCATGCTCGGCAATAACCAGAAGTGCTACCGCTGGCGCGCCAAGGCCGCCACGTACAGCAACTGGCCGGTCCTGCGCTATATGTTCCGCGGCAACACCGTGGGCGACGCGGCGCTGATCGTCGGCTCGCTCGACCCGTGCTACTCCTGCACCGACCGCGTGACGGTGACCGATGTCGCCGCCAAGCGCGACCACGTGCTCGACAAGGAGCAGTTCGAGAACGTCTGGCGCGACAAGTCGCCGCTTGCGGGCGAGGGCACCATGGCCGCTCCGCTCGATGAGGAGGCGCTCTAATATGCTGAAGCTTTGGAAGGTTAACGCCAAGGCCGGCGACGCGACGGTCAAGTACCCGTTTGCGCCGTTTCCCACCAACAAGGACATGCGCGGCAAGCCCGAGCACAACGCCGAGCTCTGCATCGCCTGCGGTGCCTGCGGCGTGGCGTGCCCGGCCGATGCCATTCGCATGGACACCGACCTTGCGGACGATACCATCACCTGGTCGATCGACTACGGTCGCTGCATCTTCTGCGGCCGTTGCGAGGAGGCCTGCCCCATGGAGGCCATCAAGCTCACCGAGGAGTTTGAGCTGGCCGTCATGAGCAAAGACGACCTCACCAGCAAGAGCGTCTACACGCTCGAGCACTGCTCGCGCTGCGGCAAGCCGTTTGCCCCGCACAAGGAGATCGACTACGCCAAGCGCCTGCTGCAAAAGGCCGGCGGCATGGAGGCCGAGCAGGCCGCCCGTACCGTCGGTATGTGCCAGGAGTGCAAGCGCGAGCTCGACGCCCTGCGCGCCGCCTCGGCCGTAAAGACCGGCAACGCGCGCGGCCTGGCTGCCAACGAGACGCTTGCGTCCGGTGAGCCCCAGGGCCCCGGCATGGAGTATCTGGGCGGCCACGGCGTGAACCCGGAGTATGTCGACCGCGAGCTCAACCCCGATGCGCCCGAGATTCCCGCCGGTCCTGCGCCGGTCGAGGGCATCATCATGGATTTTGATACGAAGGAGGAGTAACCATGGCCGAACCCACGCTTTTGCCCGAGCGGCTTCAGTACCGCCCGACCAAGATCGAGCTCGACGAGAGCATCGAGAAGGCCAAGGCGACCCTTCTTAAGAAGATCAAGCGCTCGGTGTATGTCTACCGTGTTGACTGCGGCGGCTGCAACGGCTGCGAGATCGAGATCTTCGGTTCCATCACGCCCGTCTTCGACGTCGAGCGCTTTGGCATCAAGGTCGTGCCCTCGCCCCGTCACGCCGATGTGCTGCTGTACACCGGTGCCGTGACGCGTGCCATGCGCATGCCGGCCCTGCGCGCCTTTGAGGCCGCGCCCGATCCCAAGATCGTGGTGTCCTATGGCGCGTGCGGCTGCACCGGCGGCATCTTCTACGACAACTACTGCGTCTGGGGCGGCACGGACAAGATTTTGCCGGTCGATGTCTACATCCCCGGCTGCCCGCCCAGCCCCGCGCAGACCATCTACGGCTTTGCCATGGCGCTCGGTCTGCTGGACCAAAAGCTTCATGCCGAGACCACGGTGGAGGCCGCCGGCGAGCAGGCCGATATCCTGCACCCCGGCGTGCCGTACAAGCTGCGCGTTGCCATCGAGCGCGAGGCTCGCGCCATGAGCGGCTACCGTTACGGCCGCGACCTGGCCAACGAGTTTATGGACACGCTCGAGGGCGCGCCCAAGGGCGATATCCGCGGTGCCATGGCGCTGCTCATCGACAAGCAGGACGATCCTCGTCGCGTTGAGGTCTACTCGGCGCTGCAGGATCTGGTGCTGGCCGGAGGGCGCTAGATGGAGCTCACGGACCGCTCTGGTTACTTTGCGGGCCCCGGCATGCTCGGCGGCTCCTTTGGCGATGCCTCGCGCGCAAGCGACGAGGCCGCCGAGGGCGTCGCCGACCCCTGCCTGGGCCACGCTCCCGACCAGGTGGTCTTTTACGAGCTCACGCGTAAGTTTGTGGAGACCGAGGAAGACGTTCCCCAGGAGGCCTGCGACGTGCTGTACTACACGCTCGCCGTGGGCCACCACACCGGAGTGCTCGATTGCTTTGAGCCGCGCCTGTCGGTGCCGGTGGATGTGTTCTATTCGCTCGTCGACGCGTTGCCGGAGGGGGAGGCCAAGACCAAGTTCGAGGCCATTCGTTCCTTTGGCGAGTGCCAGCTTGACAAGGCGGCGGTGCCGTCGCTGCTCGAGGCCTGCGATGCGCTGCTCGACGAGCGCGGTTTTCGCGGGTCGGCCAAGGCCGGCATCTCGGTGTTCGACGACGACTTTGGGCTGCATGCCCAGCAGGTCGCGTTTCTGATGAAGTTCCGCGATCTGGTTGAGCGCGTGCGCGATGTTTCGGGCGTGTATCTGACGGGAAGGTTGCAGTAATGGGTCGCGTTGTGGATGGACGTGTGAACGGCGCCCCGTTTGCGGGTATCGTGCTCACGGCGGGAAGCGTGCTGCGTGCCGACGATGCCGCCGGCCCCGTGCTCTCCAAAAAGATGGAGGACGCGCCCATCGCCGGTTGGTACACCATCGACGGCGGGCAAACGCCCGAGGACGACATCATCGAGGTTAAGCGTGAGCGTCCACCGCGTTTGGTTTTGGTTGATGCCGCCGACATGGCGCTGCCCGTCGGCGCCATCCGCTTGCTCGACAAACGTGACGTGGCCCGCAAGTCGATGTTCACCACGCATTCGCTCCCTTTGTCGATTCTGATCGAGGAAATCGAGCAATCGTGCGAAGATATCGTCTTCATAGGGATTCAGCCGGGCGATACGGAGTTTTACAACCCTATGTCCCCGGAGGTCTTTGACGCCGTCGACGCCGTGTACGACGCCGTGGCCGCCAACGACTTTTCCCACTTTGTCCGCTTGGGACAAGAGCAATAGGTGCGCTTGTCCCTGCTGATTAGGAAAGAAGTGATTGACATGGCATATTCCAAGGCGGAGTACCCCGCTCCCGATTGCCTGGCGCCCGCCGCGATCGAGGCCAAGACCGAGGCCGCCGGCGTGACCAAGGCCAACCTGCCGGTCGCAAAGGCCTTTCTGTTGGCAATGTTCGCCGGCGCGTTCATTGCCTTCGGCGGCCTGTTCTTTACCGTGTTCTTGAGCGATAGCACGCTGGGCTGGGGCGCCCAGCGCGTCGTGGGCGGCCTGTGCTTTTGCCTGGGCCTGGTGCTGGTGCTGGTGTGCGGCGCCGAGCTGTTTACTGGCAATTCGCTTATGGTCTGCGCACTCAAGAGCAAAAAGATCACCCTGGTCCAGATGCTCAAGGCTTGGGTCGTCGTATGGGTCGGTAACTTTGTCGGTGCCCTGTTCATCGTCTTTTTGGTGTACATGGCCGGCATTTACAAGCTCAACGGCGAGGCGGTCGCCAATTCCATGGTGAGCGTCGCCGCCGGCAAGGTGACGGTCGACTGGGTGACGATCTTCTTCCGCGGTATCCTGTGCAACATCTTTGTGTGCCTGGCCGTGTGGATCGGTACCGCCGGCAAGACCGTGGTCGATAAGGTCGTGGGCATTTTGCTGCCCATCGCCGCCTTTGTGGCCTGCGGTTTTGAGCACTGCGTTGCCAACATGTACTTTTTGCCCATGGGTGCCGTGATGCACGCGTGCGGCTATGGTGCCGACGTCGCCGGCGCCGATGCGCTCAACGCTGCGGGCATTGCGTTTAACCTGTCCGCCGCCACGCTGGGCAACATCGTGGGCGGCGCGGTTCTGGTCGCGCTCGGCTACTGGTTTATCTACGCCAAGAAGTCCGAGGCGTAAGGTGCCGTCTGTTTGACGTTGTGCCTCCCGCGGGGCGTTGCCGTGCGGGAGGCTTTTTGGGTCCGGGGCTCGTTGCCGGGCTTTTGGCCTGTTGTGTTTGACTGATGAAAGGGGTAATCGAGATGGCATCTGCTGTGAAGCGTGACGGTCGCGCCGTGGTGACCACATGCGGGGGATGCTATGCCGATTGCGCCTTTGCGGCACACGTTGAGGACGGTCGCGTGGTGGCTGAGTTGCCGGTGCCGGGGCATCCGTGCGCGGCGCGTGCCCTGTGCGCCCGCGGACGGCATCGCCTGGCAATGCCGTTTGACGAGCACGACCGCATCGTGCACCCCATGCGCCGGAGAGCTGATGGTTTGGGGTTCGATGCGATTTCGTGGGACAAGGCGTTTGCGCAGATCGCAGCGCGCCTTGGGAGGATTGTTGACGGGCATGGTTCGCGCGCGCTAGGTATGACGCTCGGCGTGCCCTCGTTCGACCGCTACTGGGCATACCGCTTTATGCATGCGCTGGGCTCGCCCAACGTGTACGGTGCCGACGGCGCCTGCGAGGTAAGCCGTCTCACCGGTTGGGAGCACAGCCTAGGCTACAGCCCCGCCTCCGACCTGGCGCATACCGATTGCATCATGTACCTGGGGCGTTCCATCGTCGATTCGTCGACGATGGGGGCCGTTGATGCGCTCAACGATGCCCGTCGACGTGGGGCTAAGATTATCGTGGTTGACCCCCGGCGCAGTGGCTCGGCTGCGCTTGCCGACCGCTGGCTGCGCGTACGTCCTGGATGCGATCTGGCGTTGCTGCTGGGTATCGCACATGTGCTGGTAGCCGAGGACCTGTACGATCACGAGTTCGTGGACCGCTACGCCACAGGCTTTGACGAGCTGGCGCAGGCGGCCAGTGCTTGGACACCCGAGTGGGCCGAATCGATGTGCGACGTGCCGGCCGCAGAGATTGTCGCCACGGCGCGCGATCTCGCTGCCGCGGCGCCTGCTGCGGTGGTGGACGCGGGCTTTCATGGCGGCATCGGTATCGCGTATGCCAATAGCACCCAGACCGCGCGCGCTATTTGCTTGGTCGATGTGCTGCTGGGCTGCATCGGACACGCGGGCGGCGCGCTCAACCCGCCCACGCCGCTTGTGTTGGGCGACCTCGATCCCGCACGCTTTGCGACGCCGCCGGTGCCGCGTGGGCCCAAGCTAGGGTCCGAGCGCTATCCACTGGTCGATCCGGTGCGCGGCCTGTGCACGACCATCGGTCAGTCGATTCTTGCCGGCGATTTGCGTGGGCTCATCGTCTATGCCAGTAACCCCGGTGCGGGCTATGGCAATGCGCAGGCTTGGTTGGGTATTTTGCAGCAGCTCGACTTGCTCGTGACCGTTGATATTCGCTGGTCCGAGACAGCGCGCGCTTCTGACTTCGTGCTGCCCGACGTGACGTATCTGGAGGCCGACCGTGGCGTGGAAACGGTGATAGGCACCAACGATGCGCGCGTGTTCTACCGTAATGCCGTGCTGCCCGTGCAGCATGACGACACGCGTCCCGGTCGGGAGATCTTTGCTGGTCTGGCACAGGCGTGTGGTGTGGGCGAGTACTTCCAGTTTACGTCTGACGATCTGGCGGCTGCCCAGGTGGCGCCTTTTGGGATCAATCTGGACGAGCTCAAGGAACGCGGCTGGGCCGACACGGGTGTTGCGTTGCCGTCGCGTACGGGCGAGCCGGTGATTCCCCTGGATGGCGGCAGGATTGCGCTGGCAAGCGACGTGTGGGATCGGGCCGGTCTGGGTCGTGTACCCAACTGGATCGCTCCCATGGTGGAGCCCGGCCCGGGGATGTTTCGCCTCATTAGCGGCAACCGTCCCTTTGAGTCGCACACCTCGCGCAGGCTTGCGGCCCAAGGTGCCGCCGAGGCTGGATCGGACCTGGATGCCGTGCAGATGAATGCCGATGCCGCCGCTCGCATGGGTATTGCCGACGGCGAGATCGTCGAACTCGTGAGCGATATGGGCCGCGACCGCGTGCGCGTGGAGACGACGCCGTATCTGCATCCGGCGTGCATCTTTACGTCGGCCGCCCCCGGCGGGCGTTCGTTTGGCGCCGATGCCGGTGGCGCTCAAGCCTTGGGCGTGGGCCCGCTCGACCATACGCCGCTGCGTTGGGACCCGTTGACGGGCGCCGCGCTCACCCAGGAAAACGCCGTTCGCGTGGAAAAGATCGCGGCGCGCGAGGATAATAACGAGTAATTGACTCAGCTGATGTATTCGACTGATCCACGTTTCTTTTGAAAGGCCGCACATGAGCGATAGCCAGAACATGTCCGATGAGGTACGCGCCCGCCTGCGCGCCATTCCTTCCGTCAACGAGCTGCTTGCCGAGTGGCCGGTTGTGAAGGCGGCGGGGGAGACCTGCGACGCGGTGGCGCATGCCGCCGTCACGGCCGAGCTCGACGAGGAGCGAGCCGCCATTCGCGCCGGTGCTGCCCCGCGCTCTAAGCGTGACCTGGCCTCGGCCATCGAGTGGCGTGCGCACCGCTCCGCGTTGCCGAGCCTGCGCCCCGCCGTCAACGCTACGGGCGTGGTCATCCATACCAATTTGGGCCGCGCCCCGCTCGCGGAGTCGGCGGCAAAGGCCGTGGCCGAGGTCGCGCGCGGCTACAGCACGCTCGAGTACAGCGTGGACACCTGCTCGCGCGGGTCGCGCAAGGAACATGCCGCGCAGCTCATCCGCTCGCTTACCGGTGCCGAGGACGCGCTGGTCGTTAACAATAACGCGGCCGCCGTACTGCTGGTGCTGGCGACCCATGCCGCAGGCAAGGAGGTCATCGTCAGCCGCGGCGAGCTTGTCGAGATCGGCGGCAGCTTCCGCATCCCCGATGTCATGGCGGCTTCGGGTGCCAAGCTCGTCGAGGTCGGAGCCACCAACCGCACGCACCTGGCAGATTATGAGCAAGCCATTACGCCCGATACGGCGATGATCCTTAAGGTCCATCCTTCCAACTATCGCATCGAGGGCTTTCACGAGGAGGTGGGCTCTCGGGAGCTTGCGGCGCTTGCTCACAAGCATGGCCTGCTGTTCTACGAGGACCAGGGCTCGGGCGCGCTGTTGCCCGACGACATCTTGGTGCGCGGCGGCGAAGAAACCACGCCGGCTTCGGTTTCGGCAGGGCTCGATCTGGTGTCGTGCTCGGGCGATAAGCTGCTCGGTGCCGCACAGGCGGGCATTATCATGGGCCGTCGCGATCTGGTCCAGGCCTGCGGCGCACATCCGCTCATGCGTGCTCTGCGTCCGGGCAAACTGGCGCTCACGGCACTCGAGGCCACGCTGCGTATCTACATGGACGGTGCCGATGTTGCCCATCGTGATATTCCGGTGCTCAGCATGCTTACGCTGCCGCAGGCTCATCTGGAGCGTCGCGCACGCAAGCTGCGCGAGCTGATGGTGGCGGGCCTCGATAAGGCTGGCTGCCCGTGTGCCGTGCAGGTGGAAATCGTCGAGGAGTCGTCGACCCCCGGTGGCGGCTCGCTGCCTACCGTGGAGCTGCCCACGATGTGCGTTGCCGTGCGTCTTGTTGACGCGCGCCTGACGGTCGATGCGCTCAAGCGCTCGCTTGTCCAGGACTTCGACACGCCGGTCGTCACGCGAACCTCGCACGATCGCATTTTGTTTGACGTGCGCACGCTCGTGGGCGACCGCGATATCGAGACGGCGGCGTCGACGCTTGCCGCATGCGTTGAGAAGGCGATTGCTCGATGAGTGAGGTTCAGGCGCTGGTGGAGTGTCCCGTTATCGTTGGCACGGCGGGTCACGTTGACCATGGTAAGTCGGCACTGATCGAGGCGCTGACCGGCAAGAATCCCGATCGTCTGGAGGTTGAGCGCCGTCGCGGTATGACCGTGGAGCTGGGCTTTGGCGAGTTGGCGCTGCCGAGTGGCAAGATCGTCGGCCTGGTCGACGTGCCGGGCCACGCGCATTACCTGCGCGCCATGGTGCAGGGCGCCACGGGCATCGACGTTGCCGTGCTGGTGGTCTCTGCCGTCGAGGGCGTGATGCCGCAGACGCGCGAGCACGTGCACGTGCTGGAGCTGCTGGGCGTTACGCATATGGTGGTCGCGCTGACGATGTGCGACCTTGCCGATGCCGAGATGACCGAGCTTGCCGAGCTCGATGTCGATGACTTTTTGTCGGGTACCGTGTTTGCGGGCGCGCCGATTGTGCCCGTGTCGTCTAAGACGGGCGAGGGGATCGACGGGCTGCTTGCGGTGCTCGACGAGCAGGTAAGTGCCTGCTGGGATGCCTGCCGCGACCGTGCCGAGCGCACCGATGCCGCGCCGCGCCTGCCGATTGACCGCTGCTTTACGATTAAGGGCGTCGGCACTGTCGTAACGGGAACGCTGCACGATGCGCCGGTTGCGGTGGGCGACGAGCTGATGGCTTTGCCGTCGCGTACGGTCTGTCGCGTGCGCGGGATTCAGGTGCATGGCGATACGTCGCGAGCACTGCCCGGACAGCGCGTGGCGCTCAACTTGGTGGGCGATGGTGTTGCCGCTCTCGATCGCGGTGAGATGCTCGGCGTGGCGGACCGCTTTGGCCAGACGTTGCGCTTTATGATGACGTTCACCTACCTGGGCCGCGAGGGCACCAAGCCGCGCGTGCTCGAGTCGGGCGCGCGCGTGCATGTGATGGCCGGCACGGCCGAAGTCGTCGGCCGCATCATGCTTTTGGAGGGCGAGGCCCCCATGGCGGTGGGTGAGACCCGTACCGTGCAGGTGCGATTGGAGGAGCCGCTGCCGCTGCGCGCCGGAGACCATGCCGTGGTGCTGTCGTATTCGCCCGTTATGCTCATCGGCGGCGGGCGCGTGCTGCTATCGCGCTGCCGTCGCTCGCGCGAGCTTTCTGCCGGCGAGCTCGCACTGTTTGCGGCGCTTGAGGCCGGCGATGCCGTCGCTGGTGTTGAGGCGTGGTTGGCGCTGCAGACGTTGCCGGTCGTGGTCGCCGACGTTGCCGCGGCGCTAGATCTTGTTTCCGGTGGGGCCGATGCCGCGCTGAACGAGTTGGTGGCGCGAGGTGCTGTGTGCGAGCTTGCCGGCTCGGGCGGTGCGCTGTATGTGAATGCCGCGGTGCTCGACGCCGCGATGGATGCCCTGGCGGCGACCCTGTCAGCCATGCATGCGGCGGCTCCCAAGGAGACGGGCTTTACGCCCGGCGCCGTTGCCCATGCTGCGTGGCCTGCCGCTGACGATACGGTTGCCGCAGCCCTGATTTCCGAGGGCTGCGCGCGTGGCGTATGCGCTGCCGAGGGGGCCGAGGTGTTCGACCCGCGCTCGGCCGCCGCGGCGGCACGCGTGGTGCGCGAGGCCTGCGAACGTATCGTTGCCTTGCTGGATGAAGCCGGCCTCGATGCGCCGACGCTGCCTGAGGTTGGCGAGCAGTTGCAGCTCGATCGCGACACCATGACGCGTGCCCTGCGCGAGCTTTCGCTCAACCGTTCCATCGTGAAGGTCGAGCGTGACGTTGCCTTGTCCGCCACCGTGGAGTCGCATGCGCGCGAGCTTGTCGCTGCCGCTATCGAGGCTGCCGGGGGCGCTGCCACCACGAGCGTACTGCGCGAGGCCCTGGGTGTGTCGCGCAAACGTGCCATCAGCATCTTGGAGCACCTGGATGCCGTGCGCTTCACGGTGCTCGACAAGGAGGCCGGCGGCCTGCGCTCCCTGCGCTAGGCCGGTCACTCGCTCCCGCCTCCTCAGTTGCGGTGGAATAGTTCCTATTTGGAGGCTTTGGCAGCAAATACAGGAACTATTCCACCGCAACTTCTTGTTCGTCTTTTTGGGATGGAGCCGTTTCGGTTTGGTAAAATACCGCCGCACTTGGGAACGGATGGGCTCCGGTGGGCTCCGCGGTCCTCAAAACCGTTGCGAGGCGTGCAAAACGTCTTGGATGTGTTCGATTCACATACGTTCCCGCCATACGCTACCAGCGCTTTTGTGCTCGCGGTCTTGCTGCGTGCCGCAAAGGCGCTGTTTTGTTTTTGCACGAGCTTTTCGTAGCGCCGCTATTTCGGCGGCTGTATTTAGCTTCGTGCACCGGGTTTCGAGCATGCCGATGGAGGTGTTTTGCCGTATGACTACCGTAAGACGTGCCGATCTTTCTTGTGTCGTCCAGGCGGGCGGGTTGTCGTCGCGCATGGGCTGCGATAAGGCGCGCATGACGTTTTGCGGCGAACCGCTCATCGAGCGCGTGCTGGGTCGGCTGGCGACAGTTGCCGGCGAGTTGGTCGTGACGACTTCGCGTCCCAGCGAGCTTGCCTATCTTGAGGAGCGCGCGTTTGGCGGCCTGGTGCCGCGTGTGGTGGCGGACCTTGAAGGCTCGGCGGGCGCCATGCGCGGCATCGCGAGCTCGCTGGCCGCGGCTCGGCTGCCGCTCGTGGCGATCGTCGCCTGCGATATGCCGTTTGTCTCGCCGGAGCTCATCGGCGCGCTTGCCGATCATGTTGAGGCCGAGGCGCTCGATGTGTGCGTGCCGCACGAGGAGCGTGGCATTGAGCCGCTTTGCGCCGTCTGGCGCCGTGACGCGTGTGCGCCGGTTGCCCAAGAGCTGCTCGCCTGCGACCGTCAGCGCATTCGCTGCCTGATCGACCGGGTGAACGCCGGGTATTTGGACGAGCCTCAGATTGTCGCGGTCGCCGGCTCGACGCTCTGCTTCGAAAACGTCAATACACCCGAGGAGTTTGCGGCGGCCGAGTTGCTCGCCTAGACGATTGGAGTTGCCATGTCTCACGATATCTGTCCCGATACGGGAGAACCTTGCACTTGTGACGGGTCCGAGCCTTGCACCTGCGGCTGTGGCGGCTGTGGACATACGGCCGAGGAAGAGGCAGCGGCGGCTGCGTATCGCGAGTCGCACCGCGAGTCCTCGTCCGGTGGCGCCCTCGATCACGAGCGCAAAATCATCGTGTCGTTCGACAGCACCTTCGATGTGATGGAATGCGAACAGCTGTGTCTTGCCGCCGGTGTGCCCGGGCGCATCATGCCGCTGCCCGGCTCCATCACCGCCGGCTGCGGGCTGTGCTGGGCCATGCCGTTCTCGGGCGATGCGCTCGCCGCCTTTCGCGCTGCCACCGAAGGCCGCGTAACCCCCGCCGACTACCACCAGCTCGTCCTCTAATCATCAAAACCACCACAAAGGTGCCTGTCCCCAATGTGGTGGTTTGGAACATGTGGACGAAACAGGTTTGAAACACGGGTTTTGCGCATCAGACACTCAAAAACGCTTCTACCTGCATCGTAATCAAAACGAAACATCCGCCCGTCGGCTTATGCGAAACTTTGCTGCAACAGTGCGATATTATTCATACTCGATAAAGTTCGCGGTGCATAGGGTGCCGCGACCAACATTTTTCGTTTCCCATCATTGGAGGAAGCATGAGCTACACGCAGAAAGTTCTCGAAGAGCTCAAGGCCCGCTATCCCGAGCAGCCTGAGTTCATCCAGGCCGCGACCGAGATTCTCGGCACCATCCAGCCGGCGCTCGACGCCCATCCCGAGTACGAGGAGGCCGCCCTGCTGGAGCGCCTCGTCGAGCCCGAGCGCATCGTCATGTTCCGTGTTCCCTGGGTCGACGATCAGGGCAAGGTTCAGGTCAACCGCGGCTATCGCGTCGAGTTCAACTCTGCCATTGGACCCTACAAGGGCGGCCTGCGCTTTAACCCGACGGTCACCCTGGGTATGCTCAAGTTCCTGGGCCTGGAGCAGATCCTTAAGAACAGCCTGACCACCCTTCCCATGGGCGGCGGCAAGGGCGGCTCCGACTTTGACCCCAAGGGCAAGTCCAACAACGAGATCATGCACTTCTGCCAGTCCTTCATGACCGAGCTCTATCGCCACATCGGCCCCAACACCGACGTTCCCGCCGGCGACCTGGGCGTTGGTGGCCGCGAGGTTGCCTACCTGTTCGGTCAGTACAAGCGCCTGACCAACGAGTGGACCGGCGTTCTCACCGGCAAGGGCCTCTCCTTTGGCGGCTCGCTCGCCCGTACCGAGGCCACCGGCTACGGCCTGGCCTACTTTGTGGACGAGTACCTCAAGAGCCGCGGCGACTCCTTCGAGGGCAAGAACGTCGTCGTTCATGGCTCCGGCAACGTCGCCATCTACGCCGTCCAGAAAGTCTCCCAGCTCGGCGGCAAGGTGCTGGCCTGCTCCGATACCCACGGCTGGGTCGAGGATCCCGACGGTATCGACTACACCGTGCTCGAGCATGTCTACAACAAGAAGCGCTCCGGCCACGACAAGGGCGTTACGCTCGCCATGTACGTTGACGAGAAGCCCAACGCCGTGTGGCACGAGGGCGACGGCCGCGGCGTGTGGCAGCTTCCCTGCGATATCGCGCTGCCCTGCGCTCGCGAGAACACGCTGCTGCTCGAGGACGCCCAGGCGCTCGTCGCCAACGGCTGCAAGGTGGTCGGCGAGGGCGCGAACATGCCCACGACCATCGAGGCCACGACCTACTTCCAGGAGAACGGCGTCGCCTTTATGCCCGGTAAGGCTGCCAACGCCGGCGGCGTTCTCGTGTCCGGCCTGGAGATGAGCCAGAACGCCGAGCACCTGTCCTGGACCTTCGAGGAGGTCGACGGCAAGCTCGAGCAGCTCATGCGCGGCATGTTCCACAACGTGGACGACACCGCCAAGGAGTACGGCCAGGAGGGCAACTTTGTCATGGGCGCAAACATCGCCGGCTTCCTGAAGGTCGCCGACGCCATGCTCGCCCAGGGCGTCTGCTAAATCTTCGCTCGACATAGCATGTGATGAGGCTCCCAGCTATCTGGCTGGGAGCCTTTTCTATCCCGGAGGACTCCTCATAACTTGCGGTGAAATACGGACTGTTTTGCGTTCCAGAACGGCTAATCAGTCCGTATATCACCGCAAGTTATGTATGGGTGGGTGGATTTTGTCCTAAAACGGTGTGCGGCCCCTCGTTTGGTACACTTAAAAGTACTGGACAAGTGAAGAGATGGGGGAGAACGTGCTCAAGTTCGGTACCTACGTCCGTGTTGGAAACGCGGCCGAAGCCTATGAGCTCTTACAGAAGAACCGCAATAACAAGATTGTGGGCGGTGGCATTTGGATGCGTCTGGGTTCGCGTCGCGTGGCGACGGCGATTGACCTTTCGGCCTGCGGACTCGATCAGATCGAGGAGACCGAGACCGAGTTTCGCATCGGTGCCATGTGTACCCTGCGCCAGCTCGAGCGCCATGCCGCGCTCAATGCGCTTGTCAACCATGTCTTTGAGTTCGCCGTCCACGACATCGTGGGCGTGCAGCTGCGCAACACCGCCACGGTGGGCGGCAGCATCTACGGCCGCTTTGGCTTCTCGGACGTTCTTTCCGCCTTCCTCGCGCTCGATTCGTACGTTGAGCTGACGGGCGCCGGCCGCGTGCCGCTCGCGGAGTTCGTTGACATGGGCTACGTGCGCGACGTTATTGAGCATGTCGTGGTCGTCAAGCACGATTACCGTGCGAGCTACGAGGCCGTGCGCAAGGCCGCGACCGACTTTCCCTCGCTGAACGTTACCGCCGCCTGGTGGGACGGCTCCTGGCATGTCACCGTGGGTGCCCGCCCGCTGCGTGCGACCCTGCTGCAGGGCGAGGCATGTGGCCTTACCGCCGAGCAGCCTTCTGAGGATGAGCTGCGCGCCCTGGCCGCATCCGTGCGCGCCCTGAGCTACGGCACCAACATGTGGGGCTCGGCCGACTACCGCCGTCGCATCTCGGCCCCGCTCGCCATCCAGGCCGTGCGCCGCGCCGCCGGCATCGAGCTTTCTGCCGCGCTTGCCCGCGAGCTCGAGTGTGTGCAGATTCCTAAGTTTGCCACGGACGAGTATTCCTGCCGCCGCGTGCCCGGCGTCGATTCTAGCGAGGTGCGCTAATGGCTGCCAAACTCATCGATCTTTCCTTTACGCTCAACGGCCGCAAGGTCAAGGTTCAGATTGCCCCCGATACCATGCTCTTCTCGTTGCTGCGCGAGCAGGGCTGTGCGTCGGTGCGCTGCGCCTGCGAGACCACCAACTGCGGTCTGTGCACGGTGTGGCTCGACGGCGACCCGGTGCTGAGCTGCTCGGTTCCCGCCGCGCGCGTCGAGGGCCGCTCCATCACCACGCTCGAGGGCCTCAAGGCCGAGTTCGAGGCGCTTGCCCGCGCAATGGCTGCCGAAGGCGCCGAGCAGTGCGGTTTTTGCGCCCCCGGCCTCATCATGAACGTGCTGGCGCTTGCCCGCGCCGCCAAGGAGGACCCGAGCCTCGTCGCCACGCGCGAGGAGCTGTCGCGCCAGCTCGCCGGCAACCTCTGCCGTTGCAGCGGCTACGAAAGCCAGCTGCGCGCCATCGTGCGCTTCCTCAACGAGTCCGGCGTGCAGGTTGGCTTTGAGATGCCCGAGCTGCCCGTCAACGACACGAGCTCCGACGGTGTCGCGTACAAGCAGATCACCAAGAAGCAGCCCAAGAAGGATTCGAAGGCCTTGCTCGAGGGCCGTCCTGTCTACACGGGCGACCTGGTGCCCGCCGGCGCGCTTATCGTTAAGCTCAAGCGCAGCCCGTATGCCCGCGCCAAGATCCGCTCCATCGATATGTCGCGCGCCCTGAAGGTGCCCGGCGTCGTGGGTGTCTACACCTACGAGGACGTGCCCAAGCGGCGCTTTACCATTGCCGGCCAGAGCTATCCGCAGCCGAGTCCCTACGACCGCCTGATTCTCGAGAACCTCGTCCGTTACCAAAACGAGGAGGTGGCGATCGTCGCCGCCGAGACTGAGGAGGCCGCCGACAAGGCGCTCAAGCTCATCAAGGTCGACTATGAGGTGCTCGAGCCGCTGCTCGACTTTACCCAGGCACTCGATAACGACATCGTTGTCCACCCCGAGGGCGACGTGACCTTTATGTTCCCGCAGGGCGGCGACGTTGCTCGTAACCTGGTGTGCAGCGGTACCAGCGATTTTGGCGACTTGGACGAGGCCTTCGCCCAGAGCGACATCGTCTTTGAGCGCACCTACACCAGCCAGGCCACCCAGACCGCGCCCATGGAGACCTTCCGCGCCTTCGCGACGACCGACGCATTTGGACGTATCTCGGTGACCACCTCCACGCAGGTGCCCTTCCACGTGCGCCGCATGGTCGCGCAGTCGCTCGACATTCCGCAGTCGCAGGTGCAGGTCATTAAGCCGCGCATCGGCGGCGGCTTTGGCTCCAAGCAGACGGGCTGCTGCGAGATCTTCGTTGCGTTTGTGACGCAGCAGACCGGCCGTCCGAGCTACTGCTGCTACACCCGCGAGGAGACCATCACCGCGGGCAACTCGCGCCACCAGATGCAGATGACCGTTAAGATGGGCGCCATGAACGACGGCACCATTACAGCCATCGACCTGCATACGCTGTCCAACGCCGGCGCGTACGGCGAGCACGCCACCACGACGATCGGCCTTTCGGGTCATAAGAGCCTGCCCATCTACAACCACGTAAAGGCGAGCCGCTTTAGGTGGGACGCCGTCTACACCAACACCAACCGCGGCGGCGCGTATCGCGGCTATGGTGCCACCCAGGGCCAGTTTGCCGTGGAGAGCGCCGTCAACGAGCTCGCCGACATGCTGCACATGGACCCCGCCGACCTGCGCCTTAAGAACATGGTGCGCGAGGGCGAGGTCATGCCGCAGTACTACAACGAGAAGCTCAACGCCTGCGCGCTCGACCGCTGTCTGCTGCGCGCGATGGACATGATCGGTTGGCGCGACAAGCCGCTGGCCGTGGACCTGGGCGACCGCGTGCGCGCTCTTGGCTGCGCGCTCACCATGCAGGGATCAGGCATCTCCAACGTGGATATCGCCGGCATCGACATGCGCTTGGAAGAGGACGGCTTCATTACTATCGGCACCGGCGCCACCGATAACGGCATGGGCGTCGACACGATCCTGGCGCAGATTGCCGCCGAGGAGCTGGGCGTGGAGAGCTCGCTGATCGTGGTGCGCGGCGTGGACACCGACGTGTCGCCGTTCGACGCCGGCTCGTACGCGAGTTCGGGCACGTACGTGACGGGCCTGGCAGCCAAGAACGCCGCGACCGAGCTCCGCGAGAAGATTTGCGCCAAGGCCGCCCAGATGTGGGATATGGACGCCGCCGACGTGGTCTTCGATGGCCAGTACGTGCGCCTGTCCGACGAGCGTGCCGCGCGCGAGCAGAACCGCTACCTCACGCTGCGCGACTTTGCCAACCTGTGCGTCAAGAACATCGCGGGCGGCGACGCGCTCACCTCGCATGCCTCTGCCTGCCTGCCCGTTTCGCCTCCGCCGTTTATGGCCGGCATTGCCGAGGTCGAGGTCGACAAGGCCACCGGCAAGGTGACCGTGGTGGACTACGCGGCGGCCGTCGACTGCGGCACCGTGATCAACGAGGCGCTCGCGCGCGTTCAGGCCGAGGGCGGCATTGCCCAGGGCATCGGTCACGCACTCTACGAGATCGTCGAGCACGATGAGCGCGGCCGTCTGCGCACCGGCAACTTTATGAGCTACAAGCTGCCCACGCGTCTGGATATCGGCAGCATTCGCGTGGCCTTTGAGCCGAGCTACGAGCCGACGGGCCCGTTTGGCGCCAAGTCGATCGGCGAGATCGTCATCAACACGCCGCTCGCCGCCGTGGCCTCGGCCGTGGCACACGCCACCGGACATCAGGTCCGCTCGCTGCCGATCACGCCCGAGAAAGCCCTGCTGGGGGAGTAGACGAGGCGCCGCATCCGCCGCTCTTTGCCTAGCCCTGGGAAACTGCAGCCCACCTTTCAACTGAATTGTGGGCTGCAGAGGATAGCCGATGGGGGTAGCTAATTTGGGCCGGGGCTTTTTTAGCTACCCCCACAAGCGGGGTAGCTAAAAAAGCCCCGTCCCAAATTAGCTACCCTGCTCCACTGCAACTCGTGGTGAGGTCGTGAGCTAAAAACGTGTGCGTGCGCTTGTCGTTCGTATCTGCTATCATTCCTAATCTGTGCGCTCATGCGGGCGTGGCGGAATTGGTAGACGCGCCAGATTTAGGTTCTGGTGGGATTCCCGTGAAGGTTCGAGTCCTTTCGCCCGCACCAACGCATCTGCGTCGGCTTCGGCCGTCGCGACTCTTTGTTGCATAAAGGTACCAGCACCTCAGATAAGCTGGGCAGTATGAGGAGGAACGTGTTGAACATCACCGCTTCTGACGTCAAGGACGCCAAGCTCACCGCTACGGTCACCATCCCGGCCGCCGACGTCGACGCCGCGATCAAGAAGGCCTACAAGGACACCGCCAAGAAGTACCGCTTCCCGGGCTTCCGTGCCGGTAAGGCTCCCCGTCCGGTCATCGATTCCGCTCTTGGCGCCGAGGCTACCCTCGCTCAGGCCACCAACGACCTGATCGCCGCCAACGAGCCCGCCGTCCTCAACGAGCTGGACATCGTCCCCACCAAGAGCGGTGACTACAAGGAGCTCGACCTCGCCAAGGATCACGAGGACTACACCTACACCGTCGAGTTCTCCCTGCGTCCTGCTGCCGAGCTCTCCTCCTTCGATGCCGTCGAGATCGAGATGCCTCCCGCGGAGGTCACCGAGTCCGAGATCAACAACCAGGTCGAGATGCTCCTCAACTACCGTGCCACCTTCGAGGACGTCGAGGGTCGCGCCGTCGAGGCCGAGGACTACGTCACCGTCGACCTCAAGGCCGTCGAGAACGCCGACAACTTTGCCGCCGAGGGCCGCATGCTCATCGCCGGTAGCGACAGCAACCCCGCCGAGTTTAACGAGGCCCTGATCGGCGCTAACGTCGACGACGTCAAGACCGTTGCCTGGACCGACGAGGTCGAGGAGGGCGAGGAGGCCGAGACCCACACCGTCGAGGTCACCGTCAAGGGCATCAAGGTCCGCAACACCCCCGAGCTCACCGACGAGCTCGTCAAGTCCGACTTTGGCTTCGACAGCATCGACGCCATGCGCGACGCCATCAAGATCGAGATCGAACAGGACAAGGCTTCCCGCCTCCCGGCCGAGAAGGAGAACCGTTGCGTCTCCGCTCTCGCCGAGCGCCTGCAGCTCGACGAGATGGATGCCGACTACGAGCAGTCCGTCTTTGAGGAGCTTGGCCAGAACTTCCTGTCCAACCTCGCTGCCCGCGGCATGACGCTCGACACCTGGCTGCCCGCTTCCGGCCTGACCATGGAGCAGTTCATCGGCGACCTGCACAAGCAGGCTAACGACGTTGCCCGTGAGTCCCTGGCTCTCGACGCCCTCGCCCGTGAGCTCAAGATCGAGGTCACCGAGGACGACGTCAACGCCGAGTTCGAGAAGGCCGGCGTCAAGGACGTCGAGGCTTCCAAGGCCGAGTTCATCGCCGATGGCCGCATGCCTGCCGTCCGCGAGTCCATCCGTCGCTCCAAGGCCGTCGACCACCTGGTTGAGAACGCCAAGGTGACCGAGGTCGACGAGACCGCCAAGGACGCCGAGTAATTCTCGCCACCTTGCCTGCGAGCGCATGCGTGCGCCCGTGATGGGGTAAAGTTATACACCGGTTATCCGGTTGCTTCGTACGGTGCCAGCCAATGCATAGCATGCGGGCACCGTACGTTTATCTAGAACCAATTTGGTCCGCAAGAGAGAAATGGAGATGCGTATGATCGCTAAGTTCGATTCCGCCCTCGTGCCATACGTTATCGAGCAGACGCCGCGCGGCGAGCGCAGCTACGATATCTATTCGCGCCTGCTCAACGACCGCATCATCTTCTTGGGCGAGGAGATCAACTCCGTCAGCGCCAACCTGGTCGTTGCCCAGCTGCTGCATCTTGAGAGCCAAGATGCCGAGAAGGATATCTCGCTCTACATCAATTCGCCCGGCGGCGAGGTCTACTCCGGTCTGGCGATTCTTGACACTATGAATTTCATTAAGCCGCAGGTCTCCACTATTTGTGTCGGTATGGCCGCGTCTATGGCCGCCGTGCTGCTTTCGGCTGGCGCCAAGGGCAAGCGCTTCTGCCTGCCGCACTCCAAGGTTATGATTCACCAGCCCAGCGGCGGTGCCCAAGGTCAGCAGACCGAGATCGAGATCGTGGCCGAGGAGATCAAGAAGACCCGTCGCGAGCTCAACCAGATCCTGTCCGACGCCTCGGGCCAGCCTATCGAGAAGGTCCAGGCCGATACCGAGCGCGACAACTACCTGTCCGCTGCCGAGGCCCTCGACTACGGCCTGATCGACCGTATTGTCACCTCGCGCGACCTCGCCGCGAAGGACGCCTAGGATGGCCGGTAACATGCAGGACAACTTCGACGAGAACGGCAACCCCATCCGTTGCTCCTTCTGCGGAAAAGAGCAGGGTCAGGTTCGCCGTCTTGTTAAGGGTCCGACCAACATCTTTATCTGCGACGAGTGCGTTGCCGCCTGCTCCGAGATCTTGGAGGAGTCACTGGCTTCGGACTTTATGGACGCTGCCCGCAACGGCAAGCTGCCGGGCTTCCTCAACGATCACGGCCAGGCTGCATCCCAGCCCGCCGTGGACCCCGAGTCCGAGGGCTTTGAGATCGAGGACGACCGCCAGGTCATCACGCACGTACCGACGCCGCACGAGATCTATGACGAGCTTTCGGCCTATGTTATGGGCCAGGAGGACGCCAAGCGCGCCATGTCGGTGGCCGTGTACAACCACTACCGTCGCGTGATCGAGGGCGGTGCCGCGGTGTCCGCCTTTGACGACGGCTTGGATTCGCAGCTCGACAATGATATGGACGAGGTGGAGCTCGCCAAGTCCAACATCCTGCTGCTCGGTCCCACCGGTACCGGTAAGACCCTGCTCGCCCAGACGCTCGCGCGCATCCTCGAGGTGCCGTTTGCTATCGCCGATGCCACCGCGCTTACTGAGGCCGGTTACGTGGGCGAGGACGTGGAGAACATCCTGCTCAAGCTCATCAACGCTGCCGATGGTGACATTGAGCGCGCTCAGGTGGGCATTATCTACGTGGACGAGATCGACAAGATCGCCCGCAAGGCCGAAAACCTCTCCATCACCCGCGATGTCTCGGGCGAGGGCGTTCAGCAGGCACTGCTTAAGATTCTTGAGGGCACGGTGGCAAGCGTTCCGCCCACCGGCGGCCGCAAACATCCCCAGCAGGAGCTGCTGCAGATCGATACGACCAACATCCTGTTCATCTGCGGCGGTGCCTTTGTGGGTCTGGACAAGATCATCGCCGATCGCGTGGGCAACAAGGGCGTGGGCTTTAACTCCGAGATCGCCGGCCCCACTTCGGTCGACGAGAACGATCTGCTGCGTCAGGTGCTCCCGCAGGACCTCAACGCCTTTGGCATGATCCCCGAGTTTGTGGGACGTACGCCTGTCGTCACCCAGACGCAGGCGCTCGACGAGGACGACCTGGTGTCGATCCTGACCGAGCCTAAGAACGCCGTGGTGCGTCAATACCGTAAGATGTTCCAGCTCGAGGACGTTGAGCTTGAGTTTGAGGACGCCGCCCTGCACGAGATCGCCCGCATGGCGCTCGCCCGCAAGACCGGCGCCCGCGGCCTGCGCTCCATCTGCGAGGACGTGCTGCAGCAGACGATGTTCGACCTCCCCAGCGAGGAGGGCGTTTCCAAGGTCATCGTGACCGAAGCCTCCGTAAAGGGCGAAGAGCAGCCCCAGCGCATCTGCGGGTAAATAGAGCCCGTTCAGGTTCCGCGGCAACCACCGCGGGACCTGCCATTTAGGGACAGGTTTATTTTGGTCGGTTTTATATGGGCGAACGTCATTCTGCCTGATAAAACCTGCCAAAATAAACCTGTCCCTTTTTGGTAGGTATGCCTGTGCTATTCTGTGAGATTGTCAAGTTAGTACCTTCAGACTGAAGTAATCGATACCTAAGGCGTGTCCGCCTGCTTGGTTTTCGTAGATTCCGCACGAGCCGAAGAGCACTAAATGTGCTCTTCGTGCGAGCCAGGACCTGACCGAGCGAAAACCAAGCAGGCGGACACGCCGATGGGACAGGGAGAGATATATGGAAGAGATGCCCAAGAACTACGATCCGTCGACCAACGAGCCGGCGATCCTGCAGAAGTGGCTCGACGGCGGCTACTACAAGCGCCGTGAGGGCGTGGGCGACTGCACCGTCACCATTCCGCCTCCCAACGTGACCGGCAAGCTCCACATGGGCCATGCCACCGACGACTCCATCCAGGACGCCATCATCCGCATGGCCCGCATGCGCGGCAAGTCCACGCGCTGGGTGCTCGGAACCGATCACGCCGGTATCGCCACGCAGACCAAGGTCGACAAGAAGCTCAAGAGCGAGGGCATCAGCCGCCTGGAGATCGGTCGCGACAAGTTTGTCGACGCTTGCTGGGATTGGACCCACGAGTACGGCGGCATCATCGTCGAACAGATCAAGCGCATGGGCTGCTCCGTCGACTTCGACAACGAGCGCTTCACCATGGACGAGGACTACGCCCAGGCCGTGCGCAAGGTGTTCTGCGACTGGTACCACGACGGCCTGATCTACCGTGGCAAGCGTATCGTTAACTGGTGCCCCAACTGCACCACCGCCATCTCGGACGACGAGGCCGAATATAAGGACGAGAAGGGCCACCTGTGGCACCTGCGCTACCCGCTGACCGAGCCGGTCAACGGCCAGGATTACATCGTCGTCGCCACCACGCGCCCCGAGACCATGCTCGGCGACACGGGTGTCGCCGTCTCCCCGAAGGACCCCGAGAAGGCTGCCTTTGTGGGCAAGACCGTCAAGCTCCCCATCGTCGACCGCGAGATCCCCATCTTTGAGGATTGGCATGTCGATGCCAACTTTGGTTCCGGCTTTGTCAAGGTCACGCCGGCCCACGACCCCAACGATTACGCCATGGGTCAGGCCCACGACCTGCCGCAGATCAACATCTTCGACGAGCATGCGGTGGTCGTCGAGGGCTATGGCGAGTTCACCGGCATGACCCGTGAGGAGTGCCGCGAGGCCGTCATCAAGTGGTTTGAGGAGCATGACCTGCTCGACCACGTCGAGGAGCACGACCACTCCGTCATGCACTGCTACCGTTGCGACGCCGCGCTGGAGCCGTGGCTGTCCGAGCAGTGGTTCGTCGCCGTCGATAAGCTTAAGGGGCCGGCGCTCGACGCCGTCAACTCCGGCAAGGTCACCTTCCACCCCGCGCGCTGGACGCAGACCTACACCACCTGGATGGAGAATCTTAAGGACTGGTGCATCAGCCGCCAGCTGTGGTGGGGCCACCGCATTCCCGTGTTCTACTGCGAGGACTGCGGCTGGGAGGACGCCCTTACCGAGGACACCGACGTGTGCCCCAAGTGCGGCGGCCATCACGTGCATCAGGACGAGAACGTGCTGGACACCTGGTTCAGCTCGCAGCTGTGGACCTTCGCCACGCAGGGCTGGCCGCAAAAGCCGGAGCTGCTCGAGGGTCATCACCCCACGACGGCGCTCGTCACCGCGCGCGACATTATCGCGCTGTGGGTCGCCCGCATGGTCATGAGCTCGCTGTACTTCCTGGACGAGGTGCCGTTTAAGGACGTCGTCATCTACCCGACGATCCTGGCCAAGGACGGCAGCCGCATGTCCAAGTCCAAGGGCAACGGCGTTGACCCCATGGACCTCATCGGTATGTACGGCGCCGACGCCATGCGTTACAACCTGCTGACGCTGTGCACCAACAACCAGGATGTTAAGTTCGACGCGAACATCGACAAGAAGACCAAGAAGCTTATCGACAGCCCGCGCACCGATCAGGCCAAGAGCTTTGTGACCAAGATCTGGAACGCCAGCCGCTTCCTGCTTATGAACATGGAGGGCTACACGCCCGGCGAGCCCGTCGTGGAGACGCCGGCCGACGCTTGGATGTTCAGCCGCCTGGCCAAGGCCGTGAAGATGGTCACCGAGGGCATCGAGAACTACACCTTTGGCGACATGGCCCGCGGCGTGCAGCAGTTCTTCTGGAACGAGGTTTGCGACTGGTACGTCGAGGTCACCAAGGCCCGCCTGAAGGGCGAGGGCCGTCTGCAGGCCCAGCGCAACCTGATCTTTGTGCTCGATACCTCCATTCGCCTGATGCACCCGCTTATGCCGTTTGTTACCGAGGAGATTTGGGACAACATGCCGGCGAGCGTGCTCGATCTGGACGCCGAGGGCAACGTGAACCGCGCCGAGGCGCTCATGATCGCCAAGTGGCCCGAGCCCGCCGACTACGCCAAGTATGTCGACGAGAACGCCGAGCGTGCGTTTGAGCTGTGCCGCGCCGTCGTGTCTGCCGCCCGCGCCACGCGTTCGCGCTATCGCTTGAGCCCCAAGGCCGAGCTCGACGTGGTCGTGCGCGCCGGTGCCGAGGATATCGAGAAGCTCGAGAGCCTGCGCTCGACGATTGAGCCGCTGGCCAACACGGCTTCGCTGGTCATGGGTACCGACGTTGAGAAGCCGGCCGCGAGCATTGCCATGGTCGATAGCGGCGTCGAGGTCTTTGTGGTGCTCGAGGGCAAGGTCGACCTTTCGGCCGAGAAGACGCGCCTGGAGAAGGAGATCGCCACGGCCCAGAAGGAGCTCGCCGGCTGCGAGAAAACGCTCGCCAACGAGGGTTTTGTGGCTAAGGCCGCGCCTGCCGTGGTCCAGAAGAAGAGGGACCGTGCAGCTGAGCTCAAGGAGATCCTGGCGGCGCTGACTGCTCAGGTTGCTGACTTCTCGTAAGGTTTACTCTGGGGCGCGTCCCGACGCTTTGCTCGCTACTGCGAACAGTCCTGCGCAAGACGGACAGCACATTTAGTGCTGTCCTTTGCGTGCGGAACTTGTATCGAGCAAAGCGTCGGGCCGCTCCCAGTTCGTTTACGTGGTTGTTTGCATCTGGTAGGTTAGGGCCACTTGTTCGTGGCCTTGATCTTGCTGCAAGCGGATAAAGGCTGATATTGTCAACGCGAGGGGCTCATTCTTTTTGGTGGGCCTCTTTTCTGTTATGGGGGACTTTGGGTTATGGCTAAGCGTTCTGGGTCGTATGTCGTTCCTTTCTCGTTTGAGCTGCTTTCGTTTGATGAGGCTGTGGGGCTTGCTGCTGATACGGGGCGGATTTCTGGGGATGCTGGTCCTCTGCTTGAGACGGTTGTCGATATGCTCGATGAGCTGGGGCGTCCGGACGAGTACTTTGATTGCATTCAGGTCGCCGGTACCAATGGCAAGACTTCGACTACGCGTTTTTCGGCTGCCATTCTTCGTGGTGAGGGGCTCAAGACCGCTCTGTATACGTCGCCGCAGCTTGTTCGCTATCCCGAGCGCATGGAGGTTGACGGGCGCGTTGTAAGCGACGAGGCCTTTGCCCGTGGCGTTTCTGCTGCTGTTGAGGCGGGACATCGCGTGAATGCCCGTCGTGTGGCGGCGGGGGAGCGTGCCTATACCATCACGCCGTTTGACCTGTTGACGGCTGCTGCGCTTGTGGTGTTTGCCGAGGCCGCGGTGGATGTTGCCGTACTCGAGGTTGGCATGGGCGGTCGTTGGGACGCCACGAGTGCGGCCGATCCCATCGCCGTTGCCATTACGGGCATTGGGCTCGATCACACACGCATTCTGGGCGATACGCTCGAGGCCATTGCGGGAGAGAAGGCTGCGGTCATTAAGCCCGGACGCCTGGTTGTTTTGGGCGAGGGCACGCATGAGGCGAGCGTTCAGCGCGTGATGGATGCCCGTTGTCGCGAGTGCGGCGTCGTGCCGCTTGTGGTGAGTCATGCCACGACTAAGGTGCCGGCTCATGTGGGCGACACGGTTGAGTTTAGCTGCACCACGCCGCGTGCGATCTATACGTCGAGCATGGTCAAGCCGGCCTATCAGCCACAGAATGCCGCGTGCGCGATTATGCTGTGCGAGGGCTATCTGGGCCGCGAGCTCGACCATGACAAGCTCGATGCGTCGCTTATGGGCTGCCCCACGCCGGGTCGCTTTGATGTGCTGGGAACTGATCCGCTCAAGCTGATTGACGCCTGTCATAACCCCCAGAGCTGCGAGAACTTTGTAAGCGCGCTGGACGAGATCGATCCATGCGTAGAGAATCGCCCCACGTTGCTGTGCGCCGCGCTTGCCGACAAGGACGTGGCGGGCATCGTTGACGTTCTGGTTCCGGCGTTCCCCCGCGTGGTCGTGACGCAGACCGATTCCGATCGCGCCCTGCCGGCAGAGGAGCTCGCCGCCCTCGTCGATGCCTATAAGCTCGCGGGCGTATACCCGAGCGTTCCCGAGGCCCTTGCTGCTTTTGATGCAACAAACGAGCCCTTTGTGGCAGCCGGCACCATCACCCTAGCCGGCGAAGTAGCCGGCCTGCTGCGCTAACCCATCCCCTCATCAGTTGCGGTGAAATAGTTCCTGTTTTTGGGTTCTAGCAGCCCATCCAGGAACTATTCCACCGCAACTTAGTTTGGGGGCTTGGGGACCAGGCTAGTCTAGGCGGACTGGGTCGTGGGGGTAGGCGTTGAGAATCTCGACGCCGTTCTCGGTCACCAGGGCCAGGTCCTCGATGCGGACGCCGGTGCGGCCGGGGAGGTAGATGCCCGGCTCGATGGAGAACGTCATGCCCGGCTCTACGACCTGCTCGTTGACGAGTGAAACGTCGCCCGGCTCGTGGTCCTGCAAGCCGATCGAGTGTCCCAGGCGATGCGTAAAGTACTGCCCATAGCCCGCATCCTCAATCACGTCGCGTGCGGCGCGGTCCAGGTCGCACATGCGCACGCCCGGGGCGATGAGCGCCTCGGCGGCCTCGTTGGCGCGGCGCACGATGTCGTAGATATGTGCCGTCTCCTCGTCCGTCTCGCCCCAAAAGAACGTGCGTGTCATGTCCGAGCAGTAGTTGCGGCGACGTCCGCCAATGTCGAACAGCACCACGTCGCCTCGCTTGAGTACGGTGTCGTCGGGCTCGTGATGCGGGTCTCCAGCGTTGGCGCCAAAGCTCACGATGGGCGGAAAGCTAAAGCCCTCGCAGCCGTGATTACGGTACAGACCGAGCATCTGGTCGGCAATTTCGCGCTCCGTTACGCCCTCGTGGACGAGCTTGATGGCGTCGGCCATCACGGCGTCGTTGGCGGCCGAGGACGCGCGCATGAGCTCCTGCTCGGCGGCATCCTTGTAGGTGCGTGCGGCGGTGACGGCAAAGTCGCCCAGGAAAAACTCGCTGGCGGCATGGCGCTCCAGAAGGGGCATCAAAAAGCCGGAGCGCATGACGGTATCGATGCCAAGCGGCTTGGTCGGATCGATCTCGCGCGCGATGGCATCGGCCACGACATCGGTATCGGTGTGGTAGGCAACGCGGGCATTGTCGTACTCGGGCAGCTGATGCAGGGCGTTGACCAAGATTACGGGCTCGTCATCGCGCGCGAGCAGCACACCGCAAAAACGCTCGAACATATCGGCATAAAAGCCGGTCAGGTAATAGATCGACCACGGGTCGTTTACGAGCAGCTGTGCGCCGGGGTGCTGAGCCTCGAGCGCATCGAGCACGCGCGCCACGCGCCGGTCATCGACATGTGCCATGAAACATCCTTTCGCTAGGGTGCCACCATGGTATCCCCAATGCCAGGGTAGTCAATTTGCGACGGGGCTATTTTAGCTGTGTCCAACATGCAGAATGATCGGGCAAAAGTAGTCATAAGAGGGCCGTTCCAAATGGGCTGGTTTCAAAAGTATGGTGGATTACGGGGCTGGACCTGTATTACTTGACCATGAGAAGAATCGCGAAATTAAAACCGCAGGTAGACGGCTTATCAAAAATCGAAAATTGCCGGTATGGATGGGGGTCTCCGAATCAGCCCCGTAATCCGGCATAGTTTTGAAATGGCACTAAAGTAGGCACAAGCTAAATACCAATTCCAAGGATAGTTGCGGTGGAATAGTTCATGGATGCCGGGGTTTTGGCGGAAATCAGGAACTATTCCACCGCAACTGAGGAGGGCAGGGTGGATGGCAGGGTAGCTTAAAGAGCCCGTCCCTAATTAGTTACTTAGACTCGGTCGATATCCATGCTGGCGACGAGGTCGATGCTGGTGCCGAGAAGGTCTTCAAGCACGACGTCGCCAATGCGGATGGGGGCGTTGACGACTAGGCCTCGGATGAGGTTCATGGCTTGGGCGTGGAGTTCTAGCGGGATGGCCTTGGCGGTGCGGACAGGCAGCAGCGTCTCGTCGCCGCCAGATACTGCTACGGTAGTGGTGAGCACGCGCATGGGGCAGGTGAGCTCCTGATGTGCGAACTTATCACCGCGCGGACAGCTGTTGCCGGTCACGGAGCGCACCTCTACCACGGCGCCATTGGCGTCGCGCTCCACCTCTACGGTCAGAAGGCATTCGGATGGGCAGGTCGTGCAGTTGAACTGCAGCGTTTCGATCACGTTATCGCTCATAGTTTATGCCTCCTCAACAGGGTCAACGGTCAGGACAATCTCGCTGGCACCCAGGTCGAGCGCGCGCTGAATCACCTTCGCCGGCAGCGGGAAGCTTTCCATAATGCTCGGTTTAAACGGGCGGACCTTGCCTGTAAACAGCTCCTCGTCGCCTGCCAGAATACGCACGCAGGCGGCATCGACTGGCCGGCGCACGCGGAAGTTGAGCTTGGTGAGCACCACGGCCGTAATGCGTCCCGGCAGCGCGTATCCCGCAACGCCGGCAGGGGAGACGGTGAGCTCGCAGTCCGGAACGGCACCCGCGCCGGTCCCCAGCGCGTACGCTGCTGCAGCTGCGCCAGCCCTCTCGGACTCGGTCGTCACGTTGTCGGCCAGGTCGTGCACGTGCAGCACGTTTCCGCAGGCAAAGATGCCCGGCACGCCTGTCTGCAGGCTCTGGTCCACCACGGCGCCGCGCGTGCGCGGGTCAAGCTCTACGCCTGCGGCAACCGAAAGCTCGTTCTCGGGAATCAATCCCACCGAAAGCAGCAGCGTGTCGCACGGAACGATGCGCTCCGTCCCGGCAATGGGCGCCAGGCGCTCGTCGACCTGGCTTACCTCGACGGCCTCCACGCGGTCGTGCCCGATCACGCGTGTGACGGTGGTGGACAGGTGCAGCGGAATTTCAAAGTCGTCCAGGCAGTTCTTGACGTTGCGGCGCAGACCGTTGGCGTACGGCATGAGCTCGTACACGCCCTCGACCGAAATCCCCTCGAGCGTGCAGCGACGTGCCATGATCAGCCCGATGTCGCCGGAACCCAAAATGACGGCGCGCGAGCCGGGCTTGAGGTTTTCGATATTGATGTATCGCTGCGCCAGGCCGGCCGTAAACACGCCGGCGGGACGACTGCCGGGGATCTTGATCTCGCTGCGGGTGCGCTCGCGGCAACCCATGGCAAGGACGACCGCGCGCCCGGTGAGCTGTAGCATGCCGGCGGTGCTCATGAGCGTGACGGTATGGACCGCGGTGTCTTCCGTAGGCTCGCCTGAATCAATCCCAATCACCATGCTGTTCAGGAACAGCGCAATGTCGGTTGCGTGCACCTGGTTGATAAAGCGCTGCGCGTACTCGGGACCGGTGAGCTCCTGTTTAAAGTGCGACAGGCCAAAGCCGGGGTGGATGCACTGGCGGAGGATTCCGCCCAGGTGCTGCTCGCGCTCCACGATGGCCACGCGCGCGCCTGTTTTATGCGCGGCAAGCGCGGCCGCCATGCCGGCAGGTCCGCCGCCGATAACGATCACGTCGAAGGCTTGCGTTTGTATGGCTTCTACGACGCCGCAATCAATCGCGCTCGATTTGAATTCCGCCATCCTAGCGCACCCCCTTCAGCGGTCCCTCGACCAACCAAGATCCGGCATCCTCTAACAGCACCTCGCTGGGGTTGCAGTCCAGCTCTCTGGCAAGAATCGCCACCACACGGCTCTGGCAAAAGCCGCTTTGGCACCGACCCATGCCGGCGCGGCAGCGACGCTTGACGCCCTCGACCGAAACCGCGCCTGGGCGGCGTCGGATCGCGGCCACGATCTCTGCCTCGGGTACCGTCTCGCAACGGCAGACGATCTGGCCCCACGCCGGGTCGGACTCAATCAGCTCCTCCTTGCGCGCGAGCGACGCAAGGTCGAAGTCGTCCGGCGCGCGGCGAATCGGATCCCAATCGGCACGCTCGCGCAGCTCCACACCAGCCCCACGCATCACAAGCTCCATGCGCTCGGCAATGGCCGGCGCGCTCGCCACGCCCGGCGACTGAATGCCCGCGGCCTGGAACAGGCCTGTCACCACGGCGGACTGCCCAATAAAGAAGTCGTTCGTTCCCTTAATGACCGGACGACCGCCGGCAAACGCGCGCACCACGCGACGCGTGTCCAGATCGGGCACCAGCTTGCGCGCGCCGCTCAGCAGCGCGTCGACATCGGTAGCGTAGGTCTGTGTATCGCCTGGCTCGCGCACGGCGGCGGTCGCGGTAATCACGGTGTTGCCATGAACGGTCCCCGTCACGATGACGCCCTTGGAAATCGGCGTGGGAACGGGGTAGAGCGGCATGAGCGCACGCGGCTCCTTGTCCAGCACCACAATGTTGCCCTGGCGCCAGACCATCTGAAACTCCTCGGCGCCCGCCATATGCGAGATGTCTGCGGCACCGTTGCCCGCGGCGTTGATCAGGTAACGGCAGCGCACATCGCCGGCGGGCGTCACCAGCGTAAAGCGCGCGCGGCCTTCGCCTTCGGCAGCAATGTCCCCGTCATCCGAGCCGGCAACCTCAATCGTCTCCACCGGCGCGGAGCGAATAAACGTCACGCCGTTGGCAACGGCGTTTTCCAGCGCGGCGATGGCCACTTCAAACGGGTCGACGTAACCGGTCGAAGGGCACCACAGCGCGCTCGTTGCCTCGGCGCTCGCGCGCGGTTCCAGCTCGTGGATGCGCTCGGGGCCTATAATCGACAGCGCGGGCACGCCGTTGGCCAGGCCATTCTGGCGCAGCTTCTCCAGGTGCGCGCGGTCTTCGTCGTTGAAACCCAGCACCATCGACCCGGTGCTGCGGAACAAAAAGCCTAGCTCCTGGGCCCACGTGCCATATAGCTCGCAACCGCGGGCGTTGACCTGCGCCTTGACCGTGCCCGGCGCCGGATCGTAGCCGGCGTGCACCAAGCCTCCGTTGGCCTTCGACGCGCCCAGCGCGATATCGTTGGCCGCCTCGACCACACAAATGGACATGTCAAAACGCGCAAGCTGCCGCGCGATGGCGCATCCCGTGATGCCTGCGCCTACAATCGCGATATCAAACGTTTCTGCCACGGTGCCTCCCAGACAAGTTGACAGGTTGTCAATAGGACTATCCTACGGTCTGCACACCCCCAGTGCAGCGGCAATGCGGCGAACAGCCCCGCTGTATCCGCCAACGGCAGGCGAGGGGAGACCCGGCAACGTCGACAACCTCGTCTGCCGGCTACTACGGCAACCGTTCGTCTCGATCTGTAACAGTTAGACGAGGATTTGGGTTCCAGATGTTACAGATTGAGACGTTAGTCTGGCGGGTCCTCCGTTTGTCTCGATCCATAACATCTAGACCCGGATTCCGCTCCCACCTGTTACAGATTGAGATGTTTGTGTCCGCGCCAGCCCCGTACCTAGCCGTAGTCCCATATAAACAAACCCCGTGGTAAACTTGACCGGACTGTAAATATTCCGAAAGGTACACCTCAATGTCCAAATACATCAACGAGCTCATGTCGCCGCAGCTTATGGGCGTCATCTATGCCTTCGTCGGCTTCATCATCGCCCTGTATGTGCTGTCGGTCGTCTATGTGTTTATCGACGCTCGCCGCCGCGGCGCCAGCGCCTACGTGGCATGGGGCATCATCGCCCTCATCCCGTTTGTGGGCCTCATCGCCTACCTGGTCCTGCGCCCGCACTCCTACGCGGCCGACCGCGAGGAGCAGGAGCTGGACATGGCCCTGCGCGAGCGCCAGCTTGCCCAGTACGGCACCTGCCCGCAGTGCGGCGCCCCCATCGAGAAGGACTTTGTCGTCTGCCCGGTGTGCGACACTCAGGTTCGCAACGTGTGCCCCAGCTGCCATCGCCCGCTCGACGCGCACTGGAAGGTTTGCCCCTACTGCCGAACTCGCATTCAGTAACGCATCCATCGTCGGGCTGGCCGCAAGCTACGGGTGCCGCGCGCCCAGCAGCCCCGCCCCACACGATGAAGCATGCGTAGAAAATCGCCCGCCGTGCCATTAAGGTGCGGCGGGCGCTTGTATACCAAGGCAACCTGCCTATAATGATGCAAGTCAAAAACGCCGAGCGCATCGCACGCACTTGCATCAGGCATCCGAGAGGAGAAAACATACCCATGAAGGCACTCTACAATGACGGTTCGGTGGCCGAGCTCCCGCAGGACGAGGTCACGCACGTCATCCGCCACTCTGCCGCGCACATCATGGCGCAGGCCATCAAGCGCCTCTATCCCGAGGCCGACTTTGCCTACGGTCCCGCGACCGACAACGGTTTTTACTACGACGTCGACCTGCCCGAGGGCGTCAAGATCAGCGAGGACGACTTCCCCGCGATTGAGGCCGAGATGAAGAAGATCGTCAAGGAGAACCTCAAGTTCACCGTGTACGAGAAGCCCCGCGCCGAGGCCATCGCCCTTATGGAGGAGCGCGGCGAGAAGTACAAGGTCGAGCACATCGGCGACCTGGACGACGACGCCCGCATCACCTTCTACCAGCAGGGCGACTATATCGATATGTGCGTCGGCCCCCACATCTGCTACACCAAGGCGCTGAAGGCCTTTAAGCTCACCGGCGTCTCGGGCGCTTACTGGAAGGGCGACAAGGACAACAAGATGCTTACCCGCATCAACGGCGTCGCCTTTGCTACCAAGGAAGAGCTCGACGAGCACATGCACATGCTGGAGGAGGCCAAGAAGCGCGACCACCGCAAGATTGGCCGCGAGATGGACCTCTTTATGATGCGCGACGAGGCCCCCGGCTTCCCGTTCTTCCTGCCCAACGGCATGATCCTTAAGAACACGCTGCTGGACTACTGGCGCGAGATCCACCACAAGGCCGGCTACGTGGAAATCTCCACGCCGCTCATCATGAACAAGCAGCTGTGGAAGACCTCGGGCCACTGGGACCACTACAAGGACAACATGTACTCCACCGTCATCGACGACGAAGAGTACTGCATTAAGCCCATGAACTGCCCGGGCGGCGTGCTGGTGTACGCCTCCAAGCCGCACTCCTATCGCGAGCTGCCCATCCGCGCCGGCGAGATTGGCCTGGTGCACCGCCACGAGCTGCGCGGCGCCCTGCACGGCCTGTTCCGCGTGCGCTGCTTTAACCAGGACGACGCCCACCTGTTTGTGCGCCCCGACCAGCTGACCGACGAGATCGTGGGCGTGGTCAACCTCATCGACTCCGTGTATCAGAAGTTTGGTTTTAAGTACCACGTTGAGCTTTCCACCCGCCCCGAGGACTCCATGGGTTCGGACGAGGACTGGGCTCGCGCCGAGGAGGGCCTGCGCACCGCTCTGGAGAAGCTGGGCATGGACTACGAGGTCAACGAGGGCGACGGTGCCTTCTACGGCCCCAAGATCGACTTCCACCTGGAGGACTCGCTCGGCCGTACCTGGCAGTGCGGTACCGTTCAGCTCGACTTCCAGATGCCGCTCAACTTTGATCTGGAGTACGTGGACGCCGACGGCACCAAGAAGCGCCCCATCATGCTGCATCGCGTATGCTTTGGCTCCATCGAGCGCTTCATCGGTATTCTGATTGAGCACTTTGCGGGCAAGTTCCCCACCTGGCTGGCCCCCGTGCAGGTCAAGGCACTTCCCGTCTCTGAGAAGAGCCGCGACTACGCCCACGAGGTGTGCGCCAAGCTGGAGGAGGCCGGCATTCGCGTGGTCTGCGACGACCGCGACGAGAAGATCGGCTACAAGATCCGCGAGGCCCGCAGCATCGACCGCGTGCCCTACATGCTCATCCTGGGCGAGAAGGAGGTCGAGGCCGGCAACATCTCCGTCCGCGATCGCTCCAACGAGACCGTTCAGATGAGCGTTGACGAGTTTGTTGCCAAGGTGCTCGAGGAGATCAAGACCCGCGCCTAAGGCAAACTTCACAACAATTAACAAAGGCGACCGTCCACATAGGGCGGTCGCCTTTTTCATGCCGAAATTAGAAAAGCCGCTGGTTGAGCGGCTTTTTTTGTTGCACAAAAAGGTACAGGTTTTTGTATCTTTCGACAGACGACATTATACGAGCAATTAATCAGCGTCTGCCCAGATTACACAAAATGTACTGCTAGTAGGTACATCTCCATACCCCTCTACAAAAACCTGTACTTTTGCGACTGCGCCTAGCTGCGAGCGAGAAGCCTGTTCTAAACGCCCCTGCATTTGCGTACACCGCAAAGCCAAAAGAGGGGGCGAGAACATGGAACAGACGGCACGGCGCCAAGAGCAGCTGCCAGGCGCATTTAACGGCGCCACCGCCAACAGCCAGCATGGCCGCGTCCGCTGGTATCTGGTCCACACCCCCCATGGAAAAGAGCGCGAGACCTGCGAAAAGGTCCGCTGCATTATCCCGCACAACCTTATGCAGGACGCTTTTGTGATGCAAAAGGAGTTCTGGTTTAAGCGGGACGGCGCATGGTCGCTCCAAACCAAACCCATGTACAAGGAATATTTCTTCGTCGCCACGCACGATGCTGCCGCGCTCGATAGGGCCCTGGCCCAGTTGAGCTTTGGCTGTCGCATCGCCGGTAGTAGGGAGCGGGCGTACATGCCTATGCCGGACGATGCGCAGGATTGGTACCGCAGCGTGCTGGACGACGACGGCGTGGTGCGCAACAGCGTCGCGCGCATAGAAGACGGTGTGTTGCACATAGAGCAGGGCCCTTTGGTGGGGCAAGAGGCCCGCGTGCACAAGATCGACCGTCGCAAGCGCTGGTGTCTGGTGGACGTAGGCGAAGGCGATTCCAGCTTTAGGGAAGTGCTTCCGCTCGACGTTCCCATCAAGACGTAAGGGAGACGTTGCACCAGCTATTCGTTCGCATTTGTGAATTTACCGATTGGGGGATTCTCGGGGACCCGGGATGTAAGTTTGACTGTGTCTGCTAAAGAAGTAACAGAGAGCAATGCGCCCGTGGGGGCGTCGCTGATTGCCCAGGCCATGGACCGGCGTGAGGGCGCCGGCCGCTATAGGGCCATGCAATCCATCATGGACTGGGACCGCTCGCGCCTGGCCTACCGTGTCGCCAAGCGCGCCTTCGACATCGCGTTTAGTGGCTGCGTGCTGGCCGTTATCGCCGTACCGAGCCTGATTCTTGCCGCCGCTATCCGCCTGGAGAGCGAGGGCAACCCGTTCTACAGCCAGATCCGCGTGGGCCAGACCCGCCCCGACGGCAGCCTGTCCACCTTCCGCATGTGGAAGTTCCGCTCCATGTACAGGGACGCCGACGAGCGCCTCGCCGACCTCAGGGAGCAGAACGAGATCGCCGGCGCCATGTTCAAGATGAGGGAGGACCCGCGCGTCACCAAGATCGGGAAGTTCATCCGCAAGCACTCCATCGACGAGTTCCCTCAGTTCATCAACGTGTTCCTGGGCCAGATGTCCGTCGTGGGACCGCGCCCGCCGCTACCGAACGAGGTGGCTGAGTATACAGAGTACGACCTGCAGCGCCTTGCTGTTAAGCCAGGCATCACCGGCTGGTGGCAGGTTACGGACCGCAACGACACCGACTTTGACGGCATGGTCCGCCGCGACTTGGAGTATATCGCGAAGCGTGGCGTGGCCACCGACTTGAAGATCGTGGCGCTCACGGTCGTCGAAATGATAACGGGGGGGTGCCTGCTAGAGGCATTTCCCGAGACTTTTCCGTTGGCGGGGTGCTAGCCCATGCCTAGGAAACCTACCGGGACCCTCTTCTACCGCATATGCAAGAGAACGTTCGATATAGCCTTCAGCGCCGGGTGTGCCGCAGTGCTGGCGATTCCCATGGCCTGTGTCTGCGCCGCGATCTGCGTGGAGTCCCCGGGCTGCCCGGTCTACACGCAGGAGCGCGTGGGCAGGGGAGGCCAGGTGATTCGCGTGCTTAAGCTTCGCAGCATGGTCTCTGATGCAGGTGATGTGCAGAAGTACCTGAGCCCCGAGCAGCTGCACCAGTGGAAGGTGGAGCGCAAGGTCGATAACGACCCACGCATCACAAAGGTGGGCAAGTTCATCCGCAAGTGCTCCATCGACGAGGTACCGCAGTTCCTCAACGTGCTCAAGGGTGATCTGTCCGTGATCGGTCCGCGCCCCATCACGCGTGACGAGTTGGAACAGCACTTCTCCGAAGAGGAGAAGGAGGAGCTGCTGAGCGTCACGCCGGGCATTACCGGCTTGTGGCAGGCCACCGACCGCAACGCCGCGACCTTCGAGAGCGGCATGCGGCAGAAGATCGAGCTCCACTATGTACGGAACCGTTGCTTCCGTATGGACTGGAAATGTTTCATGGGCACCTTCGGTGCCATGTTTGGTAAAAGGAGGACCGGGCGATGAATGTCTCTGATACTGCATCACCCATCGTCAGCGTGATCATGCCGGCGTTCAATTCAGAGAGGCATATTGCGGAGTCGGTCGCTTCCGTCCAGGCGCAAACTATGGGCTCGTGGGAGCTGCTCATCGTTGACGACTGCTCCACCGATAAAACCAGTGAGATCGTTAAAAAGCTGTCTGAGTCAGATTCACGCATACGCCTTATTAGCCAGAGCGAGAATGGCGGTGCGGCCGTTGCTCGCAACACTGCTCTCGATAACGCTCGCGGACGATATATCGCCTATCTCGATGCAGACGATTTGTGGCTGCCCGAGAAGATTGAGAAGCAGATTGCCTGCATGGATCGCGAAAACGCGGGATTTAGCTGCGCTTCATATGAGGTGATTGATGAGGAGGGCTCCCCCCTAGGGCGCACCGTGCATATGCCGCCTAATACAAGCTACTGGGGTTACCTCACGAATAACTATCTGCAGACCGTCGGAATAATGGCGGACTTGGAGAGAGTCGATAAAAGTCTTCTTGTCATGCCGGACATGAGAAGACGACAAGACGCCGCAACGTGGTTACAGGTTTTGGCAGCAGGGCATGACTGTATTGGCGTCAACGAAGTTCTGTGCCAATACAGACGTACGAGCGGGTCTCTTTCCAGCAACAAGGTCAAGGCTGTTCGCGGTACATGGTACTTCTATCGTCAAATCGCAAAACTGCCAATGTACAAAGCTATCTACTGCTTCGTTCGCTACGCGTTTCTCGCCGTATGGAAACGCACCTATCCGGAAAAAAGAGGAAACAATGGCAAATAATAGCCCCATGAAGATCGCTGTCGCCGGTACCGGCTACGTCGGCCTGTCCCTCGCCGTCCTGCTCTCGCAGCACAACGAGGTGCATGCCCTGGACATCGTGCCCGAGAAGGTCGAGAAGATCAACAACTACGTATCGCCCATCCAGGACGACGAGATCGAGCGCTTCCTGGCGGAGGCCAAGGCGGGGGAGCGCGAGCTCGACCTGCACGCCACCGTCGACGTGGCCGAAGCCTACACGGGCGCCGACTACGCCGTCATCGCCACGCCCACCAACTACGACAGCGACAGGAACTTCTTCGACACGAGCTCCGTCGAGGCCGCCATCGCCGCCGTGCGCTCGGTGAACCCGGACGCCTGGATCGTCATCAAGTCGACCATCCCCGTCGGCTACACCGCGGGCCTTCGCGAGAGGCTGGGCGACAGCAGAATCTTCTTCAGCCCCGAGTTCCTGCGCGAGAGCAAGGCACTCTACGACAACCTGCACCCCAGCCGCATCGTGGTGGGCGCGCCCAAGGACGACCCCGAGGCCGTCGCGGCCGCCGAGAAGTTCGCCGGCCTGCTCGCGCAGGGCGCCGATCCCGCCGAGCTCGATCGCGTGAACGCCGACGGCTCCAAGGGCATCCCGGAGCTCGTGCTGGGCACCACCGAGGCCGAGGCCGTGAAGCTCTTCGCCAACACCTACCTGGCGCTGCGTGTGGCCTATTTCAACGAGCTCGACACCTACTGCGAGGTCCGCGGCCTCAACACCCGCGACGTCATCGACGGCGTGTGCCTGGAGCCGCGCATCGGCAGCCACTACAACAACCCCAGCTTCGGCTACGGCGGCTACTGCCTGCCCAAGGACACCAAGCAGCTGCTCGCCAACTACAGGGACGTGCCCCAGAACCTGATCGAGGCCATCGTGGAGGCCAACCGCACCCGCAAGGACTTCGTCGCCGACGAGGTGCTGCAGATGGTGTGGGACCGCGTGTACGAGGGCAAGGAGAAGCCGGTCGTGGGCGTGTACCGCCTGACGATGAAGTCCAACTCCGACAACTTCCGCGCGAGCTCCATCCAGGGCGTCATGAAGCGCGTGAAGGCCAAGGGCGTGCCCGTGGTGGTCTACGAGCCGACGCTCGACGCACCGGAGTTCTTCGGCTCCGAG
>DBEYYU010000090.1:0-25322 GCA_048184855.1 Collinsella aerofaciens
TCCCAACAGCCTGTACGACGATGACGACGATGACGACGAGGATGGCAGCGAAGCAACGCTCTCCGAGCAGAACCTCTACCGCCGACTGAGCGAATACTACGACTTGCTCGAAGACCTCGACAACTACGTCCGTGGCTGCGCGCAGAACTTCAACGGCAGCTATCTGGAAGAGGATCGAACCACCCGTCAAAATCTCGCCGACGTCGCCGAGCGCACAGAGGACACCATCGAGCAGTATTACGACATCGTCGAGGACCTGGACGTCCCGACGAGCTCTAAGAACTACAGCTCCTGGAAAGACATCATCGCCCTGTATGACGACCTGGATCACCGCATTGACGCAATCTGTGATGCCTGGGAGATCAGCCTGAAATACACCAAGCCTGCGGATCACAAGAATGAGATCGTGGCGCCGCTGTCGCGCGACAACGTGGCGGGCACCAATGACAATAAGTACCGCCTAGACTTTGAGGAGCGCTATCCCGGCGCCAAGCCTGTCGAGGTGAAGTAATCCCAACAACTGATCAAAACTTGCGGTGAAATAGGGATTGATTAGGCCTTTTGCCAGCAAAAACAGTCCCTATTTCACCGCAACTTAGAAGTGGGGCCGGGTGCGCATTTGCATTTGCGCGCCCGGCCCCGCCTTGTCTATATGTGCTCGGTTACTTGTCGGCGGCTGCTTTCTTGGCAGTCGACTTCTTCGCGGTCGTCTTCTTGGCGGCAGTGGTTTTCTTAGCCGTCGTCTTCTTGGCCGCCGTCGTCTTCTTCGCCGTGCTCGCCTTGGTCGTGGTCTTGCGGCCGCGGGCGGGCTTCTTCTCCTTGGTCGGGCAGTCCATGTTCACGCAGATGCGCCACGGGCCGCGCGCCGTGTTGACCACCACGATGGGGGCACCGCACTCGGGGCAGGTCTCACCCGTCGCCTCGAGCTTACCGCGCGCCGGCAGAGGATAGCTCACGCCGCAGTCATCGTAGTTGGTGCAGCGGATAAAGCGCTTGCCGCTCTTCTCGCTCTTGTGCGCGATCAGGTCGCCATGGCGTCCGGCCTCGGCGCACACCTTGCACTCGCCCACCTTAAGGTCGGGCTCGTAGTTGGTGGGGCACGTGGGGTTCACGCAAATCTCGAAGGCCTTCTGGCGGAACGGCTGGCACTTAATGCGCGGCGCGCCGCACTCGGGGCACACGGCCGCCTCGCCCTCGAGCGGGCTTACCTTGACGCCGCTCGGCACCGGATAGGTCACGTCGCAGTCGGGCCAGCCCATGCAGCCGATAAAGCTGCCGCGGGTCTTGGCGCTCGTCTTCATAACCAGGTCCTTGCCGCACTTGGGGCAGGCGCCCACGCGCGCATCGGCCGTGACGGCGTCGCTGATAGCATCACCCAGCTCCTGCGTATGCTTGAGCAGCTCGTCGAGCACGCCGGCCAGCAGCGCGCGCGAGTGTGTCACGACATGCTCTTCGGTGTCCTCGCCGCGCTCCACGCGGGTCATGTCGCCGTCGAGCTCGCTGGTCATATCGGGGCTCGTGATGCGCGGGGCAAACTGCGACAGCGCATCGATAATGGCGATACCCAGCTGACTCGGCTCCACGGGATCGTTTTTGAGGTACCGCACGGCGTACAGGCGCTCGATGATGCTCGCGCGTGTGGACTTGGTACCCAGGCCGCGCTTTTCCATCTCCTGCACGAGCTTGCCCTGGCTGTAGCGCGCGGGCGGCTCGGTCTGCTTGGCCTCGAGCTTAATGTCGAACACATCGACCGTGTCGCCCTGCTCCAACGGCGGCATCTGCTCGTCGCGCTTGAGTCCGTACGGGTACGCCTCGCGGAAACCCGGGGTCACGAGCACATCGCCCGAAGCCACGAACGGCTCGCCGTTCACGGCGAGCTCGAGCTTGGTGTTCTCGATGGTCGCGGGACCCATAAGCGTCGCCAGGAAGCGGCGGGCGATGAGGTCGTAGAGCTTGCGCTGGCCGCCATCGAGCGTGGACGGATCACCTTCGCCCGTAGGGTAGATAGGCGGGTGGTCGGTGGTCTCGACCTTGCCGCGCGTGGGCTTCATGGGGCCGGCGAGCACCTTTTTGCATACGGGCGCCAGCGCCGGGTTAATCTTTGCAAGGTCGCTCACCACGGCGCCCAGATCGAGCGTCGCGGGGTACACAGTGTTGTCGACACGCGGGTAGCTGATGAGGCCCGCCATGTAGAGGGACTCGGCGATGCGCATGGTGCGCGCAGGCGAGATGCCCTCGGCTGCAGCGGCTGCCTGCAGCGAGGTAGTCGCAAACGGCGTGGGCGGCTGCTGCTTGCGCGAGCGCTTGGTCACCGCGGCGACGGTTGCCGTCTTGGCACCGTCAACGTGACCATACGCCGTCTCGGCAGCATCTTTATCGGTAAAGCGCGCCGTCTTGTGAGCGATCTTAAAGCGGTCGTCCTCGGCAGCGCCTTGCGCGGCACCCATGCCGCGGATCTGCCAATAGTCCTCGGGCACAAACGCCATGCGCTCGCGCTCGCGCTCGACCACCAGGGCAAGCGTCGGGGTCTGTACGCGGCCGGCGGAACGCACGTTGCCAAAGCCGCCAAACTTGGCGAGCGTCAGGTAGCGCGTGAGCACCGCACCCCAAATGAGGTCGATATGCTGACGGCTCTCGCCGGCGTCGGCCAGGTTCTGGTCGAGCGAGACAAGGTTATCGAAGGCCTGCGTGATCTCGGCCTTGGTAAACGAAGAATACTGGGCGCGGGCGACCGGCAAGTCGGGCGCCACCTCGCGCACCTTGTTGAGGGCGTCCGAACCGATCAGCTCGCCCTCGCGATCGAAGTCCGTGGCGATGATGACGCTGTCGGACTTTTTGGCGAGGTTCTTAAGCGAGCGGATGAGTTCCTTCTCGGCCGGCAGCTTAATGACGGGTGCCCAGGTGAGATACGGCAGACTCTCGAGCTTCCAGCCCTTGATGGAGATGCCGTCGGCAAGAAACGGCTTGCGTTTGGTGTCGTAGGGCGGGCGTGCCAGGCCATCGGGCATGTCGGCCGGTAGCATCTCGCCGTCCTCGGTAACCGAATACCAGCCCAGCTTTTTATCGAACAGCACGCTGTCGCAAAAATCGGGCGCAAGGATGTGACCGGCCAGGCCGATGGTCACGCACTCCTCGCCCTTCCACTCAAAACGGTAGATGGCGGTGTTGTACACCTTGTCCTTTTTGGGTTTGCCCGTGGACAGACGCTCGGCAATCTGACGCGCGGCGTCGTTTTTCTCTGCGATGATGAGCTTCAAAAGAGGCTCCTATCTCGTGTCTCTGCGGCTACGCCCGCCCGTATGGCGGCCGATTTACGCCCTTGCTTGCTCGATCTGCCCGATGAGCCAATCGCACCAGGCATCCATGCCCTCGCCCTTGCGCGCGCTCACGGCAAACCGCGGCGCCTGCGGATTGAGGTCATCGAGTGTCCTAGTATACCTATCCATGTCAAAATCGAAAGCCGGGGCCACGTCGACCTTATTGAGCAGCTGCGCGCCGGCGTGCTGGAAGATGCCCGGGTACTTGATGGGCTTGTCGTCGCCCTCGGGCACCGAGAGAATCATGATGGACAGGTTCTCGCCCAGGTCAAAGTCGACCGGGCAGACCAGGTTGCCCACGTTTTCGATAAAGACGACGTCGATATTTTGAAGACCCACCGCCTGGTCGAACGCGTCAACGGCCTCCATGATCATGTTGCCCTCGAGGTGGCACAGGCCACCCGTGTTGATCTGGATGGCGGGCATGCCGGCTTCCTTCATGGTGATGGCGTCGACATCCGAGGCAATATCGCCCTCGATGACGGCACAGCGCAGGCCAGCCTTGTCGCGCAGGCGCTCGTTGGTGCCCAGGATCGTGGTGGTCTTGCCCGAACCGGGGCTCGACAGCACATTGATCACATAGGTGTTTGTCTCTTTAAATCGCTGTCGCAGCTGATCTGCCAGGCGCTCGTTGCGCGACAGAATCGGCGACGCGATATCAATCGTTTTCTCAGCCATACTCGGCACTCCTTACTTTGGCCCCTTTATACCCCATCACCAGATGGCTAGCGGGCTAATCGTCGGGGGTTTCGATTTCGATACTTGCGATGTCGAGCTCGCGGCCGTGCAGCAGACGCACGTTGGCGCCGCCACATTGGGGACAGCGGCAATGGAAGCGATCGTGCTCAAAGACCTCCCCGCAGTCCAGACACTCGCTTTGTGGATGGACTTCCTCCACGGCAAGCTCGCAGCCTCGCGTGAGCGGGTCCTCATCGCGAAATGTCTCCCACGCAAAGTCGAGCGCCTCGCGCACAACTTCGGTCATATCCCCGATACGCAGCGTTACCAAAACGGCGCGCGAGGCCCCCGCCCCACGCGCCGCGCGAATCACTGTATCGAGTATGCCGTTGACAATGCCAGCCTCGTGCATACCGATTTACTCCTCGTCGTCCTCATCGTCCGAGAACAGGTCCAGACGGCTCACAAACAAGCCCTCCTTGCCCTCGCGCGCGGTAATGACCACGCGGGCAATGGCGAGCGAAATCTCGTAGAGCGAGAGCAGGGCACCATACATGAGGCCCAGCGTAACGGGCGAGCCGTCGGGCGTAATCACAGCCGAGCCCACAAGCAGGCCCACGTACACGTAGCGCCAGGCGCCGCGGAAGGCCGCGTAGGACACGATGTGGAAGACGGACAGGTAGAAGATGATGAGCGGCAGCTCAAACGCCACACCAAAGCCGATCATAAAGAGCAGCTCCATGTTGACGTAGTTCTCCAGGTCGGGCAGCGCGGTTGCGACGGCAGAGGTCTCGCCGATGAGCCACTCAAAGCCTGCCGGGATAATGATGAAGTAGCAAAAGATTGCGCCCAGGAAGAACAGCACCGTCGAGGCGAGCACCGTAGGCACAACCCACTTGCGCTCGTTGGGACGCAGTGCCGGCAGGAAAAATGCCAGAATCTGCCAGATGATCATGGGCGTGCACATGACCACGGCCATCTTGATGGCCAGCGAGAAGCGCAGGCCAAAGCCGCCGAGCGTGGTGGTGATGTAGAACTTACCGTCCGGCACAAAGGAGCGGATGGGGTCTTCCAGGATGTCGAGCACCACGGGCGTGGCGAAATACAGCACGATGGCGGCGGCAAACACCGACACGACCACGATAGTCAGGCGGCGACGGAGCTCTCCCAGGTGATCGAAGAGCGGCATGCGCGCAGGTCCGATAGGCATTACTCATCGCCTCCCTTCGAGGCGTCGGCGGTGGCAGCCTCGGCAACGGCCTCGTCCTCGGCCTCGAGCTCGCGAGCGAGCTGGTCGACGACGGCCTTGCGCTTGCGGGGACGACGGGCGTAGAGGTCAGCCGTCGTGGGCTCTGCCGGCTCGGGCTCGGACTCTGGCTCTGCAGCAGGCTCGGGCTCGACGGCAGGCTCGGCGGCAGCGGCAGGCTCGGCGCCCTCGGCCTCGGACTCCTCAGCAGCACCCTCGCCCTCGGCGGCAGCCTCGCTCGCGGCCTTCTCGGCGGCAAGGCGGGCACGGCGCTCGGCAAAGGTCTCCTTCTTTGCGGGCGCAGCCGTCTCGACGGCATCCTCGTCTGCATCGGAATCGTCATCGACGGCAGTCTTCTTGGGCTTGACCGGTGCCGAAGCGGCCTCACTTACCGGATCGATAATCTCGGACTGAACAACGGCCGTCATCTTTTCCTGCGTCTCGCGGAACTGACGGATGGCACGGCCGATCGTGCGGCCCATCTGTGGGAGCTTATCCGGGCCAAACAGCAAAAAGCCGAAGACCACGATGATCGCGAGCTCACCCTCTCCAATACCAAACACACATACCTCCAAGGCTCGATGTGAGTCGAGCCCGCACCGCGCCATTCGGCCGGAACTCGTCTATTCATTCGGTCAAGTATAGCGCCCGGACGCCAAAACGTCCGAGCGCATCACAAACATATGCCAAACGGCACGCCCTTTTGGGGGCAAAGATTATGCAGCGGTGATCGAAATCTCCTGGTCGACACCCAACAGCTGGACCACGCGCATCACCGGGGGCTGCACATTGGTGCAGCTAAAGCGCTTGCCGTGGTCGACCGCGTGGTGCGCGGCGCCCACGAGCACGCCAATGCCCGTCGAATCGATGTAGCTCACCTGGGCAAAATCGAGCTCAACGGCCTCAGTGGGCTGCTCGAGCGCCAGGTCGATGGCATTACGCAGGCTATCGGCGTTAGAGATATCGATCTCGCCGGTTACCTTAATGGTGTAGAGCTCTGGCGTGGGGTTGGTGGAAATACCCAAATCCATGTATACGCTCCTTTACGTATCGAAAGTGCGGATAGTACTGGAAGCCGCGCGTTAGGCGCGCTCGGCACGCGCAAGCTCGGCAGCGACGAGCTTGACGGCCAGCACCAGCACATCGAGCGCGGCCTCCAGGTCCTCGACCGTGGGATAGCTCGGCGCGATGCGGATGTTGGTATCGCGCGGGTCCTTGCCATAGGGCCAGGTAGCACCGGCCGGCGTGAGCTTGACGCCCAGGTCGGCGCAAAGCGCGGCGACCTTCTGGGCCGATCCCTCGGGACCATCGAAGCTTACAAAGTAGCCGCCGCGGGGATGCGTCCAGGTGGCGCAGCCCGTGCCGCCCAGGCCCTCGGTGAGCTTGCGCTCAACGGCCTCAAAGCGCGGACGCAAAAACTCGGCATGCTTTTTCATGTGCTCCTTGACCGCCTCGATGGTGGGAAGGAAACGCACGTGACGCAGTTGGTTGAGCTTATCGGCGCTGATGAGGCCGGCCTTCAGGCGCTTGGAGAACTCCGCGATAACCGCGGGGCTCGCACCGATAAAGCCGATACCGGCACCCGGGAAAGTGATCTTGGACGTCGAGGCGAATGCCACCACGCGGTCCTCGGTGCCCGCCGTGCGGGCAAGATCGAAGATGTTGGCGAGCTCGTCGGTCTCGTCGTACAGGTCGTGCACGCAGTAGGCGTTGTCCCAGAAGATGCGGAAATCGGGTGCGGCCGTGGGCATCTCAATCAGGCGGCGCACAGTGTCCTCGCTAAAGGTGATGCCCGTGGGGTTGGAATACTTGGGTACGCACCAGATGCCCTTGATGGAATCGTCGGCGGCGACGAGGCGCTCGACCTCGTCCATGTCGGGGCCGTTGTCGGTCATCGCGACGGGGACGTTCTCGATACCCAGATCGGCGGTGATGCCAAAGTGGCGGTCGTAGCCGGGAACCGGGCACAGGAACTTGACCTTCTTGCCGTCGTGCGCGGCCTCGTAAGCCTCCCAAGGGTCGCTACCACATGAGCCGCAACGCCAGAACATACCGGCGATATCGTGCTCGATCAGCAAGCTCGACGAGCCCAGCACGAGCGTCTGCTCGGCGGGGCAACCCAGGAACTCCCCCGCTAGCTTGCGTGCCGAGGGAATGCCCTCAAAGCAGCCGTAGTTGGAGCAGTCGACGTTGCCGTCGTGCAAATCGGCGTCGGCGTTGAGGATATCGAGCATGGGGCGCGAGATGTCCACCTGGGCGGGCGATGGCTTGCCGCGGGCCATATCGAGCGCCAGGCCCTTGGCCTTGACCTCGGCGACCTCGGCCTTGAGCGCCTCGATGGCGGCATCGAGTTCGGTGGTTTCCATCTTCTGGTAGATCGTCTGCATGGGTGCGACCTTTCACGAAGCGGTACGTTGCAATTCTTCTAAGTATAGACCGCCACCGTCGCAACGTTATGAAGCCGTGATAGATTAAGTCCATCGCAATGAATTACGAATCGCCGCGCATGCCGGCGTGGAGCGCTCAAGGAGGCACTATGGAGTACGGATCGTTCCAGGCCGAGGAATTCGGCGACCTGCAGCGCCTGGTCGACGGGCTGTTTTACGACCGCCACGCCATCGACCGCCTGGATCTGATCGTACAGGCCGAAATCTTGGACCTGGCGCCCGATCTCATGGAAATCGTCAACCTGCTACCGCCCGGCTATTACGACCGCCAGTCACTTTGCGACCAGCTCAACTCCGCCTTGGCCGCCCACGGCTGGGGCGCCGTCTACGGCACCGTGGAATAAACCTAGTCATTGGGGCCTGTGGCCAAAAAATAGCAAATATGAGTACTGTTACTTTTTTAGTGACAGCGATTTTGAATTAAAAAGGCCTGTCTTGGCCTTTTGTGTCCGGTTTTGGAAGGATGCGTCGTCATTTTTCGTCCAGCCACGCAATCGTTAATGCACAGACAGAATAGATTTGTACATTATTTTTCGCGCCTAAAATGAAACGCCGTTTGTGACAGTACTCACAAACGGCGTTTTTTGGCCACTGGGGTGTCCGGCAGGTGGCAAGTACCACTCAAAACCGCGTTTTACACGCGCTCGAGCAGGCTCTGGCGTCTGTTTCTACGCGCCTACTCGTTCTTGGGCGCGGGGTGCTTGCAGATCACACTCATGTAGATCACGCCAAGTACGGCCGCGGTGACAGAGCCGGCGAGAATAGCGGCCTTGGCGGCCAGAACCTCAAACTGGGCCGTCGGGAAGGCAAGGCCGCTGATGAGAATCGACATGGTAAAGCCGATACCGCCCAGAATGCCCACGCCGGCAATCATGTGCCAGTTGACATTGTGCGGCAGCTCGCAGGCCTTGAGCTTGACCAAGGCGAACGTCATGCCAAAGATACCGATCGGCTTACCCAGCAGCATGCCAAAGTACACGCCGAGCGTCACCGGGTCGGTGAGCAGCGTGCTCATATCCACACCCACCAGGCGAACCTGTGCGTTCACGAACGCAAAGATCGGCAGAATCACAAAGTTGACCGGCGTGGAGATCAGACGCTCCATGCGGATGAGCGGCGGGGTAACGCGGTGCATGACACGCTCGACCTTGGTGGTCGAGACAGTAAAGTCATGCTGGCCCAGGATGTGCGCCTCGTCATCGTAGCGGTCATCGAGCAGCGGCAGGCACTCGCCCAACCAATCGGTAAGGCTATCGAGCTTGACGCCACACTTGGCCGGGATGGTAAAGGCCAGGATGACGCCGGCGAGCGTAGCGTGCACGCCGCTCTTGAACATGCAGAACCACAGCAGCAGGCCCAGCACCGAGTACGGGGCAAGGCGGTAATGCTGCGTCTTGTTGAGCCACACGAGCGCGCAGGTCACAAGCGCGGCGGCGCCCAACCAAAACGGATTGGGGCTCTGACCGTAGAAGATGGCGATGGCGGCGATGGAAATGAGGTCGTCGGCGATGGCGAGCGTCGAGAAGAACACGCGCACGCCGTTGGGCACGCGATTGCCCAAAAGCGACAGCACGCCCAGCGCAAAGGCAATATCGGTTGCCATGGGAATGGCCCAGCCGTTGTGCGCGCCGGCATGGTTAAAGATCAGATAGATGCAGGCGGGAACGACGACGCCGCCCACGGCCGCCAGCATGGGAAGCATAGCCTGGCGCGGGTTTTTGAGCTCGCCAACTGTCATCTCGTACTTGAGCTCAATGCCCACCAACAAAAAGAAAATCGCCATGAGGAAGTCGTTGACGAATAGCTCAACGGTGAGACCGGCCGTAAGGTTGCCCAGACCCACATACAGCGGGGTCTCCAAAAAGTGATGGATGGCCTCATAGGCATCGGTATTGGCGCAAATGACGGCGGCGATGGCGGCGAAGACCATGACGGCGGCGGAAATCGTGCCGTTCTCGGCGATGCGCTCCCAGATGTCGTGACGCTCAAAGCGCTTGCGCTCACGAACGTTGAACAGCTGCTCAGTTGCTGCCATGGGCGGCTCCTTTCACGGGAAAGCTCCCGTCTTAAAAAAGCACGGCCCGCCCAAGTGGCGGCGCCGCGCTCTAACGTATTACGCTTGCATCTAGCCTACCCTGCACGACAAGCACGCAGGCGTGGCCGAAAAGCGGAACCACAGGTTGAACATTATTTGTTCAACGGCACGGGCACGCCTGTCCAAGAGACGACACGGCGCCGTGCACAAAAAACGACCGGAGCGCGGGGCGTCCGCGGTCCGGTCGTGGCGTTTGGTCAACTAAACCTAGCAGGCGGCCATGATGGGGGCAGCGACCTGCTTCTTACGGGAGAGGACGCCCGGCATCCAGACGCCGTCGTGCTCGTCGGCAATGCCCAAGCCCTTCTGAGCGGCCTCGGTCTCGCCCTCGAGCAGGACCTGCGAGCCTTCCTCCATGATGTCGGTGATGCACAGAACGATGCCGTCGGCACCCTTCTCGGCGGCGTAGGCGCGCATGGCCTCGCGAATCTCGTCGATCATGCCGAGTGCGCGGGTCTTGTCGACGGTCTCGTACTGGCCGATGAGCAGCTTCTTACCAGCGGGCTCGAACATCTTGATGTCGTTGCCGACCATCTCGGCTGCGGTGAAGGAGCCGGACGGACGGGTGAGGAAGACCTCCATGCCAAACTTGACCGGGTCGACGCCCACCTGCTCGCCGAGCTTGGCGGCGACGGCGCGGTCGACATCGGTGGTGGTTGGGCTCTTGAGCATGAGCGTGTCGGTCATCATGGCCGAGAGCAGCAGCTTGGCCTGAACGTCGGAAAGCTCAACACCGAGCACGCCGGCGAGCTTGGTGACGATGGTGCAGCTGGAGCCCCAGGGCAGGCAGATGTAGTGCAGCGGGCCGGCGGTCTCGAAGTCGCCGATGCGGTGATGATCGACAACGCCAAAGACCGTGGCGTCCTTAAGGCCGGCGACGGACTGGGCAGACTCGTTGTGGTCGGTGAGGACGACGAGCTGACCAGCCTCGACGGACTCGATCACGCGGGGCTCGGCAATGCCGGCGTCGGCGAGCAGCTTGGCGGACTCGGCCGGAAGCTGGCCTAGGGCGCAAGCCTCGTAGGTGTTGCCGGCATACTCAACCTGGTTGAGCAGCTGGGACAGGACGACGGCGCTCATGATGGCGTCGTTATCGGGGTTCTGGTGACCAAAGACAAGAACGTTTGCCATGGATATCCTCCACTTGATATGTGTACTTGGACGTAGCTATGGTAGCACGCCGATGCCGAGCCTTCGCAGACGGAAGGGCCACGGTATATTTTGGGGCGCAGGCACGGGGGCCAAGGCTGTCCCTTTTGCACCATGTTGGTGCAAAGTAACCTGTCCCCCTTGCACCAGCTATTTACCGGCGGCGCGCAGGGCTACGTAGGCGGCACCGATGATGCCGGCGTCGTTTCCGAGCGAAGCGACCTTAATGGGCGTCTCGCGCGAGGCAGAAAGCGCGTAGCGCTGGAAATGCTCACGAACTGCGTCGAGGTAGACATCGGCCGAAGCGGACGCGCCGCCACCGATCAGGAACATCTCGGGGTCGACCACGTTGGCAATGAGCGCCAGGGCACGGCCGAGATAGTCGGCCATGGTATCGGCCGCGGCAAGCGCGAGCTTGTCGCCCTCGCGGCAGGCCTGGAACACGTCCTTGGAATCGGAGGGGCCGGTGAGCTCGATGGGGTCGACGCCCGCCTTCTTGCACTCGGCAAGGTAGTTGCTCACCACGCCGGTGGCGCTGGAATACTGCTCCAGGTGGCCATGGCCGCCGCAGCCGCAGGTGCGCTCCTCAGCCGGGTTCAGGCACATGTGGCCGATCTCGCCGCCAGCACCCACAACGCCCGATACCACATCGCCGTTAACGATAACGCCGCCGCCCACGCCGGTACCGATGGTGACCATAACCACGTTCTGCACGCCCTTGGCAGAACCGAGCCAGGCCTCGCCCATGGCAGCGGCGTTGGCATCGTTCTCATACTTAACGACCGCATCGGGGCAGTGCTCCTGAATGGCGACCCTCAGCTCGGGCAGGTTAATGGCAATGTTGGCCTTGACCTTGGCATCGCCCGACGCCGGGATGGGACACGGAACGGCCAGGCCAATGCCCGCCACAAAGGCACGCGGAATCTGTGCCTTGGCGACCACCTGGTCGATAGCCTCGGTCACCGCGGCAAAGCCCGCAGCGTCAACGATAGGAGGCGTGGGCACGCTGGCCTTGGCAAGCAGGTTGCCGTCCTCGTCGAACAGGCCCTCCTTAACCGAAGTGCCGCCGACGTCGATGCCGATGTAGTACTGCTTAGGTTCCATGGGAGCCCGCCTTTCTCGTTTAAACATTGCCTGTATGGTACCGCTCCCAAGGCAAAAACCTACCAAAAAGGGACAGGTTTGTTTTGGCAGGTTTTATCTGGGAAAATGCGAATGGCCGCTTAACACGACATTACTCAGATGTTTATCTATTTAGAGCGCTCTAATTTATATGCAAAGCGACTTTTAATTATATCTTTCTCGAACTTTTTAAATATATAATAGGGATGCTTAGGTGTTAACTATACTTTCTTTTATACTCAACCAAGTTGGAAAGGAGGTTCCATGATTCCCAAATACGAGGCGATAGCTGCAGATATTCGTCGCACTATCGAGGACGGCGCTCTTAAACCGGGCGACAAGCTTCCTACCGTCGTTGAGTTCTGCAAGCTCTATAACGTTTCCAAAATCACCGTCAAACGAGCTATTGAACAAATCACCGAAGAAGGTCTTATTACCAGCCGGCGTGGATCGGGTACCTACGTTAAGGACACGGCGGGGCTTCCCGGCCAGGCGTTTTTCCAGGGCAAAAACGACCGTACCCAGGGTTTTTCGTATGAGCATCGCGGGGAGAAGGTGACCTCGGTGGTCTACGATTTCTCGATCGTTAATCCACCAGCGGACATCGCAGCCCAGCTGGGAATTGCCGAGGATGACTTTGCCTATCACGTCGTGCGCGTGCGTCAGGCCGATGAGAAGCCCATCGTTATCGAGTACACCTACATGCCCCTCGAGCTGATTCCAGGCCTTAAAAAGAAGGACCTGTACGGATCGGTCTACCGCTTCATCCGCGAGCAATGTGGGCTGAAGATTTCGAGCTTCCACCGTACCATTCGCGCCGTGGCAGCAACCGAGGAAGAAGCCGAGCGTCTGGACACCAAACTTGGCTCTCCCCTGCTCGAGCTCACCCAGATTGGCTTTTTGGACAGCGGCGCCGCCTTTGAGTATTCGATCTCGCGCAACGTTGGCGATCGCTTTGAGTTGCACAACGTAACGTTGGCATAGGTTTTTGTAGTCACGCGGGCGCTCGTTTTGAGCCGTCTTACGCGGCACCCGCACAACCTTATGGGAGTATGCACATGTCCGATTTGATTAAACTCACGCCGATCTTCCACGAGAAGATCTGGGGCGGCCGCCAGTTGGAGACCGTGTTTGGCTACGACATTCCCGAGGGTCCCATCGGTGAGTGCTGGGCCATCTCGGCCCATCCCAACGGCGACTGCCAGATTGCGGAGGGACCGTACGCCGGCCACACGCTGTCGTGGCTGTGGGCCGAGCACCGCGAGCTCTTTGGCAACTGCGAGGGCAAGGAGTTCCCGCTGCTCATCAAGATTCTGGACGCCAAGGACGACCTTTCGATCCAGATTCATCCCAACGACGAGTACGCCGCCAAGCACGAGAACGGCAGCCTGGGCAAAACCGAGTGCTGGTATGTACTGGACTGCGAGCCCGGTGCCACGATCATCGTCGGCCAGCGCGCGCACGACCGCGCCGAGGCCGCGCAGATGATCGAGGGGGGCCGTTGGGACGAGATGCTCAACGTGCTGCCGATTCACAAGGGAGACTTTTTCCAGATCGACTCCGGCACCGTTCACGCCATCAAGACCGGCACGCTGATTCTGGAGACGCAGCAGTCGAGCGACGTGACATATCGCCTGTACGACTACGACCGCCCCGGCACCGACGGAAAGCTGCGCCCGCTGCACATTGAGCAGAGCCTCGACTGCATCGACTTTGATGCTCAGGCTCCGACCGACGGCACGGTGACCGCGCCCGAGGTGGACGGCGTGACCGAGCTCGAGTCCAACCCCTGCTACACCGTCGATCGCGTGCGCGCCAACGGCAGCAAGACCCTCGACCAGCGCTGGCCCTTCATGTGCCTGTCGGTCATCGACGGCGAAGGCACCGTCTGCGGCGACCCCGTCCACAAGGGAAGCCACCTGCTGGCCCCGAGCACCGTCAGCTCCATCGACCTCGAAGGCAAGATGGAACTGATCATCAGCCACCTCTAGTTCGCACCAACAACCCAAACGCAACAAGGGGCTCCCCCGTTCACCAACGGGGGAGCCCCTTGTCCATATATATCAGCCCACCCGGCTCTCCAGATCAAAAAAGCGGACGAGCAGAGCGACGTTCGCAAGCAACGTTATCTAAGGACCTGGACGGGCGTATGGGGCAACATCGATCGCGAGTTCCGCACGAGCCGGAGAGCACTTAATGTGCTCTCCGTGCGAGCAGGACTGCCCGAGCAGGCGATGTTGCCCCATACGCCCGCCCAGGTCCGCCGGGATCACAACAGCTTGACGATCGGAGCAAAGCCCTTCATAAGCTTTTTGGTCTGGCCGGTCTTTTCGAATTGAACCTCGATCATGTCTCCGGCGACCGAGATCACGGTACCCGTGCCAAAAGTCTTGTGGCTCACGGTATCGCCCGCGGCAAAGTCCTGCGATGCGCTGGCACGATCGACCTTGCGCTCCACCGTCGGGGACACCTTGGAAGACGGCTTTTTGGCTCGCGACGCGCCCGAACCAAAAGTCGAGGCAACACGGCCGGCGTCAGGCGAAACCCCACGATGGCGCTCGGTCCCGTAACTGCTGCCGCCAAAGAAATCGTCAAAGCTCGATCCGCCGCGCGAACCGGAACCGCCGGTCGAGCGCGTATGCGAGCCAAACACCTTGCCGCCGTACATATCCGAGCCCATGCCCGAGCCAAAGGTGCCGTGACGGTCGCCGCGCTTCTCCCAGCCCGTGCCCTCAAAACCGGCAGAACCGATGCCGCTAAACTCGATATCCTCAAACGGAATCTCGTTGAGGAAGCGCGAGCGCGGGTTGGCAGAGGTCGAGCCGTAGGTGCGACGCGTGGCCGCATAGGTCAGGAACAGGCGCTTGCGAGCACGCGTGATGGCGACGTAGGCCAAGCGACGCTCCTCCTCGAGCTTGCCCGGATCGTCACTACCGCCAAAGTCGTGCACGTGCGGGAAGATACCCTCCTCCATGCCGGCCACGAACACCGCCGGGAACTCCAGGCCCTTGGCGGAGTGGATGGTCATCATGGTAATGGCATGCGTCTCGCCGGCCAGGGAATCCAAGTCGGAGCGCAGGGCCAGCCACTCCATGAGCGCCGGCAGCGCCTTACAGGTGAGCGGACCGTAGGTGCGCTCGATCTCGTCGGCATGCACGGCACCCGCCGGCATCTCCGTCGGCGCGGCATACGCGTTGCCCGCGATGGCGGCGGCCAGGGCATCCTGCGGAGACAGCGCCGGAGCGGCCAAGCTATCGAGCGGATTGGAGCCCGCGGCGTCACGCGCGCCAACGAGCGCCTCAAACGAGGATACCGGGGCAGATGGCCCCGGTTCGGGCGCAGGCGCGCTCACCACGACAGGCTCGGGCTCGGCGCTAGCAGGCACATCGGCAACACCGGCAGCGCGCAGCTCTTCCAAGCTCTCGAGCGTACCTTCGATATCCTCGTGCGTCTCCTCAAATTCGGCGGCGACGCCCAGGAATTCCTGGATGTTCTCGGCGCGGCTCTCGGACTCCATGGTGCCCTCGGCGCGGAAAGCCTGCAGCAGGCCCGTCTTATCGACGATCATCTCGACAACGTCCTTGAGCTCGCCGTCCATGCGGCGACCCTCGCGCACCAGCGCCACAAAGCTCGACAGGCCGTTGCGCACCTTGGCGCTAAACATGCCCGTCTCGGCTGTTGCGATCTCGCAGGCTTGGAAGAACGAGCAGCGGTTGTCGCGTGCCAGCTGCTCAATCTTTTGAATCGAGGTGGAGCCGATGCCGCGGCGCGGCGTGTTGATGACGCGCTTGACGCTCATCTCGTCGGCCGGGTTCACGATCATCTTGAGGTAGGCCATGACGTCGCGGATCTCGGCACGGTCGAAGAATCGCGTGCCACCCACGATCTTGTAGGGCACGCCTGCGCGCAGGAACATATCTTCGAGAATACGCGACTGAGCGTTGGTGCGGTAGAACACGGCGATGTCGTCGTAACTCGTGCCCTTGGAGTGCAGCTTCTCGATCTCGCCGGCAATCCAGCGGCCCTCGTCGCGCTCATCGCTTGCCTGGAAGGCCTGGATCTTCTCGCCATCGCCCTCGGCCGTAAACAGGCGCTTGTCCTTGCGCTGCGAGTTGTGGCGCACCACGGCGTTGGCGGCGCTCAGGATATGGCCCGTGGAGCGGTAGTTCTGCTCCAGCTTAACGGTCTTGCAGTTTTTAAAGTCCTGCTCAAAGTCCAGGATGTTGGTGATGTCGGCGCCACGCCAGCTATAAATGGACTGGTCATCGTCGCCCACGACCATGAGGTTTTGGTACTTGGCGGCCAGCAGGTTAGCGATCTCGTACTGGACGTGGTTGGTGTCCTGATACTCGTCGACGCTAATGTAGCGGAAGCGCTCCTGGTACTTGTCGAGCACCTCGGGGCGGGTGCGCAGCAGCTCGAGCGTGCGCACGAGCAGGTCGTCGAAGTCCATCGCGTTGGCGGCGCGCAGGCGGCGTTCCAGCTCCAAGTAGACCTGCGCGGCCTTTTTGTCGTTGGGGCTGTCGGCGGATTTGAGCATGTCCTCGGGGCCGATCATGGCGTTTTTGGCCGAACTGATCTTGCTGCGGATCATGTTGATGGGGAATTGCTTTTGCTCGATACCGAGCGCCTGCATAATATCGCGCACCATGCGCTTGGAATCGTCGTCATCGTAGATGGTGAACTGACCGGTGTAGCCCAGCAGGTCAGCGTCCTCGCGCAGCATGCGCACGCACATAGCATGGAAGGTGCACACCCACATGCCGCGGGTACCGCTGGGGATGAGTGCCGCCAGACGCTCGCGCATCTCGGCCGCGGCCTTGTTGGTAAACGTGATGGCAAGGATCTGCCAGGGCTTAACGCCCAGGTCGCCGAGCATATGTGCGATACGGAAGGTCAAGACGCGGGTCTTGCCCGAGCCGGCGCCGGCAAGGACCAGCAGCGGGCCCTCGGTGGTCAGGACCGCCTCGCGCTGAGCGGGATTAAGGCTGTCGATGTCGACGAGCGGCTTGGCGGGCTTGGGCGCCGGCGCGGGAGCGTCGTAGATGTCGAGCGGAACGAGCTCGGGCTCCGGCGCAGCAGGGGCGATGTATGCATCGAGCGGCACGGGTTCCGGCGCGGGCGGCACAGGTACCGCGACATTCTTTTCCCAGGGCAAGGGCTGGGTCATGGGCGACTCCTCATCTGACGGACGGCGCGCCTGCGGGCAGCGCCATAGTTTGAGCCGTACCAGTATACCGAGCCGCGCGGACACCGACGCAAATCACACCACGACTCCGTCCGCCACAATCGGGCCCGCCCAGCGGATTTGGCGCAATGGGGTCAGGTTAGTCTGCACCAATCTATTGGCAATCACGAAACCGCCGATGTCATGGCAGCAGCAGCGAGCGGCGGCCAGGGCGAACAAATTGGCATGAAAAGGGGGCGGCATAGACCTTTTGGTCATGCCACCCCCTTTGAATGACAAGTTGTCGCCCCGGCCGCCGCGCAGCGTCGACTAAGTTAGAGGCCGAGCATCGGCTCCAAGACGAAGAAGTACGCAAGCACCACGATGCCCAGGATGATGCGGTAGACACCGAAGCACTTGAAGTCGTGACGGCGGACGAAGCCCATGAGCCACTTGATGGCGATGAGCGAAACCACAAAGGCCACAACGCAGCCCACGCCCAGGATAGCGACCTCGTTGGCACCGAACGTGCCGCCCTTGATGAAGTACTTGACCAGCTTGAGCGCACTCGCGCCAAACATGACGGGAATGGCCAAGAAGAACGTAAACTTGGACGCCACCGAACGCGTGCAGCCCAAAAGCAGGCCGCCGATGATGGTAGAACCGGAGCGAGACGTACCAGGCACCAGCGAAAGCACCTGGAAGCAGCCGATACCCAGCGCAGTCTTCCAGCTCAGGTCCTCGAGTGTGGCGATGGAGCCAAAGTCCAGATTCTCGTCATCGTCCTCATCCTCAGCGGTAGCCGCGGCAGGCGCCGCAAAGTGCGCACCGGCGGGACGTCCGCCCGACACCACAGCACGCGAACCAAACGAACCGGCAACGGCCATTTCCTCGCGCTTGTTCGCGCGCCAGTTCTCGATCACGATAAACAGCACGCCGTACACAATGAGCGCCAGCGCCACGACGGGAGCATTGTAGAAATGCTCCTCCATCCAGTCGTTGAGCGGCAGGCCGATCGCCGCGGCGGGAATGCAGCCGAGCACAATCTTGCCCCACAGCACCCAGGTGTCGCGACGGCCCTCCTTGCCCTTGCTGGGCGAGAACGGATTGAGCTCATGGAAGAACAGCACACAGACGGCCAGAATGGCGCCGAGCTGAATCACGACCAGGAACATATTCCAGAACGTCTCGCTCACGTTCATCTTGACGAACTCGTCCACCAAGATCATGTGACCGGTCGACGAAACAGGCAGCCATTCGGTGATGCCCTCGACCAGGCCCATGAAGGCAGATTTTAGAAGCTCGATGATATCCAAAGGGACCCCCTCGTTAGACACCCGCCGATATTGTTCTGCGGACGGTGCGGGCGATGTCCCATTATCAACCGTTCGGGCGCGTCTGCGCCCACCCTTACCAAAAAACTCGTCCGTTCACAGAATTGCGAGCGGTCAAACCCAAATCCTTGGGTATAACTGCAACAAGATAAAGTGTTCGGCGGCCAACGCGCCCGCGCCCGCCCGATGCACGAGCCCCGCGCCCGTGCGATAGACCAAGGAGGAAACCATGAACGAGGGCTACACCAAGGTATTTGTTTCACTCGATGGTACTGAGCAGCAGGATTTTGTGCTCGCACGCGCCATCAAGGTCGCCGCGAACAACGGCGCCAAGCTAATCATCGGCCACGTTATCGATTCCACGGCGCTCGAGAGCGCCGGTTCCTATCCGGTCGATCTGGTCAACGGCCTAGAGGAGGCATTTAAGAACTCCATCGCCAAGCAGCTCGAAGAGGCCAAGGCCAATCCCGATATTCCCGAGGTCGAGGTCATGATTCGCGCCGGCCGTATTCGCGAGACGCTCAAGGACGAGATGCTCGACGTGGTTAAGCCCGACCTGGTGCTCTGCGGCGCCCGCGGCCTGTCCTCGATCAAGTATGCGCTGCTGGGTTCGATTTCGACGTTCCTGCTGCGCAACACGGACTGCGACATCTTGGTCGTGAAGTAGGTTCCTTCCCGCCGGCGCAAGGCCTGCGGGGTTATCACGCCGACGTCCTCGCCGCTTCGCGGCTGCGGGATGTCGGCTTAGATAACCCCTCCCGGCCTTGCGCCTTCGTCACCGTACTTCAGCGAGTTGGCTGATGGAAAAATGGTGTGCCGCCCCGTTTGGGGCGGCACATTTTGTTTGGACGGGCGTTTGCCGTGTGCGTTACTCGAAGTATTGGAACTTGTTGGTTGAGAAGGCGAATGTTACGACGAAGCCTTCGCCCGGCTCCGATGCCGCGGTGACGTCGATGCCCATCTTGGAGCACAGGCGCGCCACCAGATAGAGACCGATGCCCGTTGCGCGCTTGGTGGTGCGGCCGTTGTCGCCGGTAAAGCCCTTCTCGAACACGCGCGGCAGGTCTGCCGCACACACGCCGCAGCCGTTGTCCGCGACGGTAAGCTCGATGCGCTCGCTTGCCAGACCCTCGTCCAGCAACGCACCCGAAAACACGATCTTTGCGCCGTCCTCACGCGCATATTTAATGCTGTTCTGAATGAGCTGGCCCAGAATAAACTCGAGCCACTTCTCGTCGGTAAAGACCTCGAAGTCGAGGTTCTCGCACACCGGGGCCACATGCGCCGCAATGAGCTCGCGCGCGTTGGCTTTAATCGCGCCCGTCACCAAGGTTTTGAGATCCCAGCGGCGAATCAGGTAGTCGCGCTCCACGACTTCCGAGCGCGCGTAGTACAGCGCCTGGTCGATATAGCGCTCCACGCGGGCAAGTTCGCGTGCCAGGTCGTCCACGCGCGACAGGTCGTCTTCGCTGCTGTCCAGGTTTTCCAAAATCAGGTGGGCTGCCGCCAGAGGCAGCTTGGCCTCGTGGACCCAACTCTCGATATAGTCGCGATAGTCATCGGTCTGGCGCCTGCCTTCGGCAACCTCGTCACAAGCGGCTTTGCCCACCCGGCGCAAGACCTCGTACTCGAGCTCGCCCTCGGCATAGGTCGGGCATTGCACCATCTCCTGCACCCATGCGGGACTCTCGAGCTCCTCGGCCGCACGCTCCAGCTGGCGCAGAAAACGACGACGGCGCGCGTACTCGATCACGATGCCGAGCATACCAAAGATATAGGACACGCCGACCGCCACGACCACGATAGAAACGGGTGCGCCGGCGACCGTCAGCACAAAGCAGCTCAGCAGCACGCCGCACGTCCACACGGCGACGGGAAGCAGCGCATCTTTGAAGAATTTGGCAAACGACATAGCCGGCCCCTAGACCGAATAGCCCTGGCCGCGGTGCGTCGTCAAATACCCCTTGATGCCGATTTTTTCGAGCGTGGTGCGCAGGCGGTTGATGTTGACGGTGAGCGTATTGTCGTCCACGAAGGCGTCGGAGTCCCACAGGTCCTGCATGATGGCCGAACGCGAAACGATCTTGCCCGCGCGGCTCAGAAGCAGCGAGAGGATACGCAGCTCGTTTTTGGTGAGCTCGGTACTGGTGCCGGTTTGCGTGTTGGTGACCATGGAGCGTGCAAGGTCGAGCTCCAGTCCCTTGTGTACGAGCGTGCTGCGCTCGCCCGCCGCCGCGGTGCGACGCAGCAAGGCATTGATGCGCGCCACGAGCACACGGGCGCTATAGGGCTTGGGAACAAAGTCGTCCGCACCGAGCGTCATGGCCATGACCTCGTCGATCTCGGTCGTGCGCGACGTGAGGACGATGATGGGAACCTCGGATTCGCGGCGAACCTCGTGGCAGATATGCTGGCCGTCCTTGACGGGAAGCGTGAGGTCGAGCAGCACCAGGTCGGGCGCGGCGGCGAGAATATCGCGCGAGACATGCTCAAACGATTCGCAGGCCTCGATTTCAAACCCGGCGCGGGCAAGGATGTCGATAAGCTCACGACGAATGGGCTCGTCGTCCTCAACGACATAGATCAGCGCCATGTGTCCTCCCATTTCGCGTAACATGCACCTTTCACACCATTATGCCCACAGCGTCGCAGCGATACGACCCCGTGGGCACCTAATGTGACAAAAGCGTTCGGTAGTCTTGAGAGAAAATAGGGGCCGACCGGTCCTAAACCGATCGGCCCCATCACTTCGACCTCGAGCCTCTACTCGAGCGTACGCATGTATGCAGAGATGGAATGATTCTTTAATCCCCGTCCCAGAAAAATCATTTAGCGACGGGCGCGGAGCTTTTCGTAGCCGTCGGCGAAGAAGGCGACCGTCGCGGCGTCGGCCTCGGCAGCGTCCGTCTCGGTTGCGGGAACCACGCCGTGCTCGTCACTCACCAGGAACAGCGCGCCCTTGAGCTGCGCGGGAATGTCCACGCGCGTGACCGGGATGCCCTTGGTCTGGGCCAGCTGCTCGATGAGCGTCGCCGTGCCGCACAGACACTCGTCCGCCGGTGCCACAAAGGCCAGCTCGCCGTTGTTGACGGCGGCGAGCAGCTCGGGCGCCACGCCGGTCTCGTCGGCTTCGGAGCGGGCCTCGGCGGAGCGGGCACGTAGCGCCTTGGCCGACGTATCGGCTAGCGGCTCGTACTCCCCCACCGTCATGGCGGCGTTGCCGTTGACGTCGATCACCAGCATGAGCACGCCGTCGCGTGCGGTGTAATCGCCCTCGGCAAGCGACCACTCAACGTGCTGCTTGGCCCAGCTGAGCATGTTATGGGTAAGCGGCTCGCCCTGCACCAAGCGCTCGGACAGTGCGCGAATGTGGCGGTTGAGCATGGGCACCTTTTTGTTGGACATGCGCCAACGGCAGACAAGCGCGGGCTTGTCGAGTGTAAACTTCTCGACCGCCTCCTGATTGGCGCAAAAGTCCTCATACGCACGCTGATCCTCGGCATTGCCAAACAGCTCGGCATCATCAATCTGGGGCATGGTCATACCTTTCGTGTTAGTCATTCCGTCCTCTTATACCAAAAAGACGGCCCTCCAAACGGAGCGACCGTCTTTTGCGGAGATTATTTTGACGATATGGTCAGGCGACCGATCAGCTTAATAGGATAGAACAACATCCCATTAAGGGTTTTCCAAGTGCCCGAGATTGCCCCGAAAGAGGAGCGCCGCGTACTAAATGTACGCAAGCGACGGTTTGAGGGGCAAGGTCGGGTGCTTGGGAAAGCCTCTAGTGCCTAAAATGCCTGGCACCCGTGAAGACCATCGCAATGCCGTGCTCGTTGCAAGCCTGGATGCTCTCGTCGTCGCGCTTGGAGCCGCCGGGCTGGATGATGCAGGTCACGCCGTGTGCAGCAAGCACGTCGACGTTGTCGCGGAACGGGAAGAACGCGTCGCTTGCACAGGCAAAGCCGCCCTTCTCCACGCCCTCGCGCTCGCAGAAGTCCTCGGCGCGCTCGCAGGCAAGCAGCGCAGAGTCAACGCGGTTAGGCTGACCCGGCCCCATGCCAATGCCGGCCTTGCCCCTGGAAACCAAGATGGCGTTGGACTTAACGCCCTTGCAGACCTTCCAGGCAAACTCGAGCTCGGCCATCTCGGCGTCGGTGGGCTTGCGGTCGGTGGGGAACGTAAAGGTCGCGGGATCCTCGGTCACGTGGTCGACTTCCTGCACCAGCATGCCGCCGTCGATGGAGCGCAGCTCCACCTGGGCGCCGTGGTCCACGCCGCCGGTGGCCAGCACGCGCAGGTTGGGGCGCTTGGCCATGCGCTCGAGCGCCTCGGCAGTGTAGCTCGGGGCGATGATGACCTCGACGAACTGCTTGTTCTGATCGGCAAAGTGCTCGACCAGCTCATAGGGAACCTCGCGGTTGCAGGCGATGATGCCGCCAAAGGCGCTCTTGGGATCGCAGGCGAATGCGCGGTCGTAGGCAGCCGTGATGTCCTCGGCAACGGCAGAACCGCAGGGGTTCTGGTGCTTGAGGATCACGCAGGCAGGCTCATCGAACTCGCGGACCAGGTTCCAAGCGGCGTCGGCATCCAGATAGTTGTTGTAGCTGAGCGGCTTGCCCTGGATCTGCTCGGAGCCCACGAGCGGGAACTGCGAGCTCGCGGTGTTCTCGCAGCCCTCGGCAAAGCGGTAGACCGTAGCCTTCTGCTGAGGATTCTCGCCATAGCGCAGGTCGTCGACCTTCTCCAGCGAGATCTCGAGCTTGGCAGAGGTGTCCGCCACGTCGCTTGCCTGGGCGGCAAGCCAACGGGAGATAGCCGTGTCGTAGGCGGCGGTGGTCTGGTAGACCTTCACCTGCAGGCGACGACGGGTGGAAAGCGTGGTGCAGCCACCGGTCTCGTGCATCTCGGCCAGGACGGCATCATAGTCGGCCGGGTCGGAAATGACGGTAACGCTCGTGGCGTTCTTGGCAGCAGAGCGCAGCATGGAGGGACCGCCGATGTCGATGTGCTCGATGGCGTCCGCGAAGGTGACCTCGGGATTGGCAACGGTCTTCTCGAACTCGTACAGGTTGACGACGACCAGGTCGATCAGCTTAATGCCGTGCTGAGCGGCCTCCTGCATGTGCTGCTCGGAATCGCGGCGGGCCAGCAGCGCGCCATGAACCTTGGGGTGCAGGGTCTTAACGCGGCCGTCCATCATCTCGGGATAGCCCGTGAACTCCTCGATGGGGGTTACGGGAATGCCCGCGTCCTCGATGGCACGAGCCGTGCCGCCCGTAGAGATGATCTCGACGCCAAAGTCGTCAACCAGCGTCCGTGCGAAATCGACGACGCCCGTCTTATCGGTAACCGAGATCAACGCGCGTGCGATCTTCACATCAGATCCCATGCAGTCCTCCTGTCTGGTACGCCGCCGTGCTCTGTGAGTCGGTGATACGTCGATCTGCAGCGCTCGCGCAGCGGCATTGAAAATACTGATTTAATGTAGCGCATCGAGCGCATCGATGCACCCCGCAACGGGCGCATGTGCAGAAAAAGTTTGCGAGCGGAGGGGATGGGCACGGTGAGTTCATGGAACACAGGGGCACCATAATTTGATGCCAATGGCGTGGTAGAACTGTGTTCGATATGCATCCGCAAAAGAAAGAGGCACCATGGTCTCGCGGGTTCTCTACCGACCGTTTGATACCGAAGACTTCGACGCCATCGCGCTGATTCTGCAGCAACTTTGGCATAACAATTCGGATAACGATGAGTACAACCGCCTTGAGGCCGCGTGCGACCTCGCCTATTGCCTTTCGTCATCGACGTTTTCGCAGGTTGCGGTGATTGACGGCGAGGCGCGCGGCATTGCACTTGCACGCGCAGGACAGAACTCCGGCGTCACTATCAACGAGCATTGGATGGATACCGAACGCGCACTGCTATCGCAGATGCGTGAGCTGGAGCCTGATGCCTGCGCCGAGTATCTCTCGTTTGTGCGCGCAACCATCCGAACCAACAACCGCCTGCTCGAGAGCAGCCCGTTGCCGCACGACAACGAGGTCACGCTGCTTGCCGTGGATCGCGATGTCCATGGCCTGGGCGTTGGCACGGTTCTGCTCGATGCCGCCGTCTCGCACCTGTCCTCGCTTGGAGCGACGAGGGCGCACCTGTACACCGACTCCAACTGCTCGTGGAAGTTCTACGAGATGCACGGCTTTAAGCGCACGGCCACGCACCGCGCCAACCGCGAAGAGCGCCGTCACGACATGCCGCGCGAAAGCTTCCTCTACGAACTCGACCTAACAGCCTAAACCCGGCAGTTAGGGACGTTCCTTTTGTGCCGGCACCCCGGGACACTCCTTGGCAGCAACCGCACCTAGTCGTTGGGGACATTCTTGGGTAACACAGTCGACGAAACCCTCGTTGGCGTCGCCCTATAGAGGGGTCTGCAAATAGCTGTGGGCAAAAAACATCAAATATGAGTACTGTTACCTTTTTAGTAGCAGCGATTTGGGGCATTTTAGAGGCTTTTAGACATAGCAGCCAGTCAGGCGAACTGACGTATTTCCACAAATGTTCAATAAAATGGGCCCCTAACGAGAGATAATCTCATTAGGAGCCCATTATTTAGTGCAAATATATGTCACTATAATGGCAACAGTACTCATATTTGGCATTTTTTGCCCACTGCCCCCTGTGTGGGGAGCCGTAACGGAACGATAGACCCATTTCAAAGCATAAAAATGGGATAGATTTTCCGCCAACAGTCGCCGGAGAAG
>DBEYYU010000091.1:0-117095 GCA_048184855.1 Collinsella aerofaciens
CAACCTTAATATGTCTCAGGGCCGCCCCCTCCGCCGCACACTGGGAACGCCACGTTGATGTCTGCTAAACCTTGCTCGCTCAGGCTAATGACTTTGTTGGGGGTCCACTATTTGCTGGAGGGTGAACTTGCATTGCATTGGCTCGCCTTCTGCTTGTGGCTTTGCCTCTTCGAAATCGAAGATCATGATGGCGCAGTTGGGGAGTTTTGCTGGGAGCTCGAAGCCCTCTGGGACTGCAGCCTTGATGAATTGGCGGCTGGCGCTGCCGTGGCTTACTGCTAGGAGGGTTTCGATGCCATCGGCGCCCATGATATTGGTGAGAGTGTCTACCATGCGCTCTTGCAGCGCGCGGCTTCCTTCTCCTCCGAAGGGGACCAGGTCCTCGCCCGGATCCCAAACGTCGGTGGGAAGGGCGTCGTGGGGGCCTTCCTCGAAGGTTCCATAGCAGCGCTCGATGATGCCTTCGCAGAGCTCGACTGCCGCGTCCGGGCCGAGGAGCTCGCATGCGACGAGGCTTGCTGTGTCCATGGCTCGGCCTAAGGGTGATGAGACAACTTTGTCGGGGACGACGCCGTGGGCCTTGAGCCATGCGGCTGCCATTCCCGCTTGTTTGCGGCCCAGATCGGTCAACGGTGAATCGCAGCGACCTTGGACGAGCTTTTTGACGTTGAATTCCGTCTGGCCGTGGCGGAGTAGGTATAGGCGCTTCATGCTCTCCCCTTCTGCATCAGTTGCTTTATCGGCGTGGCCTTACTCGTGGGTATGGCCTACGTAGTCTTCGTCGATCGTAATCTTGGCAATCGACTTGGGATATTCCGATTCGACCCGTTGTGCCAGCGCGTGCTTTAAGTCTTCGGCACTCATCTGCAGATCCGAGGGACGCACGCAGTCAAAAATCACGTTGGTGTGCGTGGGACCCGGCACGCAGCGCAAATCATGAATCGAAAGGCGGCTATCGATCTCCTGGGCCATTGCGTTGATGCGCAAGCGCATGCTCGCCACCTTGGGATCGTCGGTCACAATGGGATCGTAATGAAGCGTGACAATCATGCCGTCTTCGTTCCTAAACGCCTGCTCGATGTTATCGAGCGTGTCGTGACTTTCCAGCGGGCTGGCCTCGGCTGCCATCTCGGCGTGAGCGCTTGCAAACTTCCTGCCCGGGCCGTAGTCGTGAACCATCAGATCGTGAACGCCCAAAACGCCGGGGTAGCTCATGATCTTGCTGCGGATATGCTCGACGAGCTTAGGATCGGGCGTCTGGCCCAAAAGCGGGCTCACCGTATCTTGGATAAGCTCAAAGCCGCTCCAGCCAATATAGGCGCCAACGGCAAGGCCGACCCATGCGTCAAGATTGATGTGCGTCACCTGCGAAACAATTGCACATGCCAGCACGGCGCCTGTGGCAAGAACATCGTTCTTGGAATCCTGGGCAGTCGCATGCAGTGTCTCGGACTCGATACGGTCGCCGAGCTTTTGGTTGAGCGCCGCCATCCACAGCTTAACAACCATCGAAAGCGCCAGGACTGCCACCAGGGCAAGCGAGAACTCGACAGGTTCGGGGTGGATGATGCGCTCAAACGAGGACTTCACCAGTTCAAGGCCAATGAGAAGCACGAGCGCCGCCACGACAAGACCCGAGAGGTACTCGTAGCGACCATGGCCGTATGGATGCTCGGGGTCGGCGGGCTTGCTCGCCAGCTTAAAGCCCAGCACGCTCACGATATTCGAGCTGGCATCGGACAGGTTGTTCATGGCATCCGCCACAATCGAAACCGATCCCGAAACCACACCGATTGCGCCCTTTGCAGCACAAAGCGCCACATTGGCGACAATACACACCATGCCCGCTAACGTGCCTACACGCGCACGATCGCCCTGCGCGCGCTTAACTATCCACTCGACCATCTGCATCCGCCCCCACGGTACTACCTATATATCTATTGCTCAAACGGATTGTAGTGTAGCCACTTTGTCTCCCAGATACAAAGAGGCCGCAGCCCGCACGGGCCACGGCCTTGGAGCATGACAAAAGAATCGTCCTTTTGTCGCACAGGTTTATGCGCTTACTTCAGCAGCGCTCGCCACTGTTTCGGGTGAATCGGCCCCGTCTTCTGCCGCCTGTCCCTGCGCCGGCACCACGCCAAAGCAGTAGCTCAGCGCCGCAGACACCGCAAATGCCACACCGCCGGCAACGCAGCACCACAGCAGGTTCGAGATGCCGCCCGTGGCAAAGCCAATGACCATAAGGACATTCGTCATGCCGATGGTATAGGCCGTAACGTGGCCCACGGCCGCAACAAGGCCTCCGACGGCGCCGCCAATGGCCATGTACGTCAGGCACCTGCCATATTTAAAGCCGCAACCGTACAGCGCCGGCTCGCTTACGCCGCCAAGAATACCCGAGATTGAATAGCCCAGCATGAGTGCCTGCTCGTCCTTATCCGCAACGCGGAGCGACGCGCCAAAGGGCATGCCCCAAACGGCGAACGTCGCCATCGTCGCGGCGATCAGGATGCACGAATCCGTTCCCACACTCATAAACTGAGCATAGGCAAGCGATAGGACAACGTTGCTGACGCCTGCAATCTTAAGAAACTCCCAACCCGCGGCAAGCCCCATGAGCGTGAGCAGCGACACGATGCCACCGGAATTGCCAAGCATAAACATAAGCTGGCCCAACAGCATGCCCAGATAGCTGCCCGCCGGCGCCGTAATACACAGCGAAACCGGAACCATGACAAGCATGGTCGCAAACGGAACGAACGAAAACGCCACGGCCTTAGGGATAACGCGCTGAAAGAAACACTCCACTCGCCATAGCACGGGCACCGAGATGAGAACCGGAATAACAGTCGTCGTGTAATCGTTGACCGGCGCGGGAAGCAGACCATACACGGAAGTCATCGATGCCCCCGTCGTCGATGCGGCATCGACGAGCTTAAGCAGATCGGGCGCAATCAATACGCCGCCCAGCATCATGCCTAGCTGCTCCGAGCAACCGAGCTGGCGGGCGGCCGCCCAACCAAGATAAATGGGCAAAAAGTAGTAGCCGGCGTTATAGAGCCAACTGTAGAACAGGCGATAGATTTCGGAATCGGCAGACCACAGGCCCAGCATACCTTCGCCCATAATGACGGCAACGGTGCGGAACAACGCCGCGCAGACAATAAACGGCAGCGCCGACATCATGCTTTTGGACAGATAGTCCACCACGGCCATGGCGTTTGATGAAACCGTCGTTGTAAACGAGGTGTTAGAAACTTGTAGCATGGAACGCCTTTCCCAATATGACATGCGGGCTGTCCCTTTGTCACATCGTGCGGTACTGACCGATTGCGCGGTACTTTTCGTAGCGGAGGTTTGTGAGGGTCGCGTCGTCGAGCTGCCCAAGCGTATCGAAGGCATCAAATGCCGAGGACATGACGGCACCGGCGATCTCCTCATGCGACAGGCCCCTATCGTCAACAATGCCGTCGATGATGCCGAGCGCCAACAGATCGGGGGCCGTGAGCTTAAGCGCCTCGGCGGCCTCATTCGCGCGCTCGGTATCCTTCCACAGGATCGACGCACAGGCCTCGGGGCTCACGACCGAATAGGCCGAGCTCGAGAGCATCAGGATGCGGTCGGCCACGGACAGCGCCAGCGCGCCACCAGAGCCGCCCTCGCCTGTCACCACCGAGACAATCGGCGTCTTAAGGCCGCTCATCTCCATGAGATTCTGGGCAATCGCCTCACCCTGGCCGCGCTCCTCGGCACCGATGCCGCAAAACGCGCCCGAAGTATCGACCAGACACAGAACCGGTCGACCAAACTTTTCGGCCTGGCGCATCAGGCGACGCGCTTTGCGGTAGCCCTCGGGATGTGCCATACCAAAGTTGCGACGCATGCGCTCTTTGGTCGTGGTACCGCGCTCGACGGCGATAACCGTCACGGGTCGCCCGTCTTTCCAGCCAATGCCAGCCACCACGGCGGCGTCGTCGCCAAAGTAACGGTCGCCATGCAGCTCCACAAATCCATCCAGGCCCAGCGAGATCATCTCGCCCGCCGTGGCGCGATCTGCCGAGCGGGTCTGCTTGACAATCTCGAGCGCGGTTTTTGGTGCGGTCGAGCGCTTGAACAAGTGTCCCAGCTTTTTGCCGCGACGACCCGTATGCACGATCTCATGCGGTGCCCCCAGGCCGGGCGCGTGCCCTTCGTGCAGTGCCAGCAGCTCGCCTACCGTGAGCGCAATCTCGCCACGCGGAACAACGGCATCGCAAAAGCCGTGCTCCAGCAAAAACTCGGAGCGCTGGAATCCCTTGGGCAGGCGCTTGTGCATGTTCTGCTCGATCACGCGCGGGCCGGCAAATGCCGTCAGGGCATCGGGCTCGGCCAGGATAATATCGCCCTCCATGGCAAAGCTCGCGGTTACGCCTCCGGTCGTGGGGTCGGTGAGCACCGTGATATACAGACCGCCCGCCTCGCTGTGGCGCCTAACCGCCGCAGAAATCTTGGCCATCTGCATAAGCGACGTCACGCCCTCTTGCATGCGCGCGCCGCCCGAAACGGTAAAGCCGACAACTGGCAATCCAAGCTCGGTCGCTCGCTCAAATGTGCGACAGATCTTCTCGCCCACCACGGAACCCATCGAGCCCATCATAAAGTTGGCGTCCATAAAGAAGAGCGCGGTATCGCAACCGCAGATTTTGCCCCTGCCGCACACAACGGCGTCGCGCTCGCCCGAACGCTCGCACACGCTCTTAAGCTTGTCGGCATAGCCGGGAAACGAGAGGAAGTCCTCCGACGCCAGATTGGCATCCCATTCCTCAAACGTGCCCTCGTCGACCGTCATGCGCATGCGCGCGCGACCGCTCACGCGAAAGTGTTTACCGCAACGAGGGCAGACCTCGAGGTTGTCGTGCAGGCGTGCTTCATCGATCACGCGGCGACACTCCGGGCACTTGATAAACACGTGGCGCGCGGGAAACTCGGCGCACGACTCGGTCATCGGCCCCTCGAGGACGTTGACCGTCTTTGCTTTTCTATTCATCAGCATAGAGATGCCCCATCAGATCGGTGTGGTACATGCCCGACAAGAACTCGTCGTTTGCCAGCACGTCGAGCTGAAGCTCGCTGTTTTCGCTCACGCCCTCAATCACGAGCTCGCCCAGGGCCGAGCGCATCTTGCGAATGGCGCCGTCACGCGTGGGCGCACACACGATGAGCTTGCCGAGCATGGAGTCGTAGTACGGCGGAACTTTCGCACCGGTAAACATGGCGGAATCCCAGCGCACGCGCGGACCACCCGGCACACGCAACGCGGTGACCGTTCCGCATGACGGCAGAAAGTCCGGCGTTTCGGCATTGATGCGGCACTCCATGGCGTGGTTGCGGACCGGCATGTCCTCCTGCTCAAAGGGCAGAGGCTGGCCGGCTGCCACGCGCAGCTGCCACTTGACCAAGTCGGTATCGGTCACAAACTCTGTAACCGGATGCTCCACCTGCAAGCGCGTGTTCATTTCCATAAAGTAGAAATTGCCGTCGTCCGAATACAGAAACTCGATGGTACCGGCTCCTTCGTAGCCGACGGCACGAGCCAGGTCACGCGCTGCCTTGTGCATGCGAGCACGAATGTCGTTGTGTCCGTCGAGGCACGGCGCGGGACTCTCTTCGATCAGCTTTTGGTTGCGACGCTGCACCGAGCACTCGCGCTCGCCGAGCGAAAATACATGGCCCTGCTTATCGGCCATAATCTGCACCTCAACGTGGTGCGCCGGCGCGACGAACTTCTCCATGTAGCACTCGCCGTCGCCAAAAACGGCCTCGCCCTCGGCACGCGCCTCGATGAACGCCTTTGCCGCATCTTCCACGCGCTCGACCTTGCGAATGCCGCGACCGCCACCGCCCGCGCGCGCCTTAATGAGCACGGGACAGCCAATGCGCTCGGCCTCGGCCGTCGCCTCCTCGGGACTTTTGAGCAAATCGCAGCCCGGCACGATGGGCACGCCCGCCGCGGCAGCCGTTCGGCGTGCGGCGTCCTTGTCGCCCATGCTGTCGATCACCTCGGCCGAAGGACCGACAAAAGCCAGGCCATACTTGTCGCAGTCGCGTACAAAGCTCGCCTTCTCGGAAAAGAAGCCATAGCCGGGATGAATTGCCTTAGCTCCCGACTTTACGGCACAGGTGAGCACAGCATCGTCGTTGAGGTAGCTCTCGGCAAGACGCGGACCGCCGATGCAATACGCCTCGTCGGCAAGCTGCACGTGCAGCGCGTCCGCATCGGCCGTGGAATAAACGGCGACGGTCTTGATGCCCATATCGCGGCACGCGCGGATAACACGGACCGCGACTTCGCCGCGGTTGGCGATGAGCACTTTGTCGAACATGAAGCCTTCCTTAACTTTCGTGCATGAGTGCAAAAGACATGTCGGCGCGGCAACAGACCTCACCGTTGACGCTTGCAGTACCCGTCGCAAAGCGGAACGGCCCGCGCGCACGCGTGATGGAGCACACCAGATCCACCGTATCGCCCGGGCGCACCGGACGCTTAAAGCGCACCTTGTCCAGACTCGCGTAGAACGGCGTCGCGCCGCGCGCCTCCTCATCGCCCATCAGCAACACGCAGCAGTTTTGGGCGAGCATCTCGCACTGGATCACGCCGGGGACCACCGGGTTTCCCGGAAAATGCCCCTGCAAAAAGTATTCGTCGCCCGTAATCGTGATCTTGCCGTGGGCCTCGTCGCCCACCAGCTCGGCTTCGTCGAGCAAAAGCATCGGCTCGCGATGCGGTAACAGCTTCTTGAGCTCTTCTTTGTTCATGGATATCACCTATCCGATCCTCATGAGGCAGCTGCCAAACTCCACGAGGTCGCCGTCGGCCACGCAGATCTCGAGCACCTCGCCGTCTGCCTCGGCCGTCACCTCGTTGAGAACCTTCATGGCCTCGATAATGCAGAGGGTCTCGCCGGCCTTGACCTTGGAGCCCACGTGCACAAACGGCTCGTCGCCCGGCGCCGGGGCAGCATAGAAAACGCCGACCATGGGAGCGGTCACCTCGGTGCCCTTGGGCTCCGGTGCGGCGGCAGGTGTCTGCGCGGCGGGCTCCGGTGCGGCAGGCGCGACTGTGGGAGCTGCAACTGGAGCGGCCATAGCGCTCGGCATGGGCATGGGCACGGCAACCGGCTGTGCGGCGCTCGCGCGCTCGAGTTCGACCGCGGTGCCATCGGGCTCCTCAACGCGCACGCGCGTGAGGCCGCGGTCCTCCATAACATCGGCTATCTCGGCAAGTCTTTTGGAATCCATGCTCTAGCTCCTCGTATATCTACGCAGCGCGATGGCGGCGTTGTGCCCGCCAAAGCCTAGGTTGGTCGAAAGCGCCCAGGTAAGGTCGGCGCGAACTGCGCGATTGGGCGTGTAGTCAAGATCGCAGGCGGGATCGGGCGTGCGGTAGTTAATGGTCGGCGGCACCACGCCCTGCTCGAGCGCCATGGCGCAGGCCATGACCTCGATGGCGCCCGTGGCACCGATCATGTGGCCGGTCATCGACTTAGTCGACGAGACGTGCGCGGCGCGCGCCGCGTCCTCGCCGAGCGCACGCTTAATGCCCGCCGTCTCGGACGAATCGTTGAGCTTAGTCGATGTGCCGTGAGCATTGATGTAGAGACCCTCGGAAGGCCTGACGTCGCCCTCGGTCACCGCCAGCGATATCGCGCGGGCAATGCCGGCAGCCTCGGGATCAGGACTCGTGATGTGATAGGCATCATCGGTGTTGCCGTAGCCCACGACCTCGGCATAAATGTGCGCACCGCGCGCCTGCGCATGTTCCATGCTCTCGAGCACGAGCACGCAGGCGCCCTCGCCCATCACAAAGCCGTCGCGGTCTGCATCGAACGGACGGCAGGCCGTCGCGGGATCGGGGTTGGTGGTCAATGCACGGCAGGACGTAAAGCCCGCAACGGCATCGGGGATAATTGCAGCCTCGGCGCCGCCCGCGAGGATCGCGTCGGCATAGCCGTGCTTGATGGCGCGGAACGCCTCGCCCACCGCATGGGCCGAGGTTGCGCACGCGGTCACCACGGGCAGGGTCGGGCCCTTTGCCTTGTGGCGGATTGCGATATTGCCCGATGCCATGTTGGGGATCATCATCGCGATCATATAGGGCGATGCGCGGCGGGGCCCACGTTCGGCAATCGTATGGACGTTGTCGACGAGCGTCGTCATGCCGCCCACGCCCGAGCCCACGTAGACGCCCAGGCGCTCTCGATCGATGGCGCCTTCGACATCAAAGCCCGCATCGCGCATGGCCTCGTCCGAAGCCGCCATCGCAAACTGAACGCAGGGGTCCAGATGCTTTGCATCACGCTTGCCAAAGTACTCGTTGCCGTCAAAGCCCTTGACCTCGGCCGCTACCTTGACGGCAAACGCATCGGTATCGAAGTGCGTAATCGGGCCGATGCCGCACGTGCCAGCGCACATTGCCGCCCAGGTGGCAAGCGCGGTGTTGCCGAGCGGCGATACGGCACCTATGCCGGTGATTGCAACTCTCTGTTCCATCATGGTCTCCTCATCCAAGCCGTTCTTCGGCCCTGGTTTCTACATCGCCATTCCGCCGTCGACGCGTATGACTTCGCCCGTAATGTAGGCAGCCGCATCGCTCACTAAAAATCGCACCACACCGGCCACCTCTTCGGGCTGCGCCATACGCTTAAGGGGAATCTGCTCCTCGGTTACCGTACACACCTTCTCCGAGAGCTTTGCCGTCATATCTGTCTCGACAAACCCGGGTGCGACCGCGTTCACTCGTACACCGCGGGGCGCAAGCTCGCGCGCCACCGCCTTGGTCAGGCCGATCACGCCCGCCTTGGAGGCAGCGTAGTTGGCCTGCCCGGCATTGCCCATCAGGCCCACAACCGAGCTCATGTTGACGACGCAGCCGCCGCGCTGGCGCATAAAGGTCTTGGTGAGCGCACGCGTCGTGTTAAACGTTCCTTTAAGATTGACATCGAGCACGCGATCGAAGGCGTCATCGCCCATGCGCATGAGCAGGCCATCGCGGGTGATGCCAGCGTTGTTGACGAGCGCCCAAATGGAGCCAAAGTCGTTGAGGACCGCTTCCACGCACGCGTTGACGGCAGCGGGGTCGGCCACGTCACATTGATATGAGCGCGCCGTGGCGCCAGCCGCCTCGCAGGCGTCGCACGTCTCGCGCGCCGCATCGACGCTGCCGGCATAGACGACGGCGATATCGTAGCCATCCTCCGCCAGACCGATAGCGCAGGCGCGGCCGATACCCCGCGAGCCGCCCGTGACCAGTGCCACGCGACGTGAGTCGTTGCGCTCGAGCGCGCCATTGTTCAAGTTGCCCATGTCATTCCTTTCGGGTTACAGCCCTGTGGACTATGCGAGCTCGTCGGCAATAGCTGCGACCTGCTCGGCCGTCTCGCACGAATACACACGAACGTCGCTCAACGTACGCTTGATCAGGCCGGACAGCGTTTTGCCGGGGCCGACCTCAATAAATGTGTCGATGCCTTGATCCTGCAGAGCATGCAGCGTATCGACCCAGCGCACGGCATTGCTCACCTGATTGGCCAAGACATCCGATGCCGTCTGGGGGTCCGCCGGATAGGGCGCCGCTGTCATATTTGCCAAAACAGGAATGAGCAACGGGGACGGCGCGTGACCGGCCTCAATATATGCGGCAAGGCCACAGGTCGCCTCGGCCATATAGGGGCTATGAAATGCACCCGACACCGCGACCTTCATGGCGCGGCCGCCAGCCTCTTTTACTAGGACGTCGAGGGTCTGCAGCGCATCGGGCGCTCCGGCCACAACCGTCTGCTGGGGACTGTTGTAGTTGACCGGCCAGCAGTCCTCGCCGGCCTGCGCAGCCAGGTTCTCGACTTGCGCAGCATCAAGTTTGATGACGGCGCGCATGCCGCCAGGGTGACGCTCGGCCGCCGTGGCCATCAATGCCGCGCGCTCACACACGAGCTCAAAACCCGCTTGCGTATCGAATGCCCCCGCAAAGCTGAGCGCAGCGACCTCGCCCAGCGAGAATCCCGCACAGGCGGCAGGCACCACGCCGCGCTCGCGCAGGGCGACGGCGACAGCCAAGTCGTGCACGAACACGCAAGGCTGCGTGTTCTCGGTCTGCGAGAGCTCCTCCTTGGAGGCGCTCCGGCACTGCTCGCTCGTCCCCGGGCGCACCTCATCGGCAATGACGAACACCTCGGCGGCCGCCGGCGATGTCTCAATCAAGTCGACGCCCATCGCGGGGTGCTGGGCACCCTGGCCGGCAAACAAAAACGCTACGCCACCCATGCGCACGCACCCTTCAGGACGTGCTCGGCGCCATCGACCAGGTCGTCAACGATTTCGCGTGCGCTCTTGCGCTCGTTGACCATGCCGGCAATCTGTCCACACAAAAACGAACCCTCTTCGTAGTTGCCGTCCTTGGCGGCCTTACGCAGCGCACCGGTTCCCATAGCACCGAGCTCCTCGGCACTCGCACCGGAACCCTCGCTCTTGGCATAGGCGTTGGTGAAGGGGCTCTTGAGGGCGCGCACTGGATGCCCCGTCGAGCGACCGGTCGCACGCGTCGAAGTGTCGTTGGCCTTCAGGACCATCTCTTTGTACTGCTCCGAGACGGTGCACTCATTCGCAACGAGAAAGCGCGTACCCACCTGGACGCCGACTGCGCCCAGCATAAAGGCAGCCGCCACGCCGCGGCCGTCGGCAATACCGCCGGCGGCCACAACGGGAATGTCGACCGCATCGACGACCTGCGGCACCAGTGCCATCGTCGAGGTCTCGCCAATATGGCCGCCCGATTCGGTACCCTCGGCAACAACCGCCGTGGCTCCACGACGTGCCACGAGGCGCGCCAGCGCCACCGAGGCAACGACCGGGATGACCTTGATGCTCGCCTCGTTCCACGCCTTCATGTACTTGGCGGGATTGCCGGCGCCCGTCACGACGACCGGCACTCGCTCGTCAATCACGACCTGTGCAACCTCGTCGGCAAACGGGCTCATGAGCATGACGTTGACGCCAAAGGGCTTATCCGTCTTGGCGCGCAGCTCATGAATCTGGTCGCGAAGCCAGTTGGCGTCGGCGTTCATGGCCGCGATGATGCCTAAGCCACCCGCCTCGGACACTGCGGACGCCAGCGAGGCATCGGCAATCCAGGCCATACCGCCCTGGAACACGGGCTTTTCGATGCCGAGCAGATCGCAGAGAGGAGTCTTGAGCATCTCTACTTCTCCAATGCCGCCTCGACCGTATCGGCGAACTCGCCGACCGTCTTGGGGTTCTCCTCGGTATCGAGCTGGATGCCAAACTCGTCCTCGACGGCAACGAGGATCTCGACGGTGCCCAGGCTGTCGAGACCAATCTCCTCGAGCGTGGACTCGGGCTTCATCTCGACATCGTCAAGACCGGCGGTCTCGCGGATAACGTCGCAAACGCGCTCGAAGGTCTTCTGATCTGCCATGGTAGTTCTCCTTTGGTTGTGCCCTAGGGCGTTTTTATTTCCTATGTGCGACTACTTCCAACGAAGCAGATAGCCACCTATATCCAGACCGGCGCCAAATCCAACCAAGGCGATGGTGTCGCCTGTGTGAAGTGCGCCGGCGTTTGCCAGCCGGTCGAGGGCAAGCGGAATGCATGCGCTCGAAATGTTGCCGGTCTCGCGCAACGTGCGAACCACGCGCTCGTCCGGCACGCCCAGGCGCTTGACCGCCTGGCTCAGGATTCGTTCGTTAGCCTGATGGAATACAAAATGATCGATGTCTTCGACCAAAATGCCCGCATCGATCGCAAGCTTATGGACCGTGTCGCAGATGGCGTTGACGCCGAACTTGAACACGCGGCGGCCATTCATGGACAGCACGCTCGCGCTATCTGCGGAAGCCTTAAACGGCGAGGTACCGACCAGACCGGGAACGCGCAACGTCTCGACGTCGGGCGCCGTCGAAAGCTCAACGGCAAGGGGGCTGTCTCCCCCAGCTTCAATCACTGCGGCGCCTGCCCCATCGCCAAAAAGCACGCAGGTGGCACGGTCGGTCCAGTCGAGCGCGCGCGTCATCTGCTCGGCAGCAACAACAAGCACGCGCTCGGCACGGCTGCGGGCGATATAGCCCTCGGCGACATCGAGCGCAAATACGAAGCCGGCACAAGCCGCCGAGACATCGAAGGCAGGGCACGTCGCGCCTAGTCGCTCAGCAACGGCACACGCCTCAGCGGGAACAAGGTGGTCACCCGTCGTCGTCGAGCAGACGATCAGATCCAGCTGGCTCGCGTCGATTCCGGACACCTGGAGTGCCCGCTCGCTCGCCGCTACGGCAAGGTCGTCAAGTGACTCGGTGGTGCAGACGTGGCGGCTCTTGATACCGGTGCGAGTAAAAATCCACTCATCCGAGGTATCGAGGAACTCAGACAGCTCGTCATTGGAAACACTGCGCTCAGGAAGTGCCGAACCTGTTCCAAGAATCGTGAAACCCATCACTAACCTCCTTTGAGTTGTTGACGTGTTTACATCGACCAAGAGAGGATAACGCATTTCAGTCTTTGTTGACGTGTTAACATTAAATTGTCCAAATGCGACAAAGGCTTCACATTGTGTCTATCTCTCGACACCATTGCGTCATTCACTTATTCAATAAGGAGGTAGCAGCCGCTATGGATGCCCAATTAACGATTGTCGACGTAACCGGATCGACCAACGATGACCTGCTCGAGGCAGGAAAACAGGGTGCGCCGCACGGCACAGGACTTGCCGCCCGCGCGCAAACGGCAGGACGCGGCCGGCGCGGCCACAAGTGGGATTCAACCGCCGGCAACCTATTGCTTTCGATTGTCCTGCGTCCATGCGTTAATCCCGCAAAGTACTCTGGTCTTGCCGCTGTCAGCGGCCTAGCGGTGCTCGAAGCACTCGAAAAGCAGGGTCTTGCAAACGAGATTGGCCTCAAATGGCCCAACGACCTGGTCGCGAGTGGACGCAAACTCGGCGGCATTCTGGTCGAGGCCGCACGCGATAACGAAGGCAGCCCCTTTGCGGTCTGTGGCATCGGCGTCAACGTGAACTATGTGCCCGCGGAGGTTCCCGATGGCGGCCTGCCCGCAATCGGTCTCTCGTATCTCAACGAGAACGTTCCCGCCGTCGATGTGCTACTCAAACAGGTCTATCACGCAGTCGTGAACGCTGTAGATGCGTGGGCAGAACGCCTCAACGCCATGGAAGAAGACGCCGGACCGCTCGCGCCCGTCCACGATGATTATGTAGCTCACCTCAATTGGATAGGGGAAACCGTTATCGCCCGTTCCCCTGTCGGTGACGAGCTGGCGCGTGGCATCTTTAAAACGGTCGATGGCTTTGGTCGCGCGTGCATCGAAACGGAAGACGGCTTTCGATCCTTCCATTTTGAGGAGGCATCGCTGCGTCCCATGAGCGAATAGGGCGCCGCAACCACCTACTCGGCAGCATTACCCCGCAGTCCAAACCATCATTCAAAACAAAAGGGCCCCGCTGCCGTTACGGCAGCGGGGCCCTTTAAGCTATGAGCGATATCGCTTAGAGCTTGATGTCGATGTCGACGCCAGCGGGGAGGTCGAGACGCATGAGCGAATCAACGGTGCCCGAGGTGGGGTCGAGGATGTCGATGAGGCGCTTGTGGGTGCGCATCTCGAACTGCTCACGGGAGTCCTTGTTCACGTGCGGCGAGCGGATAACCGTGTACAGGTTGCGCTCGGTGGGCAGGGGGACAGGACCGGAAACGCGAGCGCCGGTCTTCTGAGCGGTCTCGACGATGAGCTTCGCGGACTGATCGACGACCTCGTGATCATAGCCCTTGAGGCGAATGCGGATCTTCTGGGTAGCCAACTTAAACCTCCAAAGAGTGCGAGAGATGTTCTCGCGGATTACGTAACAGGGAGCTCGAACTTAGGCGTTCTTGCTCATGACCTCGTCCACGATGGACTTGGGCGCGGGCTCATAAGAGTCGAACTGCATCGTGTAGGATGCACGGCCCTGGGTCTGGGAGCGAAGGTCGGTAGCGTAACCGAACATCTCGCCCAGCGGCACCTTGGCACGGATGAGCTTGCTGTTCTTGCGATCCTCCATGCCCTCGATCTTGCCGCGGCGACCGGAGAGGTTGCCCATAACGTCGCCCATGTACTGCTCGGGGGTCTCGACCTCGACAGCCATGATCGGCTCGAGCAGCTGCGGATCGGACTTCTTGAGGGCGTCCTTGATAGCCATGGAACCGGCGATCTTGAAGGCGGCCTCGGAGGAGTCGACCTCGTGGTAAGAACCGTCGAACAGGGTGACCTTAACGTCGAGGACCGGGAAGCCGGCGATAACACCGGTGTTCAGGGCCTCCTGGATGCCCTTGTCGATGGACGGGATGTACTCCTTGGGCACGACGCCGCCGACGATAGCGTTGACGAACTCGTAGCCGAAGCCCTCCTCCATCTTCTCGAGCTTGATGACGGCGTGGCCGTACTGACCGCGACCGCCGGACTGACGGACGAACTTGCCCTCAGCCTTCTCGACGTCGTGACCAGCGGTCTCGCGGTAGGCAACCTGGGGCTTACCGACGTTAGCGTCAACCTTGAACTCGCGGAGCAGACGGTCGACGATGATCTCGAGGTGCAGCTCGCCCATGCCGGCGATGATGGTCTGGCCGGTCTCGTGGTTGGTGGACACCTGGAAGGTCGGGTCCTCCTCGGCGAGCTTGGTCAGAGCCAGGGACATCTTGTCCTGCTCGGCCTTGGTCTTGGGCTCGATGGCAACGTCGATAACGGGCTTAGCGAACTCGATCTTCTCGAGGACGATCTCCTTGCCCTCGGCGCACAGGGTGTCACCGGTGGTGGAGTTCTTGAAGCCGACGCAAGCGACGATGTCGCCGGCAGCAGCGTCGTCACGGTCGATACGCTCGGCGGCGTTCATCTCAAGGATGCGGCCGAGGCGCTCGCGCTGACCGTTGGAAGCGTTGACCACGTAGGAGCCGGACTCGGCGCGGCCGGAGTAAACGCGGACATAGGTGAGCTTACCGACGAACGGGTCGGTCATGATCTTGAAGACCAGGCCGGAGAAGGGCTCGTCGAAGGAAGGATGACGCTGGATCTCCTCGCCGGTGTCCGGATCGGTACCGGTGACAGCCTCAACGTCGAGCGGGCTGGGCAGGTAGTCGACGACAGCGTCGAGCAGCTCCTGAACGCCCTTGTTCTTGTAGGCGGAGCCCACGAAGACGAGGTTGAGCTCGTTGGCCAGAACGCCCTTACGCAGAGCCGCCTTGAGCTCCTCGACGGTGAAGTCCTCCTCCATGAGGATCTTCTCCATGAGCTCGTCGTCAAAGCTTGCAGCAGCGTCGAGGAGCTCCTCGCGCTTGGTGGCAGCGATGTCGGCAAACTCAGCCGGGATCTCGTCCATCGGCTCGGGGTAGGTCATACCCTTCTCGTCGGCCTTGAAGTCCCATGCAGTCATGGTGACCAGGTCGATGACGCCCCAGAAGTTGTCCTCGGCGCCCATCGGGACCTGAGCGGCCACGGCGTTAGCGTCGAGACGATCCTTCATGGTCTCGATAGCGTTGAAGAAGTCAGCGCCCACGCGGTCATACTTGTTGATGAAGGCGATGCGGGGGACGTTGAAGGTAGAAGCCTGACGCCAAACGGTCTCAGACTGGGGCTGAACGCCGGCAACGGCGTCGAAGACGGCGACAGCACCATCGAGGACGCGCAGGCAGCGCTCGACCTCGGCGGTGAAGTCAACGTGGCCCGGGGTGTCGATGATCTGGATGCGGTAGTCCTTACCGTCCTTGTTCCAGAAGCACGTTGTAGCAGCGGAGGTAATGGTTACGCCGCGCTCCTGCTCCTGAACCATCCAGTCCATGGTGGCAGCGCCCTCATGGACCTCACCGATCTTGTGGGTCTTACCGGTGTAGTAAAGAATACGCTCGGTCGTGGTGGTCTTACCGGCATCGATGTGGGCCATGATGCCGATGTTACGGGTATCGGAAAGCTTGTACTTAGGCTTAGCCATGTTAGTTCCTTACCTTAACTTACCAACGATAGTGAGAGAACGCGCGGTTGGCCTCGGCCATCTTGAAGACGTCCTCACGCTTCTTGACGGAAGCGCCCAGGCCGTTGGAAGCGTCGAGGATCTCGTTGGCGAGACGCTCGGCCATGGTCTTCTCCTTGCGAGCGCGGGAGAAGTTGACGATCCAGCGGATACCCAGAGCGGTGGAACGACGGGAGTTGACCTCCATCGGGACCTGATAGGTAGCGCCACCGACACGCTTGGGCTTAACCTCGAGCGTGGGCTTGACGTTGTCCATAGCCTTCTTGAAGGTAGCGAGAGCGTCGCCACCCTCGGACTTCTCGGCAACGATCTCGAAAGCGGTGTAAACGATGCGCTCAGCGGTGGCCTTCTTGCCGTCAAGAAGGACCTTGTTGATGAGCTGAGTCACCAGGCGGTTGTTGTAAACGGCGTCAGGCTGAACCTCACGACGATTAGCTGCTGCACGACGCGGCATGTGAAATCTCCTTAAGTGTCTACCGTGCGGCGCTTAGGCGGCACACGGCGAAAGTATCAAAACGTTATCTGGCTTATTTAGCCTTGGGGCGCTTAGCACCGTACTTGGAACGGGCCTGCATACGGTTCTGGACCGGAGCAGCGTCGTAGGCGCCACGGATGACGTGATAACGGACACCAGGGAGGTCACGGACACGACCGCCGCGGACGAGCACGATGGAGTGCTCCTGCAGGTTGTGGCCCTCACCCGGGATGTAAGCAGTAACTTCGATGCCGTTGACGAGGCGAACACGGGCAACCTTACGAAGAGCCGAGTTCGGCTTCTTGGGGCTCGTGGTGAAGACGCGGGTGCACACGCCGCGCTTCTGGGAGTTGTGCTGCAGAGCAGCGTTCTTGGACTTCTTGGGCACGGAACGACGGCCCTGGCGAACCAGCTGGTTAATAGTAGGCAAAGCGTACTCCTTCTCGAATGATTCCAGCTTTCTGTAAAGTGCAACGGCTTGAATCGAGGGGTCAGCATCCCCCTACGAAACACGCAGTTCGATAGGATACGTGGCGTTAGCTGTGCCGTCAACAGACCACGCCGCCGGGCGTATCCCAAAATGGGCACATTTCCGCAAACCCTACACAAAAGGGATCCCTTCCTGTGCGCATGGGCGGATTCCCGGTCCAGGCGGCACAGGGGTTAAGTTTGCTGCTCTACAGTCCTGCGCAAGACGGAAAGCACATTAAGTGCTTTCCTTTGCGTGCGGAACTCGCGACAAACTTAAACAGCGGGCCGCCCGGGCCGGGAATCCGACGTGCTTGTCGGGGCAACGTTCCCTTCCAAATAGGGACAGGTTTATTTTGGTCGGTTTTATCTGGGGAAACGTCGCGCTCCAGCGTTGATCTGCTCTCATCTGTCGCATGGAAATCGGCGGCGTTTTCGGAAGTATGCGGCAAATTTTGATCTTGCTGAGCGCACAGAGGTTTTGCGATAACAAACCCGCAGGTAGAGCGCTTGAGCATATGCGGTGTGGTCGGCCTATCGGGATTTTGCCGCATACTTCCGAAATCGCGCCTCAAAATGATCCGTTTTCCTCCGTCCCCAACGGATCAACGGAACGCAACAGGTTGAGCATACGCAAGCGAGCGGCCCCCAGAGCGTACAAGGTGGCATGAAAAAGGCAGGGCATTGACCTTTTGGTCATGCCCTGCCTTTTGAATGACAGATTGTAGCTCTGGGGGCCGCGCAGCGACGGAAATCTCCGCCGTTCGTTAGAACGGCGGAACTAGTTACTCCTCGTCGTTGTCCTTGGCCTCTTCGGCGTCGTCGGTGTCCACGAGCTGGTTGAGCAGCTCGTCGAGGGACGCCATGTCCTCGTTGATGGCACCGTTGGCGGGAGCCTTCTTGTCGTCGATCGGGGCGCCCAGGAGCTCCTCGTCGGCGTCGGCGTGATGCGTCGGAGCGGAGGTACCCAGCAGGATATCGTCCGGACCGTCGGGGCTAAAGACCATCTGCAGCAGCTGCGAGAGGTCTTCCTCGTCGGCAACGTCGTCGTTGTTCTCGAGGATGTAGAGCAGGTCGTGGGCCTCCAGGCCGTCACGGAGCTCCTCGATCGCCTTGGCACCGATGCCGTCGATGCGCAGCAGATCTTCCTCGGACTTGCCGACCAGGTCGCCCACCGTCTCGATGCCGACCTCGCTGAACTTGTTGGTCCAGCGCTGCGACACACCCAGATCGTCGAACAGGTACAGGCGAGCCTTCTCGGCGGAGATGGTGTGGCCGTTGCGGGTGAACGAACCGTCAGCACCGCCGAACTCGTCGTAGCCGGCCCAGTCGAGCTGCTGCGGGAGCTGCTCGTCCAGGTCCTTGAGCTCAACCGGAGCCCACTCGGGCAGCGACTTGGCGTTGGGCGAAGCCGGGCTGTCGATGTCCACGTAGCCGTCGGCCGTGCGATACGTCAGCTTGGCGTTGGCGTACGGCTTGAGGCCGGTACCAGCCGGGATCTTCTTACCGACGATGACGTTGGACTTAAGGTCGAGCAGGTGGTCGACCTTGCCCTCGATGGCAGCCTCGGTAAGGACGCCGGCGGTACGGATGAACGAAGCGCTCGACAGCCAGGAGTCGATGTTGGACGCGACCTTGAGCGTACCCAGGATGACGGGCTCGGCCACAGGAGCCTGACCGCCCAGACGGGCAACGCGCTCGACCTCGTCGGCGAACTCGTAGCGGTCGACGTACTGACCAAGCAGGTACTTGGAGTCACCGGGGTTGGTGATCTGAACGCGACGCAGCATCTGACGTGCGAGCACCTCGATGTGCTTGTCGTTCAGGTCGACGCCCTGGCTGGTGTAGACGTCCTTGACGCTCTCGACGAAGGTGTGCATCGTCGACTCGATGTCGGTCAGCTTGCGCAGGTTGCGGAAGTTGACAAAGCCCTTGGTGATCTGGTCGCCGGCGCGAACCTCGCAGCCGTCCTCGATCTCGGGCATAAAGCGCACCGAAGCGGGGACGCGACGCTCGTCGAGGACACGGGTGTGGTCCTCGGAGTCGGTGAGCGTCAGCACGTACTCGGACTTCTCGGGCTTAATCGAGAGGTGACCGGAGTACGGAGCCAGCTCGGCCTCGCGACCCAGGATCTTCTCGTTGACGTTGCCGACGATATCGAACATACGGCTGACCGTAGGCAGACCCTGCGTAATATCGTCGACGCCAGCGACGCCGCCGGAGTGAATGGTACGCATCGTAAGCTGCGTACCGGGCTCGCCGATGGACTGGGCGGCAATAATGCCGACGGCAGTACCGATGGCGACCGGACGACGAGTGGAAAGATCCCAGCCGTAGCACTTCTGGCACACGCCGTACTTGGAGCGGCAGGTGAGCAGCGCGCGAAGCTTGACCTTCTTAAGGCCCGCATCGACCATCTTCTGGATGTCGGCGACCTTCTCGATGTAGCCGTCCTGCTCAAAGAGCACGGTGCCATCGGGAGCCACGACGTCCTCGATGAAGCAACGGCCGACGAGGTCGGTGTTGAGGTCGGTGGTGCCGGGGATGATGAGGTTGTAGGTAACGCCCTCGTGCGTACCGCAGTCCTCCTCGCGGACGATGACGTCCTGGGCCACGTCAACCAGACGACGGGTCAGGTAACCAGAGTCCGAGGTGTGGGATGCGGTATCGACCAGGCCCTTACGGGCGCCGTAGGTCGAAATGAAGTACTCGAGCGGCAGCAGGCCCTCGCGGAAGTTCGCCTTAATGGGAAGGTCGATCGTCTCGCCGGACATGTCCGCCATCAGGCCACGCATGCCGCCGAGCTGACGCAGCTGGGTCTTAGAACCACGGGCGCCGGAGTCGGCCATCATGTAGAGCGGGTTCTCCTCGTCGAACATGTCGAGCATGAGCGCTGCAACCTTATCGGTACAAGCGGTCCACTCGTTAACGACTTCGATGTGGCGCTCCGTCTCGTTGATGAAGCCCTCCTCGAAGTACTCGTTGATCTGGTCGACGTTGGCCTGGGCGCGGTCGAGCAGCTCCTGCTTCTCGGCAGGGATGAGAGCGTCCCACACCGAGATGGTGAGGCCGGCGCGGGTAGCGTAGTGGAAGCCGGAGTACTTGATGGCGTCGAGGATCGGGCCGACCTTGGCCTCGGGGTAACGATCGCAGCAGTCCGCAACCAGCTTGGCCACGTCGCCCTTGACCATCTTGTAGTTCATGAACTCATAGTCTTCGGGCAGGCACTGGCGGTTGAAGATGATGCGGCCGATAGAGGTCTCGAAGCGCGCGGTCTTGTTGCCGGTGACGTCGTAGTCGACAAACTCGTTCTTGCCGTTCTTGACGCGGAAGATACGGGTGCCGTCCTCGTTGATGACGTTGGCATCGGCAGCGGACACGCGGACCTGGATCTTGGCCTGCATGTCGACCTCGGAGCGGCAGTCATAGGCGTGCAGCGCGTCGTCGAAGCTCGAGAACACGTGGTTCTCGCCCGGCAGACCCTCGCGAACCTGGGTGAGGTAGTACACACCGATGATCATGTCCTGCGAAGGGATGTTGACCGGCTTGCCGGATGCCGGCGAGCGCAGGTTGTTCGCAGAGAGCATGAGCACGCGGGCCTCGGCCTGAGCCTGGCTGGACAGCGGCACGTGGACAGACATCTGGTCGCCGTCGAAGTCGGCGTTGAAGGGCGAGCAGACCAGCGGGTGCAGGTGGATAGCCTTGCCCTCGACCAGCACCGGCTCAAAGGCCTGGATGGACAGACGGTGCAGGGTCGGTGCACGGTTGAGCAGCACGACGCGGCCGTCGATGACCTCTTCGAGGATATCCCACACAAAGGTGGCACCGCGGTCGATAGCGCGCTTGGCGCCCTTGATGTTCTCGACCTTGCCAAGCTCGACCAGGCGCTTCATGACGAAGGGCTTGAAGAGCTCCAGCGCCATGGTCTTGGGCAGACCGCACTGGTGCAGCAGCAGCTTGGGGTCGGTAACGATTACCGAACGGCCGGAGTAGTCGACACGCTTGCCCAGCAGGTTCTGACGGAAACGACCCTGCTTGCCCTTGAGGGCCTCGGCGAGCGACTTGAGCGGGCGACCGCCACGGCCAGAGACCGGGCGACCACGACGGCCGTTGTCGAACAGGGCGTCCACGGACTCCTGGAGCATGCGCTTCTCGTTGTTCACGATGATCGCAGGGGCGTCCAGGTCGAGCAGGCGCTTGAGTCGGTTGTTACGGTTGATCACGCGACGGTACAGGTCGTTGAGGTCGGATGCGGCGAAGCGGCCACCGTCGAGCTGGACCATCGGGCGCAGATCGGGCGGAATGACAGGAATGACGTCCAGAATCATATTCGCGGGGCTGTTGCCGCCCTTCAGGAAGGCGTCAACGACCTCGAGGCGCTTAACGGCCTTCTCGCGCTTCTGCTTCTGGGAGTCCTCGTCGGCGATGATGGCCTTGAGCTTCTCGGCCTCGGAGGGAAGGTCGATGGCAGCGAGCAGGTCGCGGACGGCCTCGGCACCCATACCACCCTTGAAGTACATGGAGTAGTAGCGGGTCATCTCGCGGAACAGCGGCTCATCGGAAATGAGGTCGCGCTCGCTGAGCTTCATGAAGGCGTTGAAGGCGTCCGTGCGGAGCTGCTTCTCGTCCTTGCACTCTTCCTCGATGTCGACGATGCCAGAGGCGATCTCCTCGGGGGTCAGCGGCTCCTCGTCGGAGAACTCGTCAAAGTTCTCGGGGTTGCCCTGCTCCTTGAGGGACTCGATCTGGCGGGCGCACTCGGCATCGATCTCTTCCAGATCGGCGGCGAGCTCCTCGCGCAGGTCGTCGGCGTCGGCCTCGCGGGCCTCATAGTCGACCTCGGTGATGATGTAGCTGGCAAAGTACAGAACCTTCTCGAGGTCCTTGGACTTGATGTCGAGCATACGGCTCATCGGGAAGCTCGTGGGGCTCTTGAAGTACCAGATGTGGGACACGGGAGCGGCGAGCTCGATGTGGCCCATGCGGTCGCGACGCACCTTGGCCGAGGTGACCTCGACGCCGCAGCGCTCGCAGACGATGCCCTTAAAGCGGATGCCCTTGTACTTGCCGCAGGAGCACTCCCAGTCCTTGGCGGGACCGAAGATCTTCTCGCAGAACAGGCCGTCCTTCTCGGGCTTGAGGGTACGGTAATTGATGGTCTCCGGCTTCTTGACCTCACCGTGCGACCAGGAACGGATCTGGTCGGCGGAGGCAAGGGAGATCTTTACCGAGTCAAAATCAGTAGCTTCGAAATCTGCCACAGTCAACTACTCCTTATCAGTGGTCGTGGCGGCGACAGCCTCGGGCGCCTCGGCGGTCTCGGCATCCTGGGCCTCGACGTCGGCGTCAACGCCGGCGAGCGCAGCCAGGTCATCGAGAGCGGAGGTCTCCTCGGCGGTCACAGGGGCGGAGGCGTCCTCGTCGGCATCGTGCATGGGCTCGATGTCCAGTGCGAGGGAGCGAATCTCCTTGACGAGAACCTTGAAGGACTCGGGGATACCCGGGACCGGGACGTTCTCGCCCTTGACGATGGACTCGTAGGTCTTGACGCGGCCCACAGTATCGTCGGACTTGACGGTCAGGATCTCCTGCAGGACGTTGGAAGCACCGTAAGCGTACAGTGCCCAAACCTCCATCTCGCCGAAGCGCTGGCCGCCGAACTGAGCCTTGCCGCCCAGAGGCTGCTGGGTAACCAGACTGTAAGGGCCGGTCGAACGGGCGTGGATCTTGTCGTCGACCATGTGGCCGAGCTTGAGGATGTAGGACGTACCCACGGTAATGGGCTCGCGGAACTCCTCGCCGGTGCGGCCGTCGAACAGACGGGTCTTGCCGCGCTCGTCAAGCTGGGTGACGAACTCGGGGCGCATGTGATCGCCAAAGGCAGCGGTGGCCTTGTTGAGCATGTTCTTGTTGGCACGACGGATGACCTCGGCGATCTCGTCCTCCTTGGCGCCGTCGAAGACGGGCGTCGCGGTGAAGAACGGACCGGGGACGTACTTGTCGGAGTCGGCCTGCTCGGTATCCCAACCGCACGCAGCAGCCCAGCCAAGGTGGCACTCGAGCAGCTGGCCGACGTTCATACGCGAAGGAACGCCCAGCGGGTTGAGGATAACGTCGATCGGGGTACCGTCAGCCATGTAGGGCATGTCCTCGACCGGCAGAACGTTACAAATAACACCCTTGTTGCCGTGGCGGCCGGCGATCTTATCGCCCTGCTGAATCTTACGACGCTGGGCGACGTAGACGCGCACCTGCTCGTTGACGCCGGGAGCCAGGTCGTCGCCGTTCTCGCGGCTAAAGCGGACGACGTCGATGACGCGACCGTAAGCGCCGTGAGGCATCTTAAGGGAGGTGTCGCGGACGTCGTGGGCCTTGGCACCGAAGATGGCGCGCAGCAGGCGCTCCTCGGCAGTCAGAGCGCTCTCGCCCTTAGGCGTGACCTTGCCGACCAGGATGTCGCCAGGGCCGACCTCGGCGCCGATGCGGATGATGCCGTCCTCGTCGAGGTTGGCAAGCATGTCCTCGGAGAGATTCGGGATCTCGCGGGTGATCTCCTCGGGGCCGAGCTTGGTGTCGCGGGCGTCGATCTCGTGACGGGTGATGTTGATGGTCGTCAGCAGGTCCTCGGCCACCAGGCGCTCGGACACGACGATACCGTCCTCGTAGTTAAAGCCTTCCCACGGCATATAGGCCACGGTGAGGTTCTGGCCCAGTGCGAGCTCGCCGTGATCGGTCGAAGGACCGTCGGCCAGAGGCTCGCCCTGCTCAACGGTGTCACCGACGCGCACGAGCGGACGGTGGTTGATGCAGGTGGACTGGTTGGAGCGCTGGTACTTGGCCAGGTGATACTCGTCCATGCCGCCGGCATGCTTGACGATGATCTTGGCGGCGTCGGCAAAGATGACCTCGCCGGCGTTCTTGGCCAGGGTGACCTCGCCGGAGTCCAGAGCGGCGCGACGCTCCATGCCGGTACCGACATAGGGAGCGGCGGGGTGAACCAGCGGCACGGCCTGACGCTGCATGTTAGCGCCCATCAGCGTACGCTTGGCGTCGTCGTGCTCCAGGAACGGGATCAGCGTGGCTGCGACGGAGAGCATCTGACGCGGCGAGACGTCCATGTAGTCGACGTCCTCGACGGGCACGTCGGCGGGAGCGCCGAAGGAGCCGTCGAAGTCGCGAGTACGGGCGATCACGGTGTGGGGGCGGACGATCTTGCCCTCGGCATCGGTCGTGATGAACTCGTTGGTCTTGGGATCGAGCGGCGTGTTGGCCGGCGCGATGACGTGCTTCTCTTCCTCGTCAGCGGTCATCCAGTCGATCTGATCGGTGGCAACGCCGTTCTCGACACGACGGAACGGGGCCTCGATGAAGCCATACTCGTTGACGCGGGCGTAGAGGGCGAGCGAGCCGATCAGGCCGATGTTGGGGCCTTCGGGGGTCTCGATCGGGCACATGCGGCTGTAGTGCGAGTTGTGAACGTCGCGGACGGCCGTCGGCACGTTGGTGCGGCGGCTGGAGCCGGACTTGTGGCCGGCAAGACCACCAGGGCCGAGTGCGGACAGACGGCGCTTGTGGGTCAGACCGGTCAGGGGGTTCGCCTGGTCCATGAACTGCGAGAGCTGCGAGGAACCGAAGAACTCCTTGATGGAGGCCACGATCGGGCGGATGTTGATGAGCGACTGCGGGGTGATCTCGTCGATGTCCTGAGAGCTCATGCGCTCACGGACGACGCGCTCCATACGGCTCATGCCGATACGGAACTGGTTGGCGACGAGCTCGCCGACGGTACGGATGCGGCGGTTGCCGAAGTGGTCGATGTCGTCGACCTTGAAGCCCTGCTCGCCGGCAGCGAGGGACAGGAGGTAGCGTAGCGTCGCGACGATATCCTCGTCGGTGAGCACCGTGACCTCTTCCTCGGTGGTGAGGTTGAGCTTCTTGTTGACCTTGTAACGACCGACGCGGGCCAGATCGTAGCGCTGCGGGTTGAAGAGCAGACCCTCGAGCAGGCTGCGGGAAGCGTCCACGGTGGGAGGCTCGCCCGGGCGCAGGCGACGGTAGATCTCGATGAGGGCGTCCTCGCGAGTGAGGGCGGTGTCGCGCTCCAGGGTGCGCTTGATCACATCGGAGTTGCCGAGCAGCTCGATGATGTCATCGTTGGTGACGGCGATGCCAAGGGCGCGCAGGAACATCGTGGCGCTCTGCTTGCGCTTACGGTCGATGGAGACCATGAGCTGGTCGCGCTTGTCGACCTCAAACTCAAGCCAGGCACCGCGGGACGGGATGATCTGGGCCTTGTAGATCTGCTTGCCCGAATCCATCTCGGAGCTGTAGTACACGCCCGGGGAGCGGACGAGCTGCGAGACGACGATACGCTCGGTACCGTTGATGATGAAGGTGCCCTGATCGGTCATCATGGGGAAGTCGCCCATGAAGACGAGCTGCTCTTTGATCTCGCCGGTCTCCTTGTTGGTAAGACGGACGTCGGTCAGAAGCGGGGCCTGATAGGTCATGTCCTTCTCGCGGCACTCCTCGACGGTGTGCGCGGGGTCGCCGAACTGATGCTCGCCGAAGGTAACCTCGAGAACATGGTTCTGGCTCTGGATGGGGCTGGATTCCTTGAACGCCTCACGAAGGCCCTCGTCCTTAAAACGCTCAAAGGATTCCCTTTGAACAGAGATAAGGTTGGGGAGCTCCATGGCCTCCGGGATTTTCCCGAAGCTGACGCGCTTGCGCTCAGTGGCAGTGTATGCGTAGGTCACCAGGTTTTTCCTCCTTCACGGAAATGCTCGGTGGGTTGGCGAGGCATAGCTTCGCCAGTTATCGCAACCTAATAGTTTATCAGGTACCGACCGTTGGGCAAGAAAAGCCTTGACGCGATTGAGTTTTTGGAGTAGCAAAGTTTTTCGGCAGAAAACACGCAGGTAGATGTATGTGTATCGAACATCTGTTCATATATTTTCTGTGAACAGAGGGCCGGCAATCGCAGCTCTTATTAAAAACGGGCGCGAACCGAGGTCCGCGCCCGTAAATGTCGATGCTCGAAGGCTTATTTGCGCATCAAGCCGCCGCGCTCGTCGATGGCGTCCCAGAAGGCGCTGGCAAAGCGAGGATCGCTTGCGGCCATGAGGGCGTTGGTGGCCATCCAGCCAGAGGGAGTGCCGGTGTCGTAGCCCGAGAGCGGGTCGATGACGACAGCGTACATGGCCTCGCGGTCGAGCGAACGGGCCATGGCGTCGGTGAGTTGAATCTCGCCGCCCTTGCCGGCCTGCTGATCGGCGAGCAGGTCCATAACCAGCGGGCTCAGCAGGTAACGACCGACGATGTACAGGTTGGACGGAGCAGCCTCGGGAGCGGGCTTCTCGACCAGACCGCCGATACGCCAGACAGCGCCCGGCTCTGCATCGGCAACGTCCTCGGCACCCTCGAGCGAACCGACGCGCTCACCGGCGATAACGCCGTAGCGGCTGACTTCCTCGGGCGAGCAAGCAGCGACGGCGATAACCGAAGCTCCACCGTGCTCCTTGGAAACGGCGAGCATCTTGTCGCAGATGTCGCGGTTAGGCACAACGTAGTCGCCCAGAAGAACCAGGAAGTTCTCCCCTGCCGCGGCGTCGGCAGCAGAGCGAATAGCATGGCCGAGGCCCTTGGGCTCGTACTGATAACGGAAGTCGACCGGCATACCGCCAGCGTGGGCGACGGCATCGGCATAGGCGTTCTTGCCGCGCTCGCGCAGCAGGTTCTCGAGCGAGCGATCGGGCTGGAAGTAGTTCAGTAGCTCGGGCTTACCGGGAGATGTAACGATGATGGCGTCGTCGACTTCCTCGGGGTCGAGCGCCTCCTCGACGACGTACTGAATGACGGGCTTGTCGAGCACCGGCAGCATCTCTTTGGGCATGCACTTGGTGCCAGGCAGAAAACGCGTGCCAAGACCGGCGGCGGGGATGATTGCCTTCATGTTATTCAAGGATCCTTTCGCAGGCGCAAAAGCGCCCCATGCGTGCGGCACACAGCCGCAGACCAAATTGCGATACCCAAGCATCTTACCGCTGGAACTATATGTCACTACAAGGCAGAGACAATTCTTCAGCAGGTCAACGCAAATTATTGCTCGAATGGTGCAATTTTATTGCCCAACGGCAGGACACCCGATACGACGCAAATCACAGAACATGGCAGTTTAAGCAACCGATCTCGAGGGACCGAAAAACAAAAAAGACGGGGCTCGCAATGCGAACCCCGTCTGCAAAGAAATCTGGCGAGAAAGCCTGATTACTTGAGGGTGACAGCAGCGCCAGCAGCCTCGAGCTTCTCCTTGGCAGCCTCGGCGTCCTCCTTCTTGGCACCCTCGAGAACAGCCTTGGGAGCGCCCTCGACGACCTCCTTGGCCTCCTTCAGGCCAAGGTTGGTGAGCTCACGGACGGCCTTGATGACCTGGATCTTGTTGTCGCCGAAGCCCTCGAGCACGACGTCAAACTCGGTCTTCTCCTCGGCCTCAGCAGCGCCAGCAGCGGGAGCGGCGACAACAGCGGCAGGAGCAGCGGCGGAAACGCCGAAGGTGTCCTCGATAGCCTTAACGAGCTCGGAAGCCTCGAGAAGGGTCATTTCCTTAAGAGCATCGATGATCTCATCGGTGGTAAGCTTAGCCATTTCTAAGTCCTTTCGGTTTCCGTGCGAATGCACGGAGATCAGTTAAAACACGGCGCGAATGCGCCAGGGGTGCGGCGTTGCCGCCGCGGGTGAAAACAGCGACTAGGCTGCCTTCTGCTCGGAGACCTGCTGGATCGAACGAGCGAGACCAGAGGAAACGCCGTTGACGCAGACAGCGATGTCGCGAGCGAAACCGGAGATGAGACCGGCGATCTGGCCGAGAAGCTGATCCTTGGTGGGCAGCTCGGCGATAGCCTTAACATCATCAGCGGAAACGGCCTTGCCGTCGGAGATACCGCCCTTGATCTCAAGGACGCCCTTGGACTTAGCGGAGAAGTCCTTAAGGGCCTTAGCGGCCTCGACCGGCTCGGACTCGTAGAACACATAAGCGACGGGGCCGGCGAGAATCTCGTCGAGCTCGGGCTGCTCCTGGTTCTTGAGAGCGATCTTGACCAGGTTGTTCTTGTAGACCTTCATCTCGGCGCCGCACTCGCGAAGCTGATGACGCAGCTCCTGAGCCTGCTTAACCGTCAGACCGTTGTAGTTGACGACGAACAGACCGGCGTTCTCGGCGATACGGGACTCGATCTCTGCAACCTTGTCGATTTTGTACTGCTGGGGCATGAATTACACCTCCTCGAATTCTTTCCGGGCACGGTCCGCCACAAGGACGTGACGGGGGCATGTCCAAAAAGAAAGCCCCCGCGCTGCATGAGCGACGGGGGCGAGAAGACATATCTACTCGACCACCTCGGCTGGCGGGAAGTCCCATTAAGCTCGCGGGTAAGACCCGTTTGCGCCGGCTGTCTCTGGCAGCGGATTCGTGCGTGAACCGAAAGTATTATGGCGGGGACCCCGGCGTCGGTCAACGGACACGAGGATTCGTACACAAACCCTGCATACGCTCCGACCGGGAGGGGCAGGGCGAGTTTTCCGCTCGGTCAAGTCCTGGGCTCGCACGAAGGCCACATTAAGTGGCCTTCGGCTCGTGCGGAATCTACGGAAAACTCGCCCTGCCCCTCCCGGCCGGAGCTACGTTGCCTTTGCTGCGAATCCTCGTGTCCGTTGAGCGACGCGCCCCACTCATAATGCTTGGGTCGGTGGGCTGATGATTTTGGGTCCCGTTGGGCTACAGGGTTGAAACGAAGTTGGACAGGCGGCTGAGGCCTTCGTCCAGATCTTGGTCGGAGACGCAGTAGCTTAGGCGGATGTGGCCTTCGGTGCCGAAACAGTCGCCCGGGACTAGGGCTACGTTTGCTTCTTTGATGGCTTTGATGCAGAAAGCTTCGCTGGTTAGGCCGAACTTTTTGATGCTCGGGAAAGTGTAGAAGGCTCCTGCGGGCTCTACTACGTCGAGGCCCATGGCGTCTAAAGCTGCGAGCACGCGTTCGCGACGGGCTCGGTAGACTTCGAGCATGGGGGTTGGGTCGACGGTCAGGGCTCGGGCCGCGGCGTCCATCTCGAAGGAGACGGCGCTCGATACTAGGTATTGGTGAGCCTTGGCGATCTCGGCGATGACGGGTGCCACTGCTGCGAGCCAGCCCAGGCGCCAGCCGGTCATAGCCCAGGGCTTGGAGAAGCTCTCGATGACTACCGTCTGCTCACGCAGCTCCGGGTGGCGCTGGGCGAAGCGCTCGTAGCCGTCCACGTAGACCAAGCGGTTGTATACGTCGTCGCAGACCACGTAGATGCCCGCCTGCTCTGCCACGCGCGCCACGGCGTCGAGCGAAGCCGCGTTGAGGATACAGCCCGTAGGATTGTTGGGCGAGCAGATGACGATGGCCTTGGTCGCCGGCGTCACGCAAGCACGAAGCGCATCCTCGTCAATCTGAAATTGCGCAGGCTCCGTATCCAAAAAGACTGCTTTGGCGTGGTTGACCACGACGATGCTCTCGTACAGGCCAAAGGCAGGCGTGGGAATAATGACCTCGTCGCCGGGGTTGAGCATAGCCATGAATGTTGCCGACAGTGCCTCGGTCGCACCGTCGGTCAGGATGACCTCATCGGCGGAAAACGCCAGGCCCGCGTCATCCATATATTTGGACAGTGCATCACGCAGGGCGGGGCGACCGTTGTTGGGCGGATAGTGCGTGTCACCACGGTCCAGTGCGGCGGTCACCTCGGCGCTAATCACATCGGGCGTGGGAAAATCGGGCTCGCCAAGCGCAAGCGCGATACACCCCGGGTGCTGGGCGGCGAGCGCGTTGATTCGGCGGATACCGGAGGGCTTGAGCGTGGCAAGCGAGGTATTCATGGGCAGTCGCATGGCGTTCCTTTCGTAAGGGTTGCACTAGGATAGCGCGGCGGGGCGCCGCCGGACGGTGTAACCTAAACGGAAACCAACCGGAAAGGAGGCAGCATGGAGACGACCGCACGCGGCGATGTACCAAAAACGTTGCAAACCATTGCGTATATCAGCATTCCCAATAGCGCCGATCTTGAGTTTTTGCTCTGGGACTTGCAGGATGCCATCGCCGCCTATGCTCAGCTTTCTGGCACCGCGCTCCCCCGCCCGGTTGATTTGGAGGCGGATGATGCCGACAACGTTGCAGACGGCATCGTGCTGGCCATTGAAGATGTGGCTGACGATGAGACGTTGACAGCTATCGAGCAGGCGCTTGAGCGCGTTGGCGGTACGGGAACGCGTGTCTATGCCGCGATTCGAGCCGCACAAGAGGGCGCTGAGCAGGCGCGCGGGACCGCCGTTCGTCTGCACAAGGCATGTGAGCACCATGACCAATTGTGGTGTGGCGGCGTTGTCATCTGTTCCGGCGGCGGCATCGCAGCGCTTCGTCGCTCTCCGCGCATGGGACTCTTGCGGCGACCGTTTTCGGAAGCGATGGATAAGCTTGTGGGCGCTGTGCGCATGGGCTGCTCCGTCGAGCATGCACAGCGACTTGGCGGCGGCAATGCCGCCAACGTCGACGCCGACGGCATGGTTTGCGCCGAGCCAGCCGTGCCCGCGCCGATCTGGCGAGGCGTTCTGAAACGTCTGGGCGCCCACGCTCAAACAAAAATCTAAATTAAATAACAGCCCAGTCAACGGCCTCGCGCCAGCGCCCAACAAGGCGCTCTAGGCGCCATGCCGCATTGGCAGGACTTGTCGAGGGCAGGACGATGGCGGGCAGCCCCGTCCGATCTTGCAAGTAGCGTTTGTAGAGTCGCCCTGCCGTACCGCCGTTACAGACAACGACCTCGATCGGCGCGGCATCGGTAATGCGCTCGATATGTGCCGGCACAACGTTGCGGATGCTCGCGTCGCTCGAGCCCTTAATGTCGCAGCTCTCAATCGCATCCCACAGGGCCACGCCGCCGTTCAGCAGCATGGCCCGCTTGGCGGCAATGGAGGCATCGAGCGTCGCGGGCTCACCGCTTGCCAAAGGATCGCCCTCGTTGGGCGGCACAGGCATACCGAGGCACATGGCCATCACACGCCAAAAGCGATTCTGAGGGTTGCCGTAATAAAAGGCATTGGCGCGCGAAAGCACCGAGGGAAACGACCCGAGCACCAAAACGCGCGAACGCTCGTCAAACACGGGCTCAAACCCATGCTCAATATGTTGATAGCCCTCGTCAGACGTTGCCATGGCCTAGGCCCTCAGCAGATAACGCACCTCGTAGGGCGCAAGCTCGAGGGTGCCCGTCAGCTCGACCGTGAGCACACCGTCGGCAAGCAAATCGACAAAAGAGCCGTTGAGCTCGCCGGCGCCAAAGGTGTAAAGCTCACCCACAGCATTCACCGCCACGAGTACCGTCGCGCCGTCACAGGCGCGCTCGAACAGCAGCTGCTTGTTCTGGATCACCACGTTGCGATAGGCACCGTAGTTGAGAGCACGGGCAGCCGCGTCGTCGGCCGAGCGAAGGTGCGCAAGCTGCGTGATGAACGCCGTCAGCTCGTTGGGCGCAGGCTCATTGAGCGCAGGTCGCAGCGCCCAGTCGCCATCGGGGCCACCCTTTTCGCCGGCAATTCCCCACTCGCTGCCATAGTAGACGCACGGGATGCCCGGCATGCCAAAGAGCATGCCGTAGGCGGGACGCAGACACGACTTGTCGGTGAGGATACTTGCCAGGCGCGGCACATCGTGGTTGTCGACAAACGACAGCAGATGTTTGCCGCGGTAGATGCACCACGGATCGCCGCCAAACTGGCGGTGCAGCGAATGGGCGATCTCGAACATGTTGACCGAGTTAAAGCTGGAGTACAGGCCTTTGTAGCACTCGTAGTTGGTGCAGGAGTCGAGCATCTCGTCGTTGACGATTTGGTTGTAGTCGCCGTGGAGCGTCTCGCCGATCAGCACAAAGTCGGGCTTGAGCTCACGGGTAAAGGCGTGCAGGCGGCGCATAAAGTCGCGGTCGAGCATATAGGCAACGTCCAGGCGCAGGCCGTCGACGCCAAAGACCTCGGCCCAGCGGCGCACGGACTCGAGCAGGTAATCGACCACAGCGGGATTTTGCAGGTTGAGCTTCACAAGCTCAAAATGGCCTTCCCAGCCCTCGTACCAAAAGCCATCGCCATAGCAGGAATCGCCGTCAAAGCTAATGTGGAACCAGTCCTTGTACGGCGAGTCCCACTTGCGCTCCTGCACATCGCGGAAGGCCCAAAAACCGCGGCCGACGTGGTTGAAGACGGCATCGAGCACCACGCGGATGCCATGGGCATGCAGCGTGTCGCATACGGCGGCAAAGTCGGCGTCCCCACCCAGGCGACGGTCGATATGGCGCAGGCTGCGTGTATCGTAGCTGTGGCTATCAGATTCGAGCGGTGGGTTGATGAGCACAGCGCCAACGCCGAGTTCCTGCATGTAGTCGGCCCACTTGGCGATTTTCATAATGGGAGCATCGGGGTTAGGAGCAACGTTGACGGCCTGGGCAAGCTCGTCCTCGGCAACGGGTGCGGCGTTTTCGCGCGGAGCCCCGCAAAAGCCCAGCGGATAGATCTGATAGAACGTCGTCTCGTATGCCCACATAGCAACCTCCCGGTAAGCTCAACACAACGACATCCATTGTATTCCCAGCTTGTATCCTCTCCCCCAAAATAAGTTGCGGTGGAATAGTTCCTGTCTGGGCCTTCAGAAGCCTTAAACAGGAACTATTCCACCGCAACTGATGAGGGGACGTGATTAGACGACGGGCTTGGCGCGGCGGATGGCCGGAAACAGCACGGTGATGGCGAGGATGACGCCCACGACGGCAATCGCCCCGCCCGCGAAGCCGATCCAAGCGATACCGGGACCCGAAACCACGGCGCCGCCGATTGCGGTGCCCGTGCCAATACCGAGGTTAAACAGGCCCGAGAAGATCGACATGGCGACGGCTGACGAATCTGCCGGCGTGTGCTTGATGAGCTCGGCCTGGAACGCCACATTGAAGGCCGTGGCGCAGCAGCCCCACAGTGCGCAGACGGCAAGCACTGTCACGAGCGACGATGCGGCCGGCCCCATGAGCAGCAGGGCCACCGGCACGCCGGAGAGCGTGATAGCAAGGAACGGAAAACGGTGCCCGTCGAACAGGCGGCTGAACAGCCAGCTGCCCACCAAGCCGGAACAGCCAAACGCCGTCAGCGTCATGGTGATGGCGCCCGCATCGACGTGCGCGACCTGCGCCAGGAAGGGCTCGATATAGCTGTAGCTTGCGTAATAGCCGGTCGCCATGAAGACCGTGACTGCGTAGAGCGCGATGAGGAGCGGGTTCTTGAGCAGCTCGGGCAGCTGTTTGACGGTAAAGCGCTCACCCGCCGGCATGGCCGGGAACACCGCTGCCTGGTAGACGACCGCGATGGCTGAGAGGCCCCCGACCACGGCAAACGTCATGCGCCAGCCCACGGCCAAGCCAATGGCGCGACCGAGAGGCAGGCCAAAGATCTGCGCGATGGACGAGCCCGTGGCGATCATGCTGATGGCGAGCGCGCCGTGGCGAGTGTCGACCAGGCGCGAGGCCATAATCGAGGCGACTGACCAGAACACGGCATGTGCGCAAGCGACCACCAGGCGCGCGCAGACCAGGATGGGATAGGTCGGCGCCACAGCGGACAGGAACTGACCGAGCGAGAACACGGCCAGCACGCCCAGCAGCATCCGCTTGAACTCGAAGCGCGAGGCAAACACCATGAGCGGCAACGACAGCAGCATGACGCCCCAGGCATAGACCGAGATCATGATGCCAGCTTGGGCCTCGGTGAGCGAAAACGATGCAGCGATGTCGGTCAGCAGGCCGATGGGCATGAACTCCGACGTGTTGAACACGAACGCGCAGCAGGTGAGCCCGATGAGCGGGAGCCACTGCCTGAGCGTGATGCCGTCTTGCTTTGTTAGAGCCATATAGGAAAACCTCTCCGATTATCTTGAGCGGTGGGCGATTATAGCAATGAGAAGTCTATAAAATGAGCAACAAAAGAATTCTTGGAAAACGATTGTTAACAAACGGCGCGCCAATTCTGCTTAGAAAGCAAGGTACGCAGGAACTCAATGTCGAAAACGCGGCTTCATCTTCGGGCTATCGATCCTGCTCGGATACGCACAAGGACACCCCCATGAGCACGTCAATTTCGAGCCAACTCGCAACCGCACAATGAACTAGCAAAAGCAGCATATAAGCAAACGCCCCATAATAAAGTCCCTCATGCACAAGCGCCGTCACTGAAAGTGCCGACGGCAGCGCCGCACTCGAAACTACCCATCCAACAAGAACCTGGATAGCGCAACTTGCAACCAGGTTCCATGCCACCAGCAGCGTTGCGGGACGCGCGATTTCTCTCCAGGAGGAACGAAGCACCGTGACCGAACGCATGATGTAGCGTGGTGCAAACCGAATGCCTCGTAGTCCCCTCTGCTCCACGTCCGCATCTTCAATTAACACGAATACGAACGACGCGGAAAGAAGCGTCACGATTACTGCCACCACAAGCGAGCACAACACCCCGAGCTGACTGCTCGCAAGCGAGGCAAAGACTACAATTGCCGATAAAATCAAGTGAACCAAATAAATTAGCAGCGCCCCAGAAATCTGGAGGGGAACCGTCGAGGCCAAGAGATAAACCGGAGGGGTTCGAGCAGGTTGCACCGTCTCTTTGGACCGGTCGACGGCAAATAATGAAAAAGCCACATTCGATAGAAGCAGGTTTAAAAAGGCCGCGACCACAGTGCAAATAAGCGTAATGGACGGATTGATATAGGCGAGCTCAGTTGCAACGTTTGATACACCAATTTGAAGCGCGCTCATAACAAACAAGGGGATATATAACGCCATCGTGCAGCCACTCCGGCATTCCTTCGCCCGATCGCCCGATTCCAGAAAGACATTGAAGTTCTCTCGCAAGTTCACTCTATACCCGTTTTCTTACTAAGCAGGGCGAACGGGCGCCAATATAAACGCCGGTCCGCCCATCCATAATTTCTAGTTTTAACGTCCAGACTAGTCTGTCCAGCCGTCGATGTAGTCGCGGTTAAGCTCAAAGTACTGCGCGGCGATATCTTTCGCCAAGGAGTACGAATTAACGAGCGGGTGCATCGCGAGGCTCTCGACAATGTCGCGCTTCGATCGGTTAACGATGCCACGCGCCACGGTGCGCTCGTAGTACTTGACGCGACGAATCAATTCGAGGTTTCCCGCGGGCACAGAATCGGCTTCGACGCGATGCGGCACGCAGCCATCGGTGGAGATATCGCACGTTGACTCAATGACATCTGTATCGAGAAGGCCGGGGATGGCGCCATTGTTGGGGGTGCACAGGATCATCTGCTGCGTCTTGCCAGAGCGAGCAATATCCATGAAGCGGAGCGCGACACCTGCGTATCCGCCAGCATCTTTGCCGTACACGTCAAACGTCCACGGCTTGTCGCGATGAATACCCGTCTCGGCCGCCATGTAGTTGTTTTCGCGCATTCCGTACCACTTCTCAAAGCACGCGAGGCCTTTTTCGAAGTCGTTCTCAATATCGATAGATGCAAGCTCGCTCGTCATTTCTCGATTAATTTCTTCGATTAGTTCACCGCGCGTCTGGGGCGAAGAGAGAACGTTGGCAACGGCGCGCTCGCGATAGTAGAAATAGTATAGGTACTCATTTGGCACGCATCCGCGATTTAGGACGAGGTCCTTCTCGAAGAACCTAAGATCTGTATGAGCATATGCCCCGTCGTCGTGGATCAAGTCGGACATGATGTCCTCGCCGTCAACCGTCACATTGCGGAAGAACGAGAGGTGGTTGAGTCCATAGCACTCGCCCTGAACCGATGCGGGATCAACGCCTTTATACTCGGCAAACTGATGCAACATGCCCGAGGGAGCATCGCAAATGCCATAAGTAAAATCATAGCCCATATCGCGTAGGGCCTGAGATACGACGCCAGCGGGATTAGTAAAGTTAAACACCTTGACGTCCGGCTTTGCGTACTTCTTGATTAACTCGCAATACGAAGCAAGCGCAGGGACGGAGCGCATGGCAAAAGACACGCCGGCTGCGCCAGTCGTCTCTTGGCCAAGAACCCCATGCGAAAGAGCAATGCGCTCATCGCGAACGCGCATATGGTCCCCACCGACGCGAATCGTCGTGATCACGTAATCGGCGTCCTTAACGGCCTCGACTGCATCGCCCGTCAGTGAAAAATTAAGCGTGGGGCAAAGCATGCCCGAGACATGGGCGGCAAGGCCACCGTAGATGCGCAGCTTCTCGGGATCATTGTCCATAAACACAAGTTCGTCGATTCCAAGCGATGACGCCTGCTGGGCTATGCTCTTTGCCAAAAACATGGAGCGGACGCCACCGCCACCTATGACCGTAAGTTTCATATCGAAACCCCCAATTAGCACATTCAATATTGCATGGTTCGCCTGTGTTTGGATATTGTATCCAGCATGGAGGGCCGCTTCCCGCCCCGGTTGCAAGGCGGGAAAGGAATTCCCCAAGGAGTTATTATTTACGCAACGGAAGCGGCCACACACGTCCGGCGGGAAGGAAGCACCGATGGTTGATAAAAAGCAGATTTCCAAGCTCTACTCAGCCGCAAAGCTATCCGAAACCGAGCAAAGCGTACTCGAATACCTACTCAACAATATCGACACCCTCGATGATATTGGCATAAAACCCGTCGCCATGGCATGCTTTACCAGCATGACGACAGTCATCAGGCTTTCGAAAAAGCTCGGCTACCGTGGCTACCGCGAAATGATGTACGATCTCAAGCACCTTCAGCATGTCTCCCGCGAAATGAATCAATCACTCAAAGACAGTAGCGTCCACTTCGTATGTCACACCGGAGATGTAGACGTATTCATCGCCGCACTGCATCGCAACAGAATGATCGGAGTAAACGGAGAGGGCTTCTCACGCATCGTTGCGCAGTACATGGCGACTAAGCTCGTTGGACTTGGCTTTTTGGCCGTCATACAGGACTTCCTAGAAACCGATCAGTTTGTCGAATCCAACCGAAATACGCTCAGCTGCATGATGCTCATATCCAAATCGGGCCAGACAGAAGCCATCCTGGAAACCGCAAGGGCATGCCACGACGCGGGCATTACGACCCTCGCGTTTACCGGCAACGAAGACAGCGAGCTCGCCAAGACGGCAGACGCGATCTTTACGATACATGACGATCACCCAATGGATCTTAAGAACGTTAAGCCTAACTGCTTTACCGGAAGTTGTATTCTCGCATTCGAAGAACTATTGAGTATCTGCCTTGACAATCTAAAACAAGAAGGCCTGGCCCCCTAAATCATGCGATAGGAAGCCAAGCCCTGGAATTGCGCTATGCAATTGAAAGCCACTTGCGCGTTTTACTCGTCACCGAGAACTTCGTGCACCTCAGAAGCGACTTCGCCGACACGAGGACCGTAAATGACCTGGATTGCCTTGTCGCTCAGGCGGATAACGCCCATAGCTTCAAGATTCTTGGTGAACACCTCGTCGTCTGCAACCTTAGAACCATCCTTGACAATCACGCGAAGACGTGAGATGCAGTTGTCAAGATCATCAATGTTGTCGGCTCCACCAAGCGCTTCGACAATGCCAACAGCAAGCGCGCTGTCCTTGGCCGCACGGCCCTGGACTGCCTTCTCGGGAGTGCTATCAGACTCGCCCTTTGCCTCAGCGGCCTTTGCCTCGAACTCGGCTCTGCTGTTGATCAACTCAATATCGTCACCATCGTCTCGACCGGGCGTCTTGATATCGAACTTAGTAATAAAGAACCGGAAGAGGAAGAAAGCTGCCAGGAAAAAGGCGGGGAGCAGGATAAGGTATGGAAGCAGATTAAGCTTCTCGGGGCGGAATAAGAATGGGATCAGGTCCTTGATATTTCCCTGGTACACCGAAACGCCCATTGCCTCCGAGAGAACTTCACCCAGTCCGGAAAGCGGAGCGTAAACGCCAAAGTAGAGCCAGGGGGCGGCAAACAGGAACGTAAAGAGAATAGGCTCCGTAACGCCAAAGAAAACAGTCGAAATCACTGTGGGGATTAAAAGACCAGCAACCTTCTTGCGGTTCTGGGGCTTGGCACAAGACCACATAGCAAGGGCGATGCCCGGGAACAACGCGTAATCGTTAATGCCATAGCCAGCCATGAAGGCCCTAACCAAGAGCTTGTCACTGCTGGGAGAAGCGAGCTGTGCAAGCTGAATGGCGCTATTGCCCACCACGCGCGTTCCATCGACGACCATGGAGCCGCCAAGCTCAGTCCAATACATGGGCGTCTCGAGCAACGGATGCAAGCCAAACGGCACAAGGCTCTCGAGCACCCAGCGATAGACAAACGTACCGACCAGACCGGAGCCTTTCACGAACGTCGCAATACCCGAGAAGCATCCACCGATGACGGGTCAGACGAAGTACATAATGCCGCCCAGGATGCCACCGGCGACCAGCGATACAATGGGGACCGTTCGACTGCCCGCAAAAAACGCCAGCGCCGTTGGAAGCTTGGTCTTGTAAAAGCGGCCGGTGATCCAGGCGACCAGGCAGCCCACGATAATGCCGCCAAAGACACCAGAGCTGTAGCCAAAAAAGCCGAGCGAGGTAGTGTAGAGTGCGGACTGCTCACTCGCCTGAATGGACGTAAGGCCGACCTTCTGAAGAGCTTCCACCGTTGTATTGTCGGCAGCCAAGCCAGCTGCTCCAAGCAGAATCTCAACCGTCTTGAGCATGGTGAGATAGCAGACAAGGGCAGAAAAGGCAGCCCAGCCCTTCTCTTTGCGAGACAAGGAGAAGGCGCAGCCGACAGCAAACAAAACACCGAGGTTTCCAATGATTACCTCGCCGAGACCCTTAAATACCGAGAAGAACGTAAAGAGCGGCGAAGCGGCATACCAGTCCCAATTAACGCCAAGGGACACAAGGGTCAGTTCGGTCGTAAAAACGCTACCGATACCCAAAAAGAGACCGGAAATGGCAATGAGCGTAATCGGAACGAGCATTGCCTTTCCGAACGATTGGAATTTTTCTTTCATCAATTCCCTCCTCAATGAGCCTCTACAAACGACTATTGCACCCCACGTCCCCACACAGGCGAAACGGAAGACATGCTCGGCAATAGACACAAAGTGATTGTAGAACGGGGCACAAAAAATGTGCATCGGCATCGCGTAATGCGGTTAAATCGACCGACGATTGCAAGTATTTACGAATCCGCAAACGGCAGCAAATAGGCAGCGAACGGCAACCTGCAGCGTAGGACAGTCCCCGCAGGCCGACAATTACCGGTATTTTGGCTCATATTTGTTTAATTGTTGCTCGCCCAAAAGCGCGGAGCATCAACGCGCCCCTAAGCCAGCCCCAGCAATATGCCCGCCGAATGCACGACAAACGCCACGATCCAGGCGACCGTCACTTGAAACGCGAACACGGCAACGGCGTAGCGCGCGCCCAGCTCGCTCTTGACGGCGCCGATGGCTGCCACACAGGGCGGGTACAGCAGCGTAAAGACCAGGAACACATAGGCAGTGAACGGCGAAAACATGGTCGACAGTGCCGCGGGCGAGGTCGCGCCCAAAAGCACCGTGAGGGTCGAGATGACACTCTCCTTGGCGATAAGTCCGGTGACGAGCGCCGTGGATGCACGCCAGTCGCCAAACCCAAGCGGCGTCAGCGCCGGCGCAATGATGCTGCCGAGACCCGCAAGCAGACTCTGCGACTGATCGGCGACCACATTAAAGCGGATGTCGAACGTCTGAAGGAACCAGATGACCACGGTAGCGGCAAAGATAATGGTAAAGGCCTTGGTAATAAAGTCTTTGGCCTTATCCCATGCCAGCATCACCGTCGTCTTGACGCTCGGCAGGCGGTAATTGGGCAGCTCCATGATAAACGGCACCGGGTCGCCCTTAAATGCCGTGCGGTTGAGTACCAAAGCCGCGATACAGCCAACCGCAATGCCGATCAGATAGAGCGAGACCATGGCGGGAACCGTCGCCTGTGGGAAAAACGCCCCGCACAGCAGACCATAGACCGGCAACTTGGCCGAGCAGCTCATGAACGGCGTGAGCATGACCGTCATCTTACGGTCGTGCTCGGATGGGAGCGTACGGGTCGACATGATAGCCGGCACGGTGCAGCCAAACCCGACGAGCATGGGTACAAAGCTGCGGCCCGACAGGCCAAAACGACGCAGCACCTTATCCATGACAAAGGCGACGCGCGCCATGTAGCCCGAGTCTTCCAGAATGGAGAGGAACAAGAAGAGCACGACGATAATCGGCAGGAAGGTCAGCACACTGCCCACGCCCGTAAGCACGCCGTCGACAGCCAGCGAGCGCACCACGTCGTTGGTGCCGAACGCCTTGAGGCCCGCATCGGCCGAGGCGATGATAGCAGCGATACCGTCCTCCATGAGTCCCTGCAACGCCGCGCCGATCACGCCAAACGTCAGCCAAAAGACGAGGCCCATGATCACCAGGAACGCCGGAATGGCCGTGTAGCGACCCGTCAGGATGCGGTCGATCTTGACGGAGCGCACGTGCTCGCGGCTTTCGTGCGGTTTGACGACGCAGCGCCCGCACACGTCGCCGATAAAGCTAAAGCGCATATCGGCCAGCGCGGACAGGCGGTCGGTGCCGGCCTCGCCCTCCATCTGGGTAATGATGTGCTCGATAGCGTCGAGCTCGTTGCGATCCAGGTGAAGCGCCTCGGTCACCAGCTCGTCGCCCTCAACCAGCTTGGTCGCCGCAAAGCGCACCGGGATGTGCGCCGTCACGGCATGGTCCTCGATCAGGTTGGCAATGCCGTGGATGCAGCGATGCAGTGCGCCGCCGTCCGATCCATCGGGCGCACAGAAGTCCAGGCGACCGGGGCGCTCGCGGAACCGCGCCACGTGCAAGGCATGATCCACCAGCTCGCCGATACCCTCGTTGCGGGCAGCGCTAATGGGAACAACAGGCACGCCCAACAGGCTCTCGAGCAGATTGACGTCCACGGCGCCGCCGTTGGCCGTCACCTCGTCCATCATGTTGAGCGCGATGACCATGGGGCGGTCGAGCTCCATAAGCTGCAGCGTCAGGTACAGGTTACGTTCGATGTTGGTGGCGTCGATGATGTCGATGATGGCGTCGGGGTTTTCGTCCAAGATGAATTGGCGGCTGACGATCTCTTCGCCCGTGTACGGCGACAGGGAGTAAATGCCGGGCAGATCGGTAACGCTTGCCTCGGGATGGTTACGGATGGTGCCGTCCTTGCGGTCGACCGTCACGCCAGGAAAGTTACCGACGTGCTGGTTGGAGCCCGTAAGCTGGTTGAACAGCGTGGTCTTACCGCAGTTTTGGTTGCCGGCGAGGGCAAAATGCAGCGGTGCGCCCTCGGGCACGGCCGTTTTTGCCGCACGGGGCGAATACATCCCCTCGCCGAGTGCCGGATGCTCCGTCGTTCCGATTGCGGCGTTGGCGCGCGGGCCGGTATCGGTGTCGTGCACATCCACGAGCTCAATGCGTGCGGCATCATCCTTGCGCAGCGTCAACTCGTAGCCACGCAGGCGAATCTCGAGCGGGTCGCCCATGGGGGCGTACTTCATCATGGTGACTTCGGTGCCCGGCGTTAGGCCCATGTCCAAAATATGCTGTCGGAGTGCCTGGTCGTCCGATGCCACCGATGCGACAACGGCGTCCTTTCCAATCTCGAGCGTATCGAGCTTCACGTCCGTGTTCCTCCCCCGGCGCCCACAGGGCGTTGCATTTATGTTCACCTTGGCTAACCGTTTGCCACGGCTAACCAATTTAACCATGCATGATAGCGCGAACACACAACGATGTTCAATCGACAGATCGCTGCGATGGGAATTCTGGGCCATTGCTTCCCAGACGGGCCTGCTGCGGAAACCGCATCCCACTCTGGAACACCTAAACGGGATGAGCTTTCCGGTTGAGGCATCTAGCGGAAACTGCAGCCCGGAATCGGCGCTCAGACTGGGATGCAATTTCCCAATGGGGCCCTCGGGGAAACTGCGGCCCGGAATCTGCTCTCGAAACGGGACGCGGTTTCCCCGAGGACCGAAACAGCCGCCCGCCCCTCGACAAAATGATCCGTTCCCTCCGTCGCATGCGGAACATCCAAGGAGTGTCCCAGGGTGCCGGCACAATAGGAACGTCCCCAGCTGCCGGCAGCATTTCGCCGCAACAGCAAAAGCCCGCGCTGGCAACAAATGTCACCTGAGCGGGCTTGGTGGGCGCTCACAAAGGCACGTTACAGAGGCCCACGTCAGTTATGGATTACCGAACGGCACCGGCACGCGATGCCTCCGTCGGCTTACCAAGCGATGAAGCTTGCCGCAGTCTTAGACTATCGGCGCAATGCCGGCAAAGTGCAGATACAGCGAAATGATTGCCACGACAATGACCACCGCTGCGATCAGCTTGTCGTGCAGATGCGGAAGCACCGGTTTACCGCGGCCTCGCTCGCCCAGCATATAAACGGGAATGGCCGGAGCAAAAAGAATCGTCGTGATCATAACGCCCTGAAGACCCGTCGACCACACCAGGAACAATGTGTAGATGAAGCCGAGCGTACCGAAGAAGCGGGCTTTGCCGACGCTGGGCGCATGCGGCCCGTCCAGATGCTCGTTCTTCCAGCCAATCACCATGTAATAGGCAGCCGAGCAGACATACGGAACCAGAATCGTGTTGACTGCGCAGCTATAGAAGAACTGGTAGGTGCTCGCCGCCACATACGACACGATCAAGAAGAGCTGCGTGATGCCGGAGCTCACGAGAACCGTTACCACCGGGGCGTCGTGCTTGTTCGTCTTGGCAAACGCCAGAGGGAAGGATCCCTGGCGCGCCGCCTCGAACGGCGTCTCGGACGCAATGATGACATAGCCCAGCAGCGCGCCGACCAACGAAAGGATAACGCCAAGGTTTACGATGGCAGCACCAACCGGACCGATTGCGCACTCGAGAATTCCCGCCATGGAGGGCGTTGCAAGCTGTGCCATCTCCTCGCGCGGCATAATGCCGAGCGACAGCATCGAGATGATCAGATACAGCGTGAATACAGCCGCAAATCCGAGCGCCGTCGAGCGGCCGACGTCACGCACGTACTTTGCACGGCCCGAGATAACGACAGCGCCCTCGATGCCCGTGAAGACCCAGACAAGGGCGATCATGGTCGAGACAACCTGCTCGCCAAAGCCAGGACCAGCCGGCTCTCCCCAGAAGTTGTCCATAAAGATATCGACGTTGAACTTACCCAGGAGCACGATACTCAGCACAAAGAGCCCCAGCGGCACCAGCTTCGCCAACGTGACGATCGTGTTAATGCCCGCAGCCTCCTTAACGCCACGAAGCACAAGGGCGGTAAGGAACCACAAAAACACGCTGGCGCAGACGATAGAAAGCAGGTTGTTACCCGCGCCAAACGCAGGGAAGAAATAGCCCAGCGCGCTAAACAGCAAGAGCGCAAAGCTCACGTTGGAAAGACATGCGCTGATCCAGTAGCCCCAAGCGGAGTTGAATCCAATGTAATCGCCAAAACCGGCCGCAGCGTATGCATAGATGCCGCCGGTCAGGTCGGGACGGGCCTGAGACAAACCGTTGAACACCATCATCAGCGCAAAGACGCCAATAAAGCAAATTCCCCACGAGACGATAACCGCACCGGTATTTGCCCCACCTGCTGCCATATCGCCGGCAAGCGAAAAGATGCCGCCACAAATACTGGCGGTAATGACCATCATGGTCAGACGAAAGAGATCGAGGCCATTAGGGTCGATAATCTCTTCATTTTGAGCTTTAGAGGCCATTGTATGTGCACCCCTTTCATCATGTGATCGAACGAAAGATGGCCCGGACGTCCCGAATCGGGTGCCGGGCCATCGGTCAAGCGATCATCAGACTGTTACAGCTACCGCGTTAGAAGCGCAGCGACAGGCAAGAAAGGCCGCCGTCGACCTTGCGATACTCGGAGGTGTCAACGACGAGTGTCTTGTAGCCCAGATCCTGCACGGCCTTGAGCACAGTCGGATAGCCCTCGGCAACGATGACCGTACCGTTGACCCAGATGCAGTTGGCGCCGTACGCCTCGTCCTCGGGCACGACGATCTTGTTGTACTGGGCAAAGTCGGGCTTATCAATGAACTCACCAGAGACGAGCATGTTGTTGTCCTCGATGTAGTTGACGCCCGTCTTGAGGTGCAGGACCTCCTCCAGCGGAACCTCAGAACCCTCGAGGCCCCAGCCCTCGAGAATCTCACAGAACTGGCGGATGCCCTCTTCGTTGGTACGAGCGGAGCGACCGACGTAGAAATGGTCACCGACCATCATGACGTCGCCGCCGTCGAGCGTGCCCGGAGAAACAATGTGCTTGACATGCTCGTCGTCAAAGAAGCGACGGACGGCCGGCTCGATCTCGTCCTTCTCGCCGTTGCGGCTATCGGCACCGGGGTTGGTAATGATGGCGCCGCAGCGAGTGATGACGGCCGGATCTTCGACGAAGCAGCTGTCGGGATACTGCTCGAGTGCCGGCAGCACCGACACGTCAACGCCGCACTGCTCGAGCGCATGCTCGTAATCGTAGTGCTCCTCGATGGCGCGCTCGTAGATGGGCTGGCCAAGCTCGGGGGCACTCGTGATGCCATTGCTCAGGGACTTGCCGGGGCGGCGGATGATGACGTGGCTGAACTTGGTCATGATGATCCTCCTTGGATCTCTTAGCAGAGAGCGGGACTTCTTCGCGCCCGCCTTCCTTTCGATGGCTTTATCTTAGGGCGGTTTTCCTGTTTTGTATATTGTATACAATCCTGAACGGTAGGTTTTCTTCGGTAAGCGTATTCTTACGTATCGGCGCAAAGTAGCATGATTTAGCTGGTCGTTCTATAATTCAACTGAGCTATTCAAGTGAAACGTATTTGCTTTTAGAAATATACCGTTAAGGAACATAGGCTCATGGAAACGCTCAGAAGGCCCCTGAAAGACCACGTATACGACTACATTTCGAGCCGTATTGACGCCGGCGAGCTTTCGGCCGGCGACCGGCTGAGCGAGCAAGCGATCTGCGACGCCATGGGCGTGTCGCGCACGCCGGTCCGCGAAGCGCTCATCCAGCTCGCAAGCGACGGTTATCTGGACAATCTCCCCCGCCGCGGATTCCGCGTCCGTGGGTTCGATCAGCAAAACGCCGTTGAAGTCTTTGAGATTATGGGGCCGCTCGACGGGCAGGCCGCATACCTCGCCTGTCCGAACCTAACCGACGATGACATTACGCAGCTTAAATTTCTCGTCGGCTCCATGGACCTCGCGATCCAAGGCGGTCTCATCCGAAAGTACGACGACATTCAGCGAGACTTTCATCTAACGTACTTCAACCGCTGCGGCAACGACCGTCTGCGCGATATGATCTCGCAGCTCGAACGCTGCTTTATCAAGCGCGATTACGAAACTGTCGACCAGGAAACGGCGTGTAAACTGCTCAATAAAGCCAACAACGAACATGCTCATATTCTTGAGTTGTTCGAAGCACGAGATGCGACGGGCGTGCGCGACTACGTTCGCGATGTCCATTGGAACACAGAAAACGCCCAGTTCACCGTCTGGTAGGAAACGATACCCTTGCGGAAAGCGTGTCCCGTTATTCCCGCTCGAAACGGGTCGCAGTTTCCCAACGGGGCCCCTCGAGGAAACTGCGACCCAGAATTTGAGCTCGAAACGGGATGTGGTTTCCAAATCGAGGCCCTATGGGAAACTGCGTCCCACCTTGAAAGGCAAAACTGGGGCGCAGTTTCCGGGCGGGGCATCAAAAACGAAGTTGCGGTGGAATAGTTCCTGGATGGGCTGGTTGATGCCCCAGATAGGAACTATTTCACCGCAAGTTATTGAAGGGCTTGGATGCCGGGACTCTTACAGATGGCGCTCCAGGAAGCGGAAGGCTAGGCGGATCCAGGGACGGACCGCCACCTGCTTGTCCTCGTTGTCGACCGCGGTGTTGGCGTTGCCGAGCGAAAGGCCGTGACCACCCTGGTCGAAGACGTGCATCTCGCATGCAACGCCCTCCTCGGCCATGCGCTGCGCAAACGGGTAGACCTGCGCGATCGGCGCCGTCTTGTCGTCGGACACGCCCCACACAAAGGTCGGTGGCATCTGACGCGAAACATGCGTGGTGGGGCAGATGTCGGCCAGATGCTCGTCAGTTGCCTCGCCGCCCGTCACCATCGACAGGTAGTCGTTGAGCAAATCGCGCCCCGTCTTGCCGCCCGTCTTGGGCACACGCAAGTCAATGCGCGGATCGCGCGTCTGCATGTCGCGCACATAGGCAAAGTCGAGCAATGGATAGCCCAGCACCACGGCATCGGGACGAATGTCGTCCGGACGCGCCCCGGCAAGTGCCGCAAAGGGGCCGGTCTTCCACTGTGTTGCCAGCGAGGCGCAAATCATGCCGCCAGCAGAAAAGCCCACGACGCACACGCGCTTGGGGTCGACATGCCACTCGTCGGCGTTGGCGCGCACCGTGGCGACCATCTTGGCAAGATCTGCCTGGGGGTGCGGAAAGCTCACGTCACCCGTAGAGCTCGTGACATAGTTGAGCACAAAGGCCTGGTAGCCGTGATCCAAAAACGCAAACGCCACCGGGTCCTGCTCATGCGGAGCGATATGCGTAAACCCGCCTCCGCCGCAGATGATCACCGCGGGGCGGCGACCATTCGGTTTATCGGGCAGCGGCTCGGCACCCAAATACGTAAACGTCGCCGGATATTCCTTGGTCGGCTCCTCGCCCCACAGGGCATGGTTCTCGACAATCATATGTGCTCCCTTCGCGCAAATTATGTGCCCTTGTTTTTCGCCTTCAAGCGTACCCCACTTGAACCCGTGGCGCAGAAACACTCCGACAATAAGTTTCCCTTCAACTGATATATCACATAATCCCAGTTCAGAGGTATCGTTGAGCAGCGTAAAATAGGGGCGTTGACCAAGCCGCGAAACACATGCGAAACGTTTCCGGCAAACCAAACGCGCGATATGCGCCTATTTAAGTTGGAGGCAACTATGGGTCTGCTCGATTCGCTTAAGTCCACCTTCACCTCGACCGGCGAGGCGTCCGTTCCGCCCGCAGCAAGCTTCGCCACCCGCGAAGGCGTCATCTATGCCCCCGTCAACGGCGTGCTCGTCAACCTGGACGAGGTTCCCGACGAGACGATCGCCTCGGGCATGCTTGGCCAGGGCTATGGCATCGAGCCCATTACCGGCACCATCTATGCGCCCGCCAACGGCCGCATCGGTGCCACCACCGTCACCAACCACTCCATTGGCATGATCACCGAGGACGGCCTGCGCGTGTTTATCCATGTCGGCCTGGGCACCGTGGAAATGAACGGTAAGGGTTTTGCCCGCTTTGTCGAGATGGGCGATGTGGTCAAGGCAGGCCAGCCGCTCATCAGCTTCGACCGCGAGGCCATTAAGGCCGCTGGTCACGAGGACATCGTGACCGTCATCGTCTCCGAGCTCGATCGCCTTAAGAGCATCGACCATGTCGGCGAGTCTGGAACGCTTATCGGCGGCAACCCGCTCGTCAAGCTGGGCGACCCGCTGCTGGTAGCCAAGACCAAGTAGCCAGGCCCCGCGCCACACAGCCAAAAGGCACCTCGTCAAGCGCCCGCGACCATTTGGCCGCGGGCGCTTTTCGTTTGAAAAACCATCCCGCCAATGCCTTATCTGTATAGCCCAAATGAGCCGAGCTGCTAGAATATCGAACTGTATGGATAACTATCATTCAACCGTTATGGGAGGATACGTGAACCGCACCAAAATCGCGCAGCTCTATGCCGATGCCGAGTCGCTCGGCGGCCAGACCGTCACCGTTGCCGGCTGGGTCAAGTCCGTCCGCGACATGAAGAACTTTGGCTTTGTTACGCTCAACGACGGCAGCTGCTTCCGCGACCTGCAGGTCGTCATGAACCGCGAGGCACTCGACAACTACGACGAGATCGCCCACCAAAACGTCTCGGCCGCACTCATTTGCACCGGCACCGTCAAGCTGACCCCCGATGCGCCCCAGCCTTTCGAGCTTTCTGCCACCTCCATCGAGGTCGAGGGCGTCAGCGCCCCGGATTACCCGCTGCAGAAGAAGCGCGCAACCGTCGAGTTCCTGCGCACCCAGCAGCACCTGCGCCCGCGCACCAACCTGTTCCGCGCCGTGTTCCGCATTCGCTCTGTCGCGGCTGCCGCCATCCACCGCTTCTTCCAGGAGCAGGGCTTTGTCTACGTCAACACCCCCATCATCACCACGAGTGACTGCGAGGGCGCCGGCGAGATGTTCCGCGTGACCACGCTCGACCCCAAAAATCCGCCCCTCACCGAGTCCGGCGAGGTCGACTGGAGCCAGGACTTCTTTGGCAAGCATGCAAGCCTCACCGTGTCCGGCCAGCTCAATGCCGAGAACTTTGCCATGGCCTTTGGTGACGTGTACACCTTTGGCCCCACCTTCCGTGCCGAGAACTCCAACACCACGCGCCACGCCGCCGAGTTTTGGATGATCGAGCCCGAGATGGCCTTTGCCGACCTGAACGACTACATGGACAACGCCGAGGCCATGCTCAAGTACGTCCTTAAGGACGTTATGGCCACCTGCCCCGACGAGCTCAATATGCTCAACAAGTTTGTGGACAAGGGTCTGCTCGAGCGCCTGGACCATGTCGCCAACTCCGACTTTGCCCGCGTTACCTACACCGAGGCCGTCGAGATCCTGGAGCAGGCAGTCGCCGACGGCCACAAGTTCGACTACCCCGTGAGCTGGGGCATCGACCTGCAAACCGAGCACGAACGCTTCCTGACCGAGGAGCACTTTAAGCGCCCGACCTTCGTGACCGACTACCCGGCCGAGATCAAGGCCTTCTACATGCGCATGAACGACGACGGCAAGACCGTCGCCGCCGCCGACTGCCTGGTGCCGGGCATCGGCGAGATCATCGGTGGCTCCCAGCGCGAGGAGCGCCTGGATCTGCTCGAGGCCCGCATCAAGGACCTGGGTATGAATCCCGAGCAGTACAAGTACTACCTTGACCTGCGCCGCTACGGTTCCTGCAAGCACGCCGGCTACGGTCTGGGCTTCGAGCGCTTGGTCATGTATCTGACCGGCGTGGGCAACATCCGCGACGTCCTGCCGCACCCGCGCACCGTGGGCAACGCCGACTTCTAATCGTCGGACGCTAGCTCGCGTCGCCACACGCCAACGCTCATCGCACAAGCGCCTCTCGACATCGGTCGAGAGGCGCTTTTTTCAACAGCATCCGTCAAGCTTTTGGCAAGTTTTTGGTCAGTTGAGCAGAGCTGTTGAAAACTCGACCCGCCGTTTGCCGACGACTACCGACCGCCCAGAGCGCCCTGCGCCCCTGGGAAAGCCCCACGTCCTAGGCTCCATACCGTCGCCACCCAAAACGGAAAGGACGTGGGCACGATGACCGAAGCCGCTGTTGAAACCTACGACACCACGACGAGGGGCGCCGCCTCGATGGCAGCCTATCGCGCCGTTCGCATCCTGCAACTATTAAGCGAAAACACCGGCGAGGACAAGGCCATGCTTTCCGATGAGTTGATCCGGCGCCTCGCCCATCCCGACGACCCCGCCCGCATGCCCATCTCGGCGGCGCGGCGCAGCATCTACACCGCCATCTCCGCGCTTCGCCATGCCGGATACGAAATTGAGTACAAGCGCGGCGTGGGCTACAAACTTCTTACCCGTCCGCTCACCGATGAAGAGATCATCCGGCTCCACGGTATGGTCATGCGCAACCGCTCCACGCCTATCGCTATCCGCAAGAGCATGGCGCAGCACTTAGTTGCCATGGCGAGTGCCGACGTTCGCGGCTACCTCGATACACCCGAACCCGTTCCGAGCGCAGGCAGCAAGGCTACCAAGGCAACACGCACGCCCATCAAGCGCATCGACACGTGCGAGCTCGTCGAGCAGGCCATCGACCACGGAACCACGGTGAGTTTTGATATTTCGAGCGTCACGACGCGTGGCGAAACCGAAGCAGCACGGATGACACTCCGTCCCTTTGCCATCAAGCAACGAGACGGCATCTCTTATTTGCTGGGAACGGTCTATGACGCCCGAGGCGCCGATGACACGTTGCGTACCGTAGAGATTGGCCGAATGAGAAACGTCACCACACGTCTCCTCGACGGCAAGAAGCTCTTCGCCGCCCTAGACGAGGACGACGCCTCCTCCGCCGCATAAGACCCTCCGCCGCCCATTCGACTACCCGTACCGCCCATCCGATTCTGTATTAAAAAACCCGCCAGGCTGTTGTAAAAATGGACATCAGCGCTACTATAGTTCCACTTGCACTTTGTCCCAGTGCAGTGTTTCCAGCCATTTTTATACTGGGGGTAATGATATGAAGGACATCACCATCAGCCGCAGGAGCCTTCTGGTCTCCGCTGGCCTGCTCGCGCTCGCTCCGCTCGCCGGATGCGGCGGCAACTCTGGTTCCGGCTCTGCTGCCGCCGGTTCCGACTACACCATCGGCGTTCTGCAGCTCACCGAGCACTCCGCACTCGATGCCGCCAACGACGGCTTTGTCAAGGCCATCAAGGAGAGCGGCCTTAAGGTCAAGATCGACCAGAAGAACGCCCAGAACGACCAGTCCACGTGTAAGTCCATTGCTGACAAGTTTGTGGGCGACAACGTCAACCTGATTTATGCCATCGCCACGCCCGCCGCGCAGGCTGCCGCCGGCGCCACGGCCGATATCCCCATCGTGGGCTGCGCCATCACCGACTACGCCGCCTCCGGCCTGGTCCAGGACAACGACAAGCCCGGCACCAACGTCACGGGCGCTTCCGACCTCACCCCGGTCGCCGAGCAGCTCGAGATGATGCAGAAGGTCCTGCCCGACGTTAAAAAGGTCGGCCTGCTCTACTGCACCGCCGAGTCCAACTCCGACGTCCAGATCAAGGCCGCCAAGAAGGAGCTCGACAAGCTGGGCCTCGAGTACACTGACTTCACCGTCTCGAGCTCCAACGAGATTCAGTCCGTCGTCGAGTCTGCCGTGGGCAAGGTCGACGCGCTGTACTCCCCCACCGACAACACCATCGCCGCGGGTGCCTCGCAGGTCGGCCAGATCTGCAAGGAAAACAAGCTTCCCTTCGTGACTGGCGAGGAGGGTATGTGCATGGCCGGCGGCCTGTTCACCCTCTCCATCAACTATGAGGACCTGGGCTACGCCGCGGGCGAGATGGCCGTTAAGATCCTGAAGGGCGAGGCCAAGCCCGAGGATATGCCGATCAAGCACCTCTCGAGCAAGGACCTGGTCGTCGTCAAGAACGACGAAATGGCCGAGGCCCTGGGCATCGACCTTTCCGCCCTGGACGCGTAATGCCATACGCGGCATGCGTCTAGAGCCCGTGCTCGCGCTTTAGCCGCGTTATTCAATATCTGAGCCACAGGGGCGGGCGCTGTAGACCGGCGTCCGCCCTGCTTGTTTCAGGTAAAACAAAACGTCTGTCCGTAACTCTTCTATGCATTGTTACCGCTATTATGGTGAATCACGTGTCCACCCTATCCTAGGAGGTATGAAGCATGCTCATTGCATTGCAGGGCGCCGTTTCGCAGGGCGTCCTCTGGGGCATTATGGTGCTTGGCGTGTTTATCACGTTCCGCCTGCTCGACATTCCCGATATGACCTGCGACGGCAGCTTTGCCCTCGGCGGCTGCGTCTGCGCTGTGCTCATCGTCAATAACAACGTCGACCCGCTGTTCGCCGTGCTGGCCGGTATGTGCGCCGGCGCCATCGCGGGCGCCGTCACGGGCATTTTGACCACCGTCTTTGAGATTCCTGCAATCCTCGCCGGAATCCTCACCCAGATCAGCCTGTGGTCCATCAACCTGCGCATCATGGGCAAGTCCAATACGCCCATTCTTGCCAAGGGCACCGTGTTCTCGGACGTCAGCAATATGACCGGTCTGCCGCAGTCCACCGTTGCCATCATCTTGGGCATCCTGCTCGCCGTGGCTATCGTTGCCATCCTGTATTGGTTCTTTGGCACCGAGATCGGCTCGGCGCTGCGAGCCACCGGCAACAACGAGTACATGATCCGCGCTCTGGGCGTCAACACCAACTCCACCAAGATGATCGCCCTCGTGCTCTCCAACGCCCTCATCGGCCTTTCGGGCGCGCTCATCTGCCAGAGCCAAAAGTATGCCGACATTGGTATGGGCACCGGTGCCATCGTTATCGGTCTTGCCGCCATTGTTATCGGCGAGGTGCTCGGCCGTCTGCTTCCCGGCGGCCTCACGCAGTTTAGCGTCCGTCTTGCCTCCGCCGTCTTTGGCTCCGTGGTGTACTTCCTTATCCGCGCCATCGTGCTGCAGTTGGGCATGGACGCCAACGACATGAAGCTGCTCTCCGCCGTGATTGTCGCTGTGGCCCTGTGCGTGCCCGTGGTTTGGGAGCGCTATAAGCTCCGCAGCTCCTACACGAAGGGGGATGAGGCAGATGCTTAAGCTCTCGCACGTCAAGAAGACCTTTAACAAGGGCACCGTCACCGAGAAGCGCGCGCTCACCGGCGTCGACCTCACCCTAAATGACGGCGACTTTGTAACCGTGATCGGCGGCAACGGCGCCGGCAAGTCCACGCTGCTCAACATGATCGCCGGCGTGTACCCGCTCGATTCGGGCGTTATTGAGCTCGACGGCACCGACATCTCGCGCCTGAGCGAGTCGCAGCGCGCCAAGTACCTGGGCCGCGTGTTTCAGGACCCCATGCGCGGTACCGCTGCCGACATGCAGATCGCCGAGAACCTGGCCCTCGCCAAGCGTCGCGGCCAGCGTCGCGGCCTTTCGTGGGGCGTCACCAAGGCCGAGAAAGATGAGTACGTCGAGCTGCTCAAGCGCCTGGACCTTGGTCTGGACACGCGTCTCAACGCCAAGGTCGGCCTGCTCTCGGGTGGCCAGCGCCAGGCACTCACCCTGCTGATGGCCACGCTCACCAGGCCGCGCCTGCTGCTGCTCGACGAGCACACCGCGGCCCTCGACCCCAAGACGGCCTCTAAGGTGCTTAACCTGACCGAGGAGATCGTCGACGAGAACCACCTGACCACGCTCATGGTCACGCACAACATGAACGACGCCATCCGTCTGGGCAACCGTCTGATCATGATGCACGAAGGCCACGTGATCTACGACGTGGCGGGCAATGAGAAGAAGTCGCTCACCGTAGCCGACCTGCTGCAGAAGTTCGAGGAGGTCTCGGGCGGCGAGCTCGCCAACGACCGCATGCTGCTGAGCTAAAACCTGCCAAAAAGGGACAGGTTTATTTTGGTAGGTTTTATCTGCGCAAACGTCAAAACCGCCGCAAAGGGACAGACGCTCTTGCGGCGGTTTTCGCATATTATGTCGATAATCCGATATTCAACCAGACATTCTGGCTAAGGACTAAGGAAACTGCCATGAAAAGACTCCCCCGCCTTGCGTTAGCCGCCGCGTTGTTTGCCGGCGCGCTCGCAGGCATCCCAAGCCTCGCTTTCGCGGGGAGCCTGCCCGCCGCTATTGACGGCTCTGTGACCGTCATGCACACCAACGACATCCACGGCAGCTACAAGTACAGCTACAACGAAAGCAAGGGCACTGGCACTGTGGGCTTTGACGGACTGGCGGTTCTCTATAGCGCCCAGGGCAACGCCCCCGATCTTTTGCTCGATGCGGGCGACACCTTCCACGGACAGTCCTTCGCCACCATGAGCGAGGGCAAGAGCATCGCCGAGCTCATGGACACCTTCTACGCCGACGGCTACGACGCGACCACGCCAGGCAACCACGACTGGAGCTACGGCGCAGACAAACTCCGCACCATGACCGGCTACAGCACCACCGGCACGCCCTTCGCCATGCTCTGCGCGAACGCGAAGTCTACGAGCGGCGTATGGAGCTCGAGCATCACGAAGACGCTCGATCGCACCTGGGAGGATAGCGAGGATTACTCCACATTCGACTACAAAATCAAGGTCGGCGTCGTGGGCGCCATGGATGAGTCGCTGGGATCCTCGCTGCGCGCGGACCTGGTCGCGGGCACGTCGTTCTCGAGTGCCGCGAACGCCATCAATGCCGAGGCAGAGCAGCTGCGCAAGGAGGGCTGCGATGTTGTTGTGTGTATCGCGCACACGCTCGACGCCAAGACCTTTGCCACGCGACTCCGTGGCGTCGATGCCCTTATCGCAGGCCACGAGCACATCAACCTTAACGAGAAGGTGACGGGAGCCGACGGCAAGACGATCCACGTTGTCGAGGCAGGCAGCGCCTTTGCCGAGGTGGGGCTGCTTTCCATTCCGTACAAGTACGACACCAATGGCACCGAGTCGACCGACGATGACACGGTCACGGTCCCTGCAGACGGCAGCGACGAGAAGCTCTACACCGCCAAGAACGTCAACGACCTTTTGGCGGACCCCGACAAGGGCTCCGACTACCAGAGCCGCCTTGAAGCCGTCCGCAACAAAATCAAGCCGCTCGACGAGGACTTTGAAAACGAATCGAACAAGGTGCTCGGCACATCCACCACCAACTATTTCTACGGCGAGGACGCCGCAGGCACGCATGGCTGGGAAATGGTGCGCACCACCGATTTCCGCCCCAGCAAGGAGGGCGACACCACCAAGGCCCAGACCATCGGCCACGTGATTTGCGGCTCCTATCTTGCCCTGACGGGCGCGGACCTCGCTATCGAAAACGCCGGCGGCATCCGCGGCGGCATCGCGGCGGGCAACGTGACCGCCGGCAACGTCATCGCCATCTCGCCCTACGGCAACACCGTTGAGACCTGGACCATGACCGGCGCGGACTTCCTCGCAGCACTCGAGCACTCGCTACAAATCAGCGACGATTGTAACGACAGCTACGAGCTTCAGCAGGCTTATGTGGCGGCCGGTCACACCGAGCAGGAGGCGCAAGACAAGTACAAATGGCGCGATGACTCTGGCAGCGTTCTCTCCTTTGGCGGCATCAACGTGACGATTGATTGGACGCAGCCCGAAGGCAAGCGCATTGTGAGTGCCACACTCACCAAAGACGGCAGCACGCTCGACCCCGCCAAGACCTATACCGTCGCCACCAACAACTACATCATTACCAACACGACCGACTTTCCCACCTTTGCACACGCCACCAAGTACACCGAGTGGGGCACGTGCGAGGCGGCGCTGAGGGCGCTGATTGAGCAGAACGGCTGGGAGAGCAAGATGGCCGGGCTCGCCGGCACCATCAGCTTTGGCTCCGCAGCCGTGGACCCCACGCCCGCACCGGCCCCGACGCCTAAGCCCTCGCCTAAGACGGACACGACGACCACGAAGGTCATCACCAAGAAGACGACCGGTAAGCTCGCCGCAACGGGAGACCGCACGCTGGCAGTAGTTGGCGCGTGCCTTATCGGCGGCATCATCGTCATCATCCTCGGCATTATCTGGAAGCGTCGACGCTAAGCTACACCGCCGGGCCTTGCAGCCCCGCCGCGTAAACCTTATATCGAGCACAGAAGCCCGTCCGAATTTGATCGGACGGGCTTCTTGGTGGGTATCATGGTTGGACGATCATTAGGAGGTTTCCCTACATGGAATTGTTTGAGCCAATTCTTCATTTCTTTGCACAACGATGGGTCCACAACATCATCTGGGCCGTCATCTTGGCGATAGGCACCGCCGTCGCCGCCAAGGTCGTATCCAAGACCCTGAACCATCTGCTTAACCGAGACGATAACCCGCTTCCGGTATCGAGTATCTTCATCAACATCGCGCGCGCCGTCATTTGGATGATTGGCGGCAGCTTTATCCTCGACAACTGCTTTGGCATTAACGCAAACGCGCTCGTCGCCGCTCTTGGCGTCGGCGGCATCGCCATCTCGCTCGGCTTTCAGGACACGCTGTCAAACCTTATCGGCGGCATGCAAGTGACCTTTATGGGCATCATCAAACCCGGCGACAATATCGAGGTCGGCGGCGTATCCGGCGTGGTCCAAGACATCACTTGGCGTCATACAACGATTGAGGATGCCTGTGGACAGACCATCATTGTGCCCAACTCCAACATCTCCAAGAACACGCTCGTGCATTTGATGCCCTTTGGACGCGTGGCCGTGCCCGTTGCCGTAAAGGACACGTCTAAGTGGGCTTCCCTTGACGTGCTGGCAGACGAGCTCACGAGCGCAACCAAAACGGCCGTCTCGCCCATCTCGGGCTTTGACAAAGAGCCCTACGTGCTCTTTAGCGAAATCGGCGACTTTGGCATCAAAGGAAAGATCATCTTTATCGTCAGCGACGACAGCACCACTTTCACCGCTGCCGACGCCTGCATCCGCGCCATCGCCCCCATCATCGCCTAAACCACCGCAAAGGGGTCAGGCATCTTTGTAGTGGTTTTCATTCGTGGTACCATGGTTCATATAGTTGTTTAAACGACTAAGGGAGCAACATTATGGAAGAGGCCTATCGTCAAGCACGCAAGCGCGGCGAGCAAGGACGTCGACGCGCCATTAGCCAAAGCGAGCATCCATACCTTACGGACCTCGATAGCTTGGTTGCTCAGCTCCCCTTAGGTCAGCGAGAGAATGTCGGCCTGCGGGATATTCCGCTCGAAATGGTCGTCGGCACGGTCACCAAGGGCCGTCAGTCCGCCTTTTCGTGTAACTTTATGCCCCTGCTTCCGTTTAGCACCGAGTTCGCCCGCAAGTGGTCCAACCTCTACGACATCCAGGTGACCGAGGGCTATCGCGACCCCGTCATCGTCACCGAGTTCATGCATCGGTTCTATGTCCAAGAAGGCAACAAACGCGTCAGTGTCCTCAAATTCCTAGACGCCCCGACGGTTTCGGCCAAGGTCACCCGTCTCTACCCCGGCACATGGGATTCCGTCGAAAGCCGCCTGTACGGCGAGTTCTGCGCGTTTTGGCGCGTCTGCCCCCTATACGAGATCGAGTTCTCGCGTGAGGGAAGCTACGAAACGCTCGCGAAGATGCTCGGTCAGAACCTTATCGAAAAATGGCCGCAGAAAAAGGTCGACTACCTGCGCCACACTTTCCTGCTCTTTAAGCGTGCCCACCTTCGCGCAGGCGGCGATCACCTGGACATTACGCCCGCCGACGCCATGCTCGTCTACCTCAATGTGTACAACCAGGACCGTCTGCTGGATACGCCGACGGATATCGTCGTAAACCGCCTGTGCAAGATTTGGCGCGAGCTGGTCATTGCCGGCAAAAATGACGAGGACAAGGTCGATCTCGTCGAAGCACCGAGCGTCGACGAGGAAGAAACGCCCGCCAAGTCCACCGCTGGCGTGCTCAACTTCTTTATGGGCAAGACCGTCTACTCGACGGCCAACCCCCTGCGCATCTCCTTTATCCATGAGTTCCCCTGTGCGACGTCGAGCTGGGACAGCCTGCACGACCAAGGGCGTCAGTATCTCGATGAGCACTTTGGCGGTATCGTGCGCACCGAGGCGTTCGAGGACTGTCACGATCCGGATGTGTTCTACGCCGCCGTGGAAACGGCTGTCAAACATGGAGCAAACGTCATCTTCTCGACCTCGCACCGCCTGATGGAATACACGCTCAGGGCTGCCGTTGAGTATCCCCGGATTCGGTTCCTCAACTGCTCTATCGGCCTTCCCCATCAAAGCGTCCGTTCGTACTTTGGCAAGATGTACGAGGCCAAGTTTCTGCTGGGCGCCCTTGCGGCCAGCATGGCGGACAACCACCGCATCGGTTACCACGCGTCGGTCTTCGCCTCGGGCGCACTCAGCGAGATCAACGCCTTTGCGATTGGCGCCTCGCTGCTCGACCCGCGCGCGCAAATTATCCTGACCTGGGGTGATGTGCCCGCTGGAGGTCTCGCCGAGGCCATGTGCCGCGAAGGCATGAGCGTCATGACCGGCGCCGATATGTCAAAGTCGCTGGAAGATCCCACCGCCTACGGGCTTCACCGCTTGGTCGATGGCAAGGTTACCGGCATCGCCATGCCCGTCTGGAACTGGGGGCGCTACTACGAGCTTATCGTGAAAAGCCTTCTGCACGGCACATGGGATGAGACCAGCGACGACAACCAAGTGCGCGCCGTCAACTACTGGTACGGCATGAGCTCCGGCGTTATCGACATCCGTTACGCTCCGGGCCTACCCTACCAGACGCGCAAACTCGTGCAGTTGCTCCGCAACGGCATAGTTGAGGGCTCCATCAACCCCTTTGGCGGCGAGCTCCACAGCCAGAACGGCGTGGTACAGATCGAAGGCTTCCCCCCGCTGCCGAGCACGCAGATTGTCGAGATGAATTGGCTGGCGGACAACGTGGTAGGCACCATTCCGCAGCTCGACGATGAGCCGAAAGTCCCTGTCCTATGAAAATCCTTGCCATAGCCGATACCGAAGAACGATGCCTTTGGGAGTGCTTTCGCAAGGAACGCTTTGAGGGCGTCGACCTGATTTTGTCCGCCGGCGATCTGGACCCGGACTATCTTGAGTTTTTGGTCACGGTCATCAACAAACCGCTCATCTACGTGCGCGGCAATCACGATGACCGTTACGCACGTCATGCACCGGGCGGATGTATCTGCGTAGAAGACAGCGTGTACACGTACCGAGGGATTCGCATTGCGGGCCTTGGCGGGTCCATGCGTTATCGCGACGGCGCCAACATGTACACCGAACGCGAGATGTCCAAGCGCATGCGTAAGCTGTCGCGTAAGGTTAGGATGGTCGGCGGGTGCGACATTCTGCTTACCCATGCACCCGCCGCCGGTATGGGTGATCTGGACGATCTGCCGCATCGAGGATTCGAGTGCTTTAACACAGCACTCGAATCCTGGAATCCCGACTACATGGTGCATGGGCATGTACACCAAAGCTACGGTTACGATTTTCAGCGCGAGCGGCAGCATGTGTGTGGAACGACGATCATCAACGCCTGCGGCTATACGCAGTTTGAGCTCGACCAGACGCGCTACCCTATCCGTGGCTGGCAGGCAGCCTGGCTCAATTCGCAAACCATGCGCCGCGAGCTCAAACGCCACGATGCCATCGAGTCCTCAACAGCCAGAACACCCTGGTAACCAACACAAAGGTGTCTGTCCCCTTCGTGTTGGTTTTGCCCCGAGATAGCAAGAAACCCGCTCCTGCGCAGGGCAGAACCGGGTTTCTTTAGCAATGCTTGCTGTACTCAGGCAGTAACTAGCAGTTACTCAGCCAGGAAGTCACGCTGGACAGCGGGATCGACCTTGACGCCAGGGCCCATGGTGGAAGACACGGAGATGGACTTGACGTACTTGCCCTTAGCAGAAGAGGGCTTGACGCGCAGAATCTCGGTGTACAGGGCAGCGTAGTTCTCGACGAGCTGCTGCTCAGAGAAGGACTTCTTGCCCAGGGGCACGTGGCAGATGCCGTAGCGGTCGGCGCGGTACTCAACGCGGCCGGCCTTGAGCTCGGAGACCATCTTGGCGACGTCCATGGTCACGGTGCCGAGCTTGGGGTTCGGCATGAGGCCACGGGGACCAAGGATCTTACCGATGCGGCCAACCTTGGCCATCATGTTCGGCGTAGCGATAGCGGCGTCGAAGTTGATCTCGCCCTTCTGAATCTGGGCGACGAGCTCGTCGGAACCGATGATGTCGGCGCCGGCAGCCTCAGCCTCACGGGCCTTCTCGCCCTCGGCGAAGACGGCAACACGAACGGTCTTGCCGGTGCCGTGGGGCAGGGAGATGGAACCACGGATGTTCTGGTCAGCCTTACGAGTATCGATGCCCAGACGGAAGTGAGCCTCGACGGTCTCGTCGAACTTGGCGGTGTCGAGCTCCTTGATGAGCTTGGCAGCCTGAAGGGGGGTGTAGAGCGTGGCGCGGTCGATCTTCTCGGCAGCGGCGTTATAGCTCTTACCATGCTTAGCCATGTGCATTACCTCCTGTGGTTAAACGGGCGTGAGCCCTCCCACATCGTATCGTGTGCCCTATTGCACACATTTAACGGGCGCCCCGGTCGGAGCACCCGTCGTTACCATAAGAAATCGCTACTCAGCGATGGTGACGCCCATGGAACGGGCGGTACCGGCGATGATCTTCTTGGCGGCGTCAATGTCGTTGGCATTGAGGTCCGGCATCTTGATCTCGGCGATCTTGGTGAGCTGCTCCTGGGAGAGCTGACCAACCTTGTCAGCCTGGGGCTTAGCGGAACCAGACTTGAGGTTCAGCTCCTTCTTGATAAGGTGAGCCGCCGGCGGGGTCTTGGTGATGAAGGAGAAGGACTTGTCCTCGTAGACAGAGATCTCAACGGGGATGATGTCACCCTTCTTGTCCTGCGTCTCGGCGTTAAAGGCCTGGCAGAACTGCATGATGTTCACGCCAGCAGCGCCCAGGGCGGGGCCGACGGGAGGAGCGGGGTTTGCTGCACCAGCAGGAATCTGGAGCTTAATGACGTTGGCAACCTTCTTCTCAGCCATGGTCATTCCTTTCGAATCACGAGTGTGAAGTACTTGCTATATCGTAAGCACGCACGTGTTAGAAGCACTCCTGAGATGAGCAGTCACAGAAGAAGCACGCTCGCGCGAACGGACGAAAACTTAAGCGATGACAGCGACCTGGTTAAAGTCGAGCTCGACCGGCGTCTCGCGGCCAAAGATCATCAGCGTGACCTTGAGCTTGCCAGCCTCGGTGTTAACCTCGGAGACCTTGCCATCAAAGTCGGTAAGCGGGCCATCGGTGACGCGGACGGACGTACCGACCTCAATATCAACCGAGGTGCGCTTGGGCGAATCGCCCTTACCGGGACGACGAGTCATCTTGTTGTACTCGTCGCGGGAAAGCGGAGCGGGCTTGCCGTTGCCGCCTAGGAAACCGGTGACGCCAGGCGTGTTACGAACACACGTCCAAGCATCGTCATCCATCTCCATGCGGACCAGAACATAACCCGGGAAGATCTTGGAATCCTTGGTCTCACGCTTGCCACCCTCTTTAATCTCGGTGACGCGCTCCATAGGAATCTCGATATCAAAGATACGGTCCTGCATGCCCATAGTCTCGATGCGATGCTCGAGATCGGACTTAACGCGGTTCTCGTATCCAGAGTAAGTGTGAACGACGTACCAACGCTTAGACATGGTTTAGCCCCTCAATCCAGAGAACAGAGCAAGAGCCTCGCCAAAGCCAGCATCGAGCAGAGCGATGACGACGCCGACGACGATCAGAGAAGCGCAAACGACAACCGAGTAGTTCACGAGCTCCTTCTTATCGGGCCACGTGACACGCTTCATCTCGGACTTGACCGAAGCGAAATACTTCTTGGTGCGGGCGAAGAAACCAGGCTTCTCGTTCTTCTTGGACTTCGCAGCCTTCTCGTTCTTCTTGGCAACGGCCTTCTTGGCCTCAACCTTGGAGTTGGCGGCAGCTTTGTTGGCAGGTGCCGGCTGCTGAGCCTTCTTCTTGTTCTTCTTGTTGGCCATTTGGGTTACCTCCGCGCAATGCGCTTATACATGAGTAAACCGTAAGCCCCCAAGTGGGAGCTTACGGAATAATGACTGGCACGCCAGGAAGGACTCGAACCCTCAACACTCGGTTTTGGAGACCGATGCTCTACCAATTGAACTACTGGCGTATGTGACTAGAGACTAGCGAGTCTCTTTGTGCAGCGTGTGGTGACGGCACCAGGGGCAATACTTCTTGATCTCCATACGATCAGGCATGGTCGACTTGTTCTTGGTGGTCGTATAGTTGCGGCGCTTGCACTCAGTGCACGCAAGAGTAACTAGAGTACGCATGTATCCTGAACCTTTCATTTCCGCCCCGTACGGGCACGAGTTGTTACTTTATCAGCTCCACATAAGTGCTGTCAATGAAAACCTCGAGTCAATTGGTTCTCGGTGGATCCATTCATATTTGGAACACATCAATGAAGCCATCGAGAGCTAATCGACGGTGCATCCAGGACCATTATCGATCCTCTCGACACCAGCAACGGCTCAATATCCATTGCAGAAAAGAACCCGGCACCCATATAAGTGCCGGGTTCTCTAAGTCAGCTATATCAAAGAGCTAATTTACTCAATGATCGTGGAGACGATGCCCGAACCGACGGTGTGGCCACCCTCGCGGATTGCGAAGCGCAGGCCCTCCTCCATGGCGATCGGGTGGATGAGGTCGCCCTCGATGGTGATGTGGTCACCAGGCATAGCCATCTCGGTGCCCTCGGGGAGCTTGACCGTACCGGTAACGTCGGTGGTACGGAAGTAGAACTGAGGACGATAACCATCGAAGAACGGGGTGTGACGGCCGCCCTCCTCCTTGGTCAGAACGTAGATCTCGCCGGTGAACTTGGTGTGCGGGGTAACCGAACCGGGCTTGCAGAGAACCTGGCCGCGCTCGATGTCCTCACGCTTGATGCCGCGGAGCAGCAGACCGACGTTGTCGCCAGCCTCGCAGAAGTCCATGGACTTACGGAACATCTCGATACCGGTAACGACGGTGTTCTGGGTATCCTTGATGCCGACGATCTCGACGGGCTCGTTGAGCTTGAGCTCACCGCGCTCGACACGGCCGGTAGCAACGGTACCACGGCCGGAGATGGTCATAACGTCCTCAACGGCCATCAGGAACGGGAGGTCGTTGTTACGAGCAGGCGTCGGGATGTACTCGTCGACGGCCTTCATGAGCTCGCGAATGGCGTCCATCCACTTGGCGTCGCCCTCGAGAGCGCCCAGAGCGGAGCCACGGATGACGGGGATGTCGTCGCCGGGGAAATCGTACTCGGAGAGAAGCTCACGGGTCTCCATCTCGACGAGGTCGATGAGCTCGTCATCGTCGACCATGTCGCACTTGTTCAGGAAGACGACGATGTAGGGAACGCCGACCTGACGGGCGAGCAGGATGTGCTCGCGGGTCTGAGCCATGGGACCGTCGGTAGCGGCGATGACCAGGATAGCGCCGTCCATCTGAGCAGCACCGGAGATCATGTTCTTGACGTAGTCAGCGTGGCCCGGGCAGTCAACGTGAGCGTAGTGACGGGCAGCAGTCTCGTACTCGACGTGGGAGACGGAGATCGTAATGCCGCGCTCGCGCTCCTCCGGAGCCTTGTCGATGTTCTCGAACGCAGTGAAGTCAGCCTTGCAGCCCTCGGTCTCGGAGAGAACCTTGGTGATGGCAGCGGTCAGCGTGGTCTTGCCGTGGTCGACGTGACCAATGGTGCCGATGTTAACATGCGGCTTAGTGCGCTCAAACTTCTCTTTGGCCATAAAGCCCTCCTCTAAACAGGTCGTCCCCGGACGGGACTTTGCCTTTATACCATAGTGGCCTCTCAACATACTATTGAGAAGCCACCGTGTTACCTATGGTAGCGGTGACTGGATTCGAACCAGTGACGCCACGGGTATGAACCGTGTGCTCTAACCAACTGAGCTACACCGCCGGATGGAGCCTGCAACCAGACTTGAACTGGTGACCTCTTCGTTACCAACGAAGTGCTCTACCGACTGAGCTATACAGGCACTTGACGGGTGGGAGCTATAGGATTCGAACCTATGTAGGCAGAGCCAACGGGTTTACAGCCCGTCCCCATTAACCACTCGGGCAAACTCCCAATCGTTCAAGTATCCGCAGGTCCTTTGGTCTTTTGGACCGCCGCCCCCGCGAACGAAAAAGATAATACGATGCAACCTTGGGGGCTGTCAACGAAAACCTCTAGATACACGGTGCCGGGCGTATCTATATAGCTGTGACCTGCGGTTTTGTTGAGTTTGGATATGAAGGACGGTGGATTTGGCTACGCTTGTGACATTTCACGAGGGAACACTTTGTCACGGTGGAGTACATCTGCAGCATCGACTTTCGATACCGACCCTCTTGCACTATTACATAGGTCACGATCGTGCTTCCACGGCACGTTCAAGCGTGGATAATCTCCCGCTTTTAGCGCGGCTCTAAGGCCAAAGTGGCAGATTATCCACGTTCATTCTCCAGGCGAGAGAACTGTAAAGCCGCAACTACTCGGGCCAGACCAAAGTAGACCCATAGAGCGGCTCCCCCTTGGTGCAGGGGTAGCGACTCAAGTAACACGACGATAGCAAGTCGAAGAAATAGGTCATGGCGTATTTCGAATAAACGCCGAGTCGGTCAATTCCGTTTCCCGCATTACCAAGACGATATACACGGTCAAAAGACCTCGATTTGTCATCGTTGCTAAACGCAGTAATTAGAATCTTCCTGCCCGAACGGCAATCAAGATACTCACGCGCCTGGGACGCAAATAGCCCGGAGACAGATACGAGAATTATCAATGACTGCGAAGCGTCTCCCATGTTTTTCAATTCCGCGACGTTAGCCCCAGCAACTATGCGAACTATCTTGCCCGCATAAAACATTTCCTGCTGAAATCGTACGAGATTGGCGCTCACATTATTGGTGCACCAGATTTCAACGTTTTTATGGCCATCAATTTCGTCGGCAAGGTGCTTAATAGCGATATCGGACACGCCGCTTTCAACCTCAGCGAACATCTCGATCATGCGAACGTCGAGCTCTGCCCTGTACTCCTCGTAGCCAAATTCCTCCTCTCGATGGCTTAAGTCGCTTGGAAAGACTGATTGAGTAAATGATTCTTTCAAATCGCTAAGAGACTGGTAGCCCAATCGATTGCAGAAACGACGAACAGCGGAACGGGTCACGAATGCATCGCGGGTTATTGTGGCAACATTGATTTCGCTCGAACGCCTAATGTGAGCGATGAGATATCGAGCGATGGCGGCATCGTTTGACCCAAACTCGCTGTTGATGATGGAGCTAATGCGATTGAGCACATCGAAGTCATTGATATTCACGTGATCCCTCTTTCCGCTCTCCTCGAAATCATAGTTCATTTATTGAATCAAACAGCTTTGGTCGTTCTCCTATGATTCAAATCAGTTGACGTCATCTTAATCGTAATTCCGCCACACGTATCCACCGTGTTGAATGATGGAAAGGGGATTCATGGGCAACGTGAACAACATCCCGTTTCTCTGGGGTTCCGCCACGGCGTCTTATCAGTGCGAGGGTGCCTGGAACGAAGACGGCAAAGGCCTTGGCGAGTGGGATTTCTTTAACCACACAAGCAATAAGAACATCAACCATGTTGACGGTGATGTATCTTGCGACTTCTACCATCGCTATGAAGAAGATATCCGCATGATGAAAGAAGGCGGACAAAACACCTATCGCTTCTCTCTTTCATGGAGTCGAATCATCCCCACGGGTATCGGTGAAGTGAATGAAAAGGGTATCGATTTTTATAATCGGGTCATTGATTGCTGCCTCGAAAATGGCATAGAGCCCAACGTTACGCTGTTCCATTACGATCTGCCATTCACGCTTGCTTGCAAAGGCGGATGGCTGAACAACGATATGGCAGAGTGGTTCTGCAAATACGCCAAGATTTGCTTTGAGCGCTTTGGAGACCGCGTCAAAATCTGGGCTACCGTTAACGAGCCGCATTTCTACAGCTACTGCGTAAACATGTTGGGCAACTATCCCCCCAATCGATCGCTCGACGTTCAGTCGTACATGCAGTTTCAGTACAACCTGATGCGCGCAAGCGCACTCGCAGTCCGAGCATATCGTCAAATGGGCTACGACGGCATCATCGGCGCCGTCCACGATGGCGGCGTTGTCGAACTCGACCCGGCAACCGAGCACCCCGATGACGTATTTCGATACGCAGACTTTTTCGCCAATCGCATGATTCTGGCACCAGCACTTCAGGGTCAACTGCCGCCAGAAATGGACGAAATCCTTGAAAAACTTGGCGTCTCGCTCTATCGATCCCCAAATGACGTAGAAGAATTCAGAGACGGTAAAGTCGATTTTATTGGACTCAACGTGTATTGCCGAGAGTATGTAACCGACTGGCACGGTGGAGAGCTTGCCGTTTCGGCGAACAATAAGGGCGGTTCGAGCAAAAAGGTCGAAGGAAAATGCATTGCGCCCTTGTTTGAAAGCGCCCGCGACAGCAATGTTCCCCGCAATAAATGGGGCCGCGAAATACTCCCAAGTTGCATGTATTCAACCATCATGGATGTCCACGAGCGCTATGACGCGCCCCGCATCTTTATTACGGAAAACGGACATGGCGCCTATGAGCAACCAGACGCAGACGGAATAATCCACGATGATGACCGCATCGAGCTTCTGGGCCAGTTCATCGAGCACATGATGAGGGCTAAGCGCGACGGCGCGCGCGTTGAGGGCTACTACCTCTGGTCGACGATGGATCTGTATAGCTGGATCAACGGCTACGAAAAACGATACGGACTTGTCCATATCGACTTCGAGAACAATCTGGAGCGCACCCCCAAAAAGAGCTGGTATTGGTACCGAGACCTTATCTCGAAGTATCAGGAGCAGGAAGGTTAGGAGAAAGAGATGAAATATCAGGCAATGTCCGAAACAGTCCTAAAGGCTGTTGGCGGCAAAGAGAACATTACATCGGTAACTCATTGTGCGACGCGCCTTCGCATCGACGCACGAGACACCTCGATCATCGATCTCCAGCTCGCCAAATCGGCTGACCAGGCGCTCGGGGCAGTAGTCAGCGGTGGCCAGCTTCAGGTGATCATCGGCCCCAACGTCACCGAGGCCTACAACGACTTCCTCGACTTCGCGGGAATCGAAGTCGGCGGTGGCACGGTTGCCGACGATGCCCAAACCGCCAAAGACCTTGCAGAAGGCATTAAAAGCGGTAACACCGCCATGGGCTTGATTGAGAAATTCGGGAACGTCTCTGCACAGGTATTCATGCCCATCGTCCCGGCGCTCATCGTTGGCGGACTCATTCTTTCGATCAAGAATCTCCTGGTCAATTATTGTGGATTGAGCACCGATAGCGGAACCGCCCAGGTTCTGCTGGCGATCTTCAGCGCCTCATTTAGCTTCCTGCCCGTTTACCTCGGCTATCAGCTCGCCGCCGTCATGAAGATGCAGCCTATCATGGGCGCACTGCTGGGCGCAATCATGATTAGCTCGTCTATTAGCGGTGCTGAGGGTCTCGACTTTCTTGGCATCCCCATCCCGACGAATGACTACTCGAGCACGGTGGTGCCAATCGTACTGGGCGTTGTGTTCATGTACTTTGTTGATCGCGGTCTTCAGAAAATCATCCCCGACATTACCAAACTGTTCTTGAAGCCGCTGCTCACCATGTTCATCGTCGTGCCTGTTGAGCTGATTATCCTCGGCCCCGCCGGCAGCATGATGGGCTACGCGCTGAGTGATGCCGCCACGTGGCTCATGGATAACGTGGCATTTATCGCTACTCCAATCCTTGCAGCCCTTAACCCCTATTTTGTCATGCTCGGTCTTGATAAGGCCTACATCGCGAGCGAAGTTACGAGCTTGGCGCAGCTCGGCTGGGCGCCCATCATCTTTGGCTTCATCTCAAACCTCTGCATTGGCGGCACGAGTCTCGCCTTGGCAACTGCAATGAAAGGCAACAAGGAGAAGAGAGGTATGGTCACCACGGTTGCCGTCACCGCACTCTGTGGCGTAACTGAGCCCGCATTTTACGGTTGCCTCATCGAGCGTCCCCGCCTGCTTGTCGGCACGGCAATCGGCGCCCTCTGTGCGGGACTCCCTGCAGGCATCTTCGTCCTGAAGGAGTATGTTGCGGGAGCATGCCCCGGTCTTCTTTCTGCGCTGATCTTTATCGCTCCCGATGGATCCATGGGCAACTTCGTACTGGCGTGCGTTGTCGCCGTCATCGCCATCGTTGTCTCGTTCATCGCTGCACGCGTGATCATCAAGAAGAATCCCAACTATATTGAGTAGATGCCCGCTGCTTGCATTGGGGACATCCTCGGCAGACCATTAGCAAGAACCCAAGAAGTCCCTTAGGAGCTCGATTAATCCATTCGGATTCCTCAGGCACAAACGACCCCGATTCCACAATGAAATCGGGGTCGTTGTTTCTAAAGCCTTCGATAGACAATCGGTGTTTACCTTAGCTCCCTATCCAAGTTAATTATCCACGCTCGTTCTCCGGTCGGAAGATTTTCTTCGCTCGCGTGTCCAGAAATCCACGCTCGAGCAGAACATCCAGGTCCACACCCGCCCTTGTCTCGATCTGTAACAGCAAGAGGCCTATTCCGCTTCTACATGTTACAGATCAAGATATTCCTAAAACACCCTAAGTTTCATCTCAATCTGTAACAGTTAGATGCCAAATATCGGTCTTGGTGTTACAGATTTAGACAAACTGGAGGACGAGACAAACCAAAAACGGGATGGGCGCTAACCTGATGGCGCGCCACCTAAATAGAAACGGGCCCTGTCCCAATTGGAGACAGAGCCCGAAACTCTCATGGAGCCAGTGACAGGAATCGAACCTGCAACCCACTGATTACAAATCAGTTGCGCTACCGTTGCGCCACACTGGCACACTTGGCGCTTTCGCGCGAAGCCAATTAAGAATAAAGGAATTGCGGACGAGGCGCAACAGACCCTTCGACCGACCACATCTTAAAACCATTCGCCAGAACGAATAGTTTTAATTACAATTGCTATATATAAAACTATTCGTTCTAACGAAGGGTTTCGCGATGCTTACTACCAAGGAAGCCGCCGAGCTGCTCGGCATCACCCCGCGCAGGGTGCAGGAGCTCATTAAGAACGGCGCGCTGACCGCCCGCAAGGCTTCTGGTGTATGGCTCATCGACAAAGACAGCGTCGACACGCGACTCCGCTCCGTGACCAAAACGGGGGGACGTCCCCGCCGCGGCCACGGTAAGAGCGAGATCGCGTTCACCCTCATGAACCGCACGTACGAAGTCGCTCAGCTGGTCTACAGCACATCGCGAAAAGACTTTACCCACATCGGTGCCGACATCGATTACGCCCACGCCCCTATTGGAGTATTTGGCCCTAATAGCCCCATATCGCTCGACTCCTTCCGCATCTGGTGGCGCGGCCGCGGTATCCCGCTCGCACGCATTGGGCTAGCCTCCCTGCTTGCAGAAGCCGCAGTCGATGTTCCCGATGAACTCGTCCAGCGAAATCTCGGCCTCTCCCTATCCGACCAGTATTGGATTAGACCCCAAGATTCCGGTCTCGCCTGGGAGGATATCAGCTTCTTCAATAACACCTTTGATGACGTCTCGCTGTCCATTGCGCCCTTTGCCCCAGAGGGAAAAGCGGCTGCCGCAATGCCCGATTACACCTCGGACGGCAATCTTCAAAAGTACTGGACGTGCGAGGGCGAGCGTCGAATTCTGCATAAGGCAGGAGCGCACCTGAACCAGGAACCTTATAACGAGCTGGTGGCGACCGCGCTCCACCGTCGCATCCTAAACGCCTGCGATTATGTGCCTTACTCGCTCGAGGGCACGGGCACTTCCGCCCTGAGCATATGCGATGTCTTCTTAACTGATGAAGAAGAGTATGTCCCCGCGTTCTATGTAAACCAGCACGCAAACGCAAATGAACGACTAACCGACTACGAGCGATACGTAGCAAACTGCGAGGAACTCGGGGTGACAGGCGTCAAGGATGCCCTTGACCGCATGATCGTGTGTGACAACATCATCGCCAACTACGATCGTCATTGGCGCAACTTCGGCCTCGTGCGAAACGTCAACTCACTGGTCTGCAGGCCAGCCCCCATCTTCGATTCGGGGTCATCGCTCTGGTGCAACATCTCTCTTGAGGAGCTTCGGGCAGGAGAGCACAGTTTTACCAGCGCGCAGTTTCATTCAAGCCCCGCCAAACAAATGTTGCTCGTCGAGGACATGGGCTGGTTTGACGGCGACAAACTCGAAGGCTTCGTTGACGAGGCAATCGAGATTCTGTCTAAAAACGATGCCCTAGCAGCGAGACTGCCTTATCTAAAAGAGGCGCTAACGTGGCGCCTCGAAAGAATGATCGACATCGCTGAATGGAGTTAGCGAGGCAGCATTGCCCCGCCAACTCCCCTACCTCCCGCGAAGGGCCTTGAGCTTGGCCAGGGCATCGGGGCTCAGGCGGCTGCCCAGAGTCATCTTGATCTGCGGAGCTTCCTCTGCCTCGTGAACGTCGTTATCGATCTGTTTGATCTCGTCCACCAGCATACGGCTCGAGATGCGCGTAACGCCCTTGCCCATGACAACGGCCTGGATCGTGCCGTCACTCGATACCACGGAGCACGCGCGGCCTTCCTCGCGCGCCTCGATGCAGAGCTTCTGCACCACGGTATCGGCCGAAACACCCGTCGGCGAGAACTCGATGCGCACGCCACGGGCCGGCAGATTGGGGCGCTCGCTGGAGATATTGCCCGCGCCGTCAAATACGATCACGGCCTCGTAGCGGCCCTGGGCAAACGCAGCTACGTCATTAATGAGCGCCGTGCGCGCCATATCGTGAACGTCGCTGGAATACGGATCGTCGGAATGGTCGTACACGAGCTTTTCGTAGCGCGGCGTGCAGTGGATCACGTTGTAACCGTCGACCACCAGCAGCTCGGGCTTGTTGGAGTGCACCGTCGAGACTGGGTCGGCGATAGCCTGCGCAAACGCATTGCCGCCCACGCCGTAGGTCGCGGCCGAAACAATCGGCTTGGCCGAGCCCTCGCCAAAGCGCTTGGCCTTGGACTTGGCGCGGTTCTTCTTGGACATGCGCTACTCCTCCCCCATGAGCTCGCCGGCGTTGCGGCGCAGCCACTCAAAGCACAGCGCCGTGGTCGCCTGGGCAACATTGAGGCTCTCGGTCATGCCGCGCTGGGGAAGCTTGGTCAAAAAGTCGCATTTCTCGAGCACCAGGCGCGAGATGCCGTCGCCCTCGGAGCCCATGACGAGCGCCACGCGACCCTCGAAGGGAGCATCCCAGCAACTGTCTTCGGCGTGCTCGGAGGCACCGCCCACCCAAAAGCCAGCGGCCTTAAGATCGTCGAGCGCACGGGCGATGTTGGGCACCTGCGCGATAGGCAGATGCATGACGGCGCCGGCTGAAGTTTTGTAGCTGCCCACGGTCACACCGGCGGCGCGCTTATTGGCAATGATGACGCCGGCCGCGCCCACAACCTCGGCGGAGCGCACGATGGCGCCAAAGTTGCCGTCGTCAGTCACATGGTCGAGCACAACGACGAGTGCCGGGCCATCGCCCGCGCGGCCGAGGATGTCGGCGACATCGGCATAGGGGAAGTTGCCAACCTCGAGCGCAATGCCCTGGTGAGCGCCATGGCTCGACAGCGCATCGAGCTGCGCGCGTGGAACGAACTTAATGCGGACGCCCGCGGCGTTGAGGTCATCGACCAGGCGCGACAAGGCGGCATCGCGCTCCCCGCCCTCGGCAATGAGCGCGCACTTGATGGGAAAACCAGTGCGTAGCGCCTCGGCGGCAGCACGACGACCTTCGATAAACTCGCCCTTGGGAGCCTGGACAGCGTCGCGGTTGCGATCGCGCTGCGGACGTGCGGCCTGAGTGCGATCACGCTGGCCCTTGGAAGCGGCAGCGCGGTCATTGCGGCGAATCGGACGCGAGCCGGAAGCGGCCTGCTTGCCGCCACGAGGCGCACGCTTGCGATTGTCGGCCATAAAGCGACCTCCTAAATACAACTATCAAACGAAACAAAATAAACGACCGCCCATGAATATTAATTCGGGCGGTCGGTACGGGTTTTCCAAGTGCCCGAGATTGCCGTGAAAGAGGAGCGACGCGTACTTGAGTACGCGAGCGACGGTTTGAACGGCAAGGTCGGGTGCTTGGGAAACCCGCGGGGATTAGAGAGATTTGATACGAGTGCCGGCGGCGGTATCTTCAATCGTCAGCCCGAGGTCCTTGAGCTGGTCGCGGATGGCATCTGCCAGATCCCAGTTCTTGGCGGCACGAGCCTCGGCACGAGCCTCGAGAATCTTGGCAGCGGCCTCGTCCACGTCGTCACCCGTGTAGGCAACCAAACCGGCGGCAACGCCCAGCAGGCCCAGCGGCAGCTCGACCTTGGGCTCGGGAAGCTCGACGCCAAGCGTATCGAGCAGCTCGGTCAGCGTGTCGGCGGCGGCAAGCGCGGCGGCCTTGTCGGCAGCGTCGCCCGCCTGCTCCAGGTACTGGTTGCACTCGGTCACAAAGCCAAAGACGGCACCCATGGCACCAGCGGTGTTAAAGTCGTCGTCCATGCACTCCTTAAAGGTGGCACGGGTCTCGGCGGCCTTGGCGGCAAACGCCTCGGATGCTGCCTCATCGGCATCGGCCGTCGCATGGTTCGCGGCCCAGCGCAGGTTCTCGACCGTACCGGCGATACGCGTGAGCGAGTTCTCGGCACCCTCCAGGCGCTCCCAAGAAAAGTCGAGCGGCGAGCGATAGCTCGTCTGCAGCATCAGCAGGCGCAGGGCGGCAGCGGAGTGCTGCTCGAGGACCTCGGCCAGCGTAAAGAAGTTGCCGAGCGACTTGGACATCTTCTCGCCGTCTACCAGCAGCATGCCCGTGTGCATCCAGGTGTTGGAGAAGCCCTGGTGCCAGGCGCAGGTGGCCTGGGCGCACTCGTTCTCGTGATGCGGGAAGGCAAGGTCGGAGCCGCCGCCGTGGATGTCGATCGGAGTACCCAGGTAGCGATGCACCATGGCGGCGCACTCGGTGTGCCAACCGGGACGACCCTCGCCCCAAGGGCTCGGCCAGCTGGGATCGCCGGGCTTGGCGGCCTTCCACAGGGCAAAGTCGAGCGGGTCGTTCTTGTCCTCGTTCTCCTCAATGCGTGCGCCAACCATAAGGTCGTCGATGTTGCGGCCCGAGACCTGGCCATAGTTGGAATCGCTGCGCACGGCAAAGTACACGTCGCCGTTATCGGCGGCGTAAGCGTGGCCCTGCTCGATGAGCGTCTTAATCATGGCGATCATGGGGCCGATCTCCTTGGTGGCGCGGGGGCGCACATCGGGATCGAGCACGTTGGCGGCGCGCATGACGCCGATGAACTTGTCGGAGAACTCCGTCGCGACCTCGGCAGCCGTACGGCCCTGCTCGTTGGCGCGCTTGATGATCTTGTCATCGACATCGGTGAGGTTCTGGGCGAACGTGACCTCGTAGCCGCTCGCGATGAGCCAGCGACGAATCACGTCAAAGCTGATGAACGTGCGGGCGTTGCCGATGTGGATGTTGTCGTAGACCGTGGGGCCGCACACGTACATGCGGACCTTGCCGGACTCGATGGGTTGGAACTCTTCCTTTTTATGGGTAGCGCTGTTGTAGATACGCATTCGTTACTCCTTAACGGTTTTCTGTAGCAGGCAGACGGCCCAGGCGCCGATTCCCTCACCTTGGCCTTCCCAACCGAGCTTTTCGGTCGTGGTGGCGGCGACGCCCACGTTTTCGACGTCAACGCCCAAGGCATGGGCAAGGTTGGCGCGCATGGCATCGCGGTGCGGGGTGATCTTGGGTTGCTGACAGGCAATGGTGCAATCGGCATCGACAAACTCAAAGCCCAGCTCGCGCGCGTAGTCCATCACGCGAGCGAGCAGTACCATCGAATCGGCGCCCTCGTAGGCGGGATCGGTATCGGGGAATAGCTTGCCGATGTCTCCCCCGCGGCAGGCGCCCAGAATGGCGTCGGCCAAAGCGTGCGCGAGCACATCGGCATCCGAGTGGCCCAGCAGGCCGCGCTCGTAGGGAATGTCGACCCCGCCGATGATACATCGACGCCCCTCCACCAAACGGTGGACGTCGTAGCCGTGGCCAATGCGCAGGTTACTGAACATGGGGAAGGTCCTCTCCCTCGGCCATGCGGCCGAGCAGAATCGCGGTTACGGGACGCAGATCCTCGGGCACCGTCACCTTAAGGTTATCGCGCGGGCTCTGGACACAGCGGACGCGCCCGCCCATGCGCTCGACCAGCGATGAATCGTCGGTACCGATAAAACCCTCGGCGATAGCAGCGGCGTGAGCGCGCTTCATGGCGTCGATGCTAAAGATCTGCGGCGTCTGCGCGGCCCAATAGAGCTCGCGCGGCGGCGTCTCGACGATATTATCGCCGTCGACGATCTTGAGCGTGTCGATCGCGGGCTGACCGCACACGACACCGTCGAGGGCACGGTCGCTCACGAGCACGTCGATAGCGTGGTCGATGGCCTCGGTCGTAATGAGCGGACGAGCGCCATCGTGAATGGCGACGTATTCAAAGCCCGCCGGCACCGCGTGCACTCCGGCACGGGTGGAGTCCTGGCGGGTATCGCCGGCATCGGCAAAGCTGATGGGCGTGTCATAGTCAAACGGGTCGATGGCCAGGCGGCGCATCTCGGCACGACGCTCGGCAGGGCAAACCACGACGATGTGGCCGACCTTATCGCTCCGATCGAACGCGCGGATGGACCAGCTCATGAGCGGACGGCCCGCCACGTTAACGAGCTGCTTGCCACCGGGGTTACCAAAGCGCTGGCCGCTGCCACCGGCAACGACCACGGCGCATACGGGCGCCATTATGCGTTCCCCTGTTTGGTGCCCTTCATGCGGTACAGGGAGTCCGCAAGAATGGCAGGGTTGTTAACGCCAAAGTCGCCCAGGCGCTCCGGATCCTCGCTGATGTCGTCCATGAGCTCCTGCAGTGAGCCGTACTCGTCGACGATCTTCTCGGCCACGCCGTCGCGCACGACGGACACACGCGAAAGCGTGCGCAGGCCCAGCGGCGTCATGACGGAGTCCTCGTCCAAGTCGTCATAGCCCAGAACTGCCGCCACGTGCTGCGGGTCGGACAGGTCCTTAGGCGTCATACGGGCAAGCTCGGCGCGGATCTTCTCGGCGTTGGCCTCAGAGGAATCGCTTGCGTAGTCGCGGATCATCAGGTCGTATTCGGTATCCATGCTGGAGCCCGCGAGCTGCTCGAGCTGCATCTGCACGAGCTTGCCCTGGTTACCCAGCTTGACGATGCAATCCTTAAGCTCGGTCTTTGCCTGCTGCATGATCTCGAAACTCGAGAAGATGCCGGTGATGTCGGCGAGCGTGACGTAGTCGTCGAGCTCGAGGGCCGTCAGGCGCAGCAGGGAGCGATCGAGCGACTGACGGGTAGTCTGGAGCGTGGCGACGAGCTGGTTGACCGAGCTCATGATGGTAGTGACGGGCTGGATCTCGTAACTCTTGCCGTGGACGTACACGTTGACGACGGCGCGACGAGCCGAAACCGAGATCACGATGGCATCAGTGAGCACCGACATGCGAGCGGCGGTGCGGTGACGCATGCCCGTCTCGCTCGTGGCGAGCGAGGGATCGGGATTGAGGTGGAAGTTGGCGCGCAGGATCTGGGTGAGGTCGCCATCGATAACGATGGCGCCGTCCATCTTGGAAAGCTCGAACAGGCGGTTCGAGGTAAACGAAATGTTGAGCGGGAAGCCGTCGTTACCGGCGGCGAGCACGTTTTCGGTGTCGCCGACACAGATAAGGGCGCCCAGGTGACCAGCAATGATCATGTCGAGGGCGGTGCGGATCGGCTGGCCAGGTGCCGTCAGGCGAATGGCCTGTTCCATACGCTTTTGCAGCTCGTTCTTATCCAAGGCATCGCTCCCATCGTATACGCTCCATAAACGTCAATAAGTTTCTCACGGTTTGCCCCTGTGACGCCCGCAAAATCCGATGCTTACAGAATGAGCGAACACAGCTGAGAGCCCCAATCCAAATGAGCTGCTTATGTGGTAGCATCGGGATTCGCATAAATGAGGGAGTAGTCGCGTGATCGGGTTCGCCTCCGGTGGCGCGGCAAGTCAACACACTGGCCGATGCGGCCTGGCTTGCCTTAATGAACGAGACTCGTGGCTGTGCGCGCAACGCGTACGCCACGGGTCTTTTTTGTTACTCCCCCAAGAGGTACACGCGGGCCCGCCCGCAGAGAGGGAGCCAGACTATGGGACTCGCAGAGCTCGTATTGCTCGCCGTTGGCCTTTCGATGGACGCCTTTGCCGTTTCCATCTGCAAGGGCCTTGGCATGAAAAGGATCAACCTTAAAGCCGCCGTGGTGCTCGGCCTGTTCTTTGGCGGCTTTCAGGCCGGCATGCCCGTAATCGGATGGGCGCTTGGCAGCCAGTTTATGGGCATCATCGGCCCCATCGACCACTGGATCGCCTTTATCCTGCTCGCCTTCATCGGCGGCAAAATGCTGTGGGAGGCCTTTACCGAGGACGAGGATGAAGGCGACGGCAAGGATGCCGAAAAGATTGACCTGGTCGAGTACCTGATCCTCGCTATCGCCACCTCAATCGACGCCCTAGCCGTGGGCATCTCATTTGCCGCGCTCTCGGTCGACATCGTGCCCGCTGTATCGCTTATAGGCATCACAACGTTTATCTTCTCCGTCGCCGGCGTGGCGATTGGCCACACCTTTGGTGCGCGCTACGAAAAGCCTGCCACCATCGTGGGCGGCATCGTGCTTATCCTCATCGGGCTTAAAATCCTGCTTGAACATCTGGGGATTTTGGCGCTGTAAAACACCCTTCAAAACTAAACGTCCGTGCAAGGCCTCATGCAGAGTTTTGCATGAGGCCTTTTCGTGCAGACTTTTGCATGTCATACTGATATGCAAAAGTCTGCACGTTAGGAGATCGCCGTGGATACCCTTCCCATCACCACACCGCGCCAAGCTGGCATCTACGTGCGCCAGGCACGCGAGGCTCAGGGTCTCACCCGTGCCGCCCTCGCTAAAACGGCCAGTGTTTCGGAGCGCCTGCTCGCATCGCTCGAGCTAGGAGACGCCACCGGCATTCGACTCGACAAGCTGCTGACGATTTTCAATGCTCTTGGACTGGCACTCGCCGCTCAAGGGGATATCGGCGAAGCGAAAAACGAGCGACCAGTCGACGCCCCGCATGCCAATCCGCTGCCTCGCAGCATCCCCAGGCGCCATCACACTCAACGTCCTCATCATCGCAACCGTCGTAGTACCCCCATTCCGGCTCTTGCAGATGCCCCCTTTACATCCGCACTCTACGACGAGGTCTTCGCCGATTTCGCCATGTCCAATCTCGGAGTCTCGATTGCCGCAAACGTATCTAACCAAACCAAGCCCGAAGGGAAATAGCCAATGGCCAGAACATCACTTCGGACCATTATTTGCGGCGTACCTGCGGGAACGCTCACGCAAGATGAGAACGGTCTTATCAGCTTTACCTACGATCATGACTATGACGGGCCAGCCCTATCGACCAACATACCCGTATCGAATCGCACATACGGACAACAGGTCATGAATCCGTACCTGTTTGGCCTCCTACCCGACAGCGAGGACCAACGAAAAGCGATTGCCACCGAATTCGACGTTAGGCCCAACAATCCCGTTGCGTTGCTCAGCCATATCGGACTCGACTGTCCGGGCGGAGTGCAGTTTTGTGCCGAAGAAGAGGCCGACGCCGTCCTGCATCGCGCTGGCGAATATCGCCCTATAGACGACCACGAAATTGCTTTCCGTCTCAAGTCGATCAGAGATAACCGCGATGCATCGTGGATGGGTCTAGATGAAAGTTGGTCACTCGGAGGCAATCAGGGCAAGTTCGCGCTCGCGTTCATAAACGGCCGCTGGTGCGAATGCATGGGCTCCTCGCCCACGACGCATATTTTCAAAAATGGCGTTATCGGATTTAAACTCGAGGCTCTGAATGAGTTTCTCTGCATGAAAAGCGCCCAGCGCGCCGGTATCGCAACGGCAAACGTCGAATATCGTATGTTTGAGGACGAACCCGCCCTCATTGTTGAGCGCTATGACCGCGTGAAAGTCGAAGACGGAACGATCAGGCGCCTACATCAAGAAGACCTCTGTCAGGCACTTGGGGTGATGCCCGCCCAAAAGTACACGGCAGACGGCGGCCCGACCACCCGCGATATTCAAGAGCTCCTCGTAAATACGAGCCACCATCAACTTAACCTGTATCTGTTTACGCAGATACTGTTCTTCAACGCCATTATCGGCGCACCGGATGCGCATGCGAAAAACTATTCCCTGCTCCTTGGAAACGACGGCGCAGCCATGATGGCTCGAATGTACGATGTCGCTTCGGGCTTGGCGTACGAGCGCATGCGCCGCCGGGCGCGCCTTGCCATGAGCGTTGGCGGCGAAAATCGTGTGGGGCGCATCGGTCCAGGCGCTATCCGCCGATACCACGGTATGGGAGACCCCGCGCTGGAGGCGACGCTCACCGATGCCGGGCTATCCGAGAAGTTTTGCTTTGCGACCATGATGGACCTCGCCTACGAGGTGCCCATTTGCATGGAAGAGGTCATGGACGAATACGCCGACCTGCCCGGCATGGCGGACCTGCGCGAGCATATGCTCGGCCCCGTCCGCGAAAACTGCCAGCGCACCCTCGACCTCATCAGGGCAGAAATGGACTAGGTGGCCGTAATTTCGCAATTATCAAACAAAAGAGAGGGGGCACCCGTCGCAAAAGACCGGGTGCCCCCTCTCATAATGTCATTTGCAATCCGCTAGCACGTGGCTCGGACTGCTGCTAGCGCAACCTTTACGCAGCGAGGCGCTTGAGGACGTCGATGAGCAGCTCGTAGAAGCGCTCGGCAGAAGCGAGCTCCATGCTCTCGTCCGGGGTATGGACATCGGAGAGCGTCGGGCCCACGGCGATGGCGTCCAGGCCGTGCAGAGCCTCGGCAAACAGGCCGCACTCAAGGCCGGCGTGAATGGACTCGATGCGCAGCTCGGAGCCAAAGAGCTCTCGATAGCTCTCGACAAAGACTTCGCGGACCGGCGAATGCTCGGCATAGCTCCAGCCGGGATACTCAAACTCAAACTTGGCGTCGAAGCCCAGGACATCGGCCAACGTCTGCAGACGGTCCTTGAACTCGTTCTGCAGCGAGGTGATCGAAGAGCGCGGGGACAGCATGATCTTGACCTCGTCGTCAGAAGTGGCAACCACACCGATGTTGGAGGAAACCTCGACGGAGCCGTCGGTAGCGACGTTGCGGCGGATCACACCGTTGGGGGCAAGACGCAGGGCGTGGATGAGGGCAAGCGCGGACTTCTGGTCCATGGCCTCGACCTCAGTGTTGTCGGCAATCTCAACCGTGCAGGTAAAGCCGGGGTCGAAGACCTCGAGCTCGGCGGTGACGTCGGCGATGATGCCCTTTGCGATCTCGGCCGCGGCCTCGGCGGCAGCGTGATCGGCATAGACCAGAACGGCCTTGCACTCACGGTTGATGGCGTTGTCCTTGGTGCCGCCGTTGAAGCTGACGATGGCGGGCTCACCGGCGACCATCAGGCGGTCGATGATGCGGGCCATGATGAGGTTTCCGTTGCCGCGCTCCAGGTTGATATCACTGCCGGAGTGGCCGCCCAACAGACCGGAAATGTCGAGCGTGAGGGTGCTACCGGTCTTGTGCTCGCGCACGATGGGGCAGGTGTAGGTAACGACGACGCCGCCGGCGCAGCTGACGGTGGCAACGCCCTCCTCCTCGGAGTCGAGGTTGATCATGGTGCGGGCGCTGATCTGGGACTTGTCGAGCGTCTCGGCGCCAACCAGGCCGGTCTCCTCGTCGGTGGTGAACACGCACTCGAGGGCGGGGTGAACAATCGAATCGTCATCGAGAACAGTGAGCATCAGAGCGACGGCGATACCGTTGTCGGCACCCAGAGTGGTGCCGTTAGCGGTGAGGACGCCGTCCTTGACGACCAAGTCGATACCGTCGGTCGTAAAGTCGTGCTCGACGGAACCCAGTTTGTCGCACACCATGTCGATGTGACCCTGCAACATCACGGTCGGGGCATTCTCGGCGCCGGCAGATGCGGGCTTGCGAATGATGACGTTGTAGACCTCGTCCTGGTACACATCGAGGCCGCGCTCCTTGGCAAACGCAACCAGGAAATCGCTGATGCCCTTCTCGTTGCCAGACCCACGGGGGATCGCGCTGACCTCCTCAAAGAAATGGAACAGCTGGGCGGGCTCGTAGCCGGTAATCTTGTAGTCCATGGTGCCTCCTTGGCGCAACTGGTTAGACAGTAAGACATGCGACTTGTATATTCCCAGACTTTGCGTGCATAAACCAGTCGAAAACGCCGAGCGCCCTCGCATCATCGGCTAACGGTGGACCGTATAGCGTAACGGTCACAACTTCCGCAGCTCTACAAATCGAGGCGCCCTTTTCGGAGCGCCTCGATTGCGCGTATCAAATTGTCGCCACGCCCTACAGCGCGCCGGAGCCGGCTTGCATCATGCCGCCGGGGCCCGAGGTCACGCCGCCGCTCACGGGCGCGGCGTTGCCGGTGTGCGGTGCCGCCGGGGCGGTATCGCCACCGAGCGTGCCCGCCGGACGCGGTGCCGGGATCTCGCCCGTGCCGTGGCTAAAGACAAACTTGCCATCGGCCACGTCGCACAGGACGGTATCGCCCTCGCCCCACTCGCCGGCCAGAAGCTCCTCGGACAGCGGGTCCTCGATGAGCTTTTGAATAGCACGGCGCAGCGGACGCGCACCGTTGGTGAGGTCGGTGCCCTCGGCCACGATCTTGTCATAGGCCGCATCGGTGAGCTTGATGTTCATGCCGTTGTCAATCAAGCGCTGACGCAGGTCGTCCACCAGCAGGTGCGCGATCTTGGTGAGATTCTCGCCCGAGAGCTTCTGGAACACCACGATGTCGTCGATACGGTTGAGCAGCTCGGGGCGGAACAGGCGCTTGAGCTCGCCCATCGCGCGACCACGGATCTCACTCGACGTGAGACCCTGCTCGCCGGTGGTGCCAAAGCCAACGCTCGCATCCTGCGCAATCTCGCGGGCGCCCACGTTGGACGTCATGATGATCACGGTGTTGCGGAAGTCGACCGTCTTGCCCTGGCTATCGGTCAGACGACCCTCCTCCAGCACCTGCAGCAGGATGTTGAAGATGTCGGGATGCGCCTTCTCGATCTCGTCGAACAGCACGACCGAGTACGGGTGGCGACGAACGGCCTTGGTAAGCTGGCCACCCTCGTCGTGACCGACGTAACCCGGAGGGCTACCGATGAGCTTGGAGACCTCGAACTCGCTACCGAACTCGGACATGTCGAAGCTGATGAGCGCATCCTTGCTGCCAAAGAGGTACTCGGCGAGCGTCTTGGCGAGCTCGGTCTTGCCCGTGCCGGTGGGACCCAGGAAGATAAAGCTGCCGCCGGGGCGACGCGGGTCCTTGAGCGGCGAGCGACTGCGGCGCACGGCCTTGGCAACTGCCTCGACAGCCTCGTCCTGACCGATGATGCGCGTCTTGAGCACGCTTTCGGCTTGCAGCAGGCGACGGCTCTCGCTCTCGGTAAGCGAGGACACCGGCACGCCCGAAGTCACGGACACGATGTCGGCGATCTGGGAGACATCGATGGTGAGCGGGCTGGCGTCGAGCTCGGCCGTCCAGGCGGCCTTGGCCTCGGCGAGCTCAATCTCGGCGGCCTTCTGCTGCTCGGTGATCTCGGCGGCCTTGTTCATGTCGTCACTCTCGGTGGCCTCCTGCGCGGCGGCCTTAAGCTCCTCCACGCGATGCTCGGCCTCACGCACCGGCTCGGGCGCGCGATTCGCGGCGATGCGAGCGCGGGCACCGGCCTCGTCAATGAGGTCGATAGCCTTATCGGGCAGGAAGCGATCCTGGATGTAGCGGTTGGAAAGGTTCGCGGCGGCCTCGATAGCACCCTGCGTATAGCGCACATGGTGGTGCTCCTCGTAGCGCGGCTTGAGCGCGGTCAGGATCTTGACCGTGTCCTCGACGCTCGGCTCCTCGACATCGATGGTCTGGAAGCGACGCTCGAAGGCCGGGTCCTTGGTGAGGTACTTGCGGAACTCCTCGGCCGTGGTGGCACCGATGATCTGGAAAGCACCGCGTGCGAGAACGGGCTTGAGCATGGAGCTCGCGTCGATGGAGCCCTCGGCAGAGCCGGCACCGATGATGGTGTGCATCTCGTCAATAAACAGGATGACGTCGTCAGCCTCGGTGGCCTCCTGGATCACGTTCTTGAGGCGCTCCTCAAACTCACCGCGATACTTGGCGCCCGCGACAAGACCCGGCAGGTCGAGCGTCCAGATATTCTGGTTCATGAGGTTCTCGGGCACGTTGCCGGCTGCAATCTGCTGAGCCAGGCCCTCGACGATGGCCGTCTTGCCCACGCCGGGGTCGCCCAGAATGAGCGGGTTGTTCTTGGTGCGGCGCGAAAGAATTTCCATCATACGCTGGACTTCCTTTTCGCGACCAATTACAGGGTCGAGCTCGCCATCGCGCGCCTTTTGCGTGAGGTTGGTGGCGAACTGCTTGAGCGTATCGGTGCCGCTCCCCTTTTGCTGCGACGCGTCCGAGCCGCTAAAGAACGGCAGGCCCGCACCGGGACGCCCGGCACCGGCGCCGGCGAGCGGACGCTTCTTGTCCTGGTCCTTGGCGGTAAGTTTCTCGATAGCCTTTTTGATGGAGGCGGACGACACACCCAGGCGCATGAGGATGTCCATGGCCATGCCGTTACCCTCTTCGACGATGCCAATCAGCAAGTGCTCGGTCGACACGTAGGTCTGGTTGTTCTCACGTGCCACGCGGAAGGAGCGCTCCATCACGCTGATGACGAGCGGCGTAAAGGCAAGCTTGGCAGCCTCGGTCTCCTCGCTGGGCTCGGGAACCGTGGTCTGGACCTCTTTGAGGGTATCCATGATGTCATCGTAGGAGATATCAAGCGAGCGCAGCGCCTCGGCAGCGATGCCCTCGTCCTCCTTGGCAAGCGCGAGCAGCAGGTGCTCGGTGCCCACCTTATTTGAGTGCAGATCGAGCGCCTCCTGTTTGGCCATCGACATGACCTTGCGCGCTCGATCGGTAAATCTATCTAACATGCTCGTTTCCTTACATGAGTTCATCGAAATCAAAACGCCCGCCCGTCGGCGGCGCTTTTGTCTCTTTACCCACAGGTTGTCTATGTTAACAGCTGGAGGAATATCTATAAACCCGGCTCACATGAATGCAGGTTATGACCGCATCGCGGGACTCACCGCGCGATGCGCGACAGGCGCCCCGCAAGAGAAACCCTAGGCGTCTTTCACCACGTCGGGACTCGTCGCACGCGATGCGCGATAGGCATCGGCCTCCTTGGAGACGCGTTCGAGCAGCTCGGATGTATCGACGCCCTCGACTTGCGCGACCGTTTCCACCGTCTGCATGGCGACCGCCCTCAGGTACGCGCACGCGCTGTCCCCCGGCTGCTCGAGGTCTATCTCCTCGCCGCCCTCCCGGGCAAAGCCGACCGCCATCACAAAGCCCATGATGCCCGAGACCAGAAAGCCCACCGCAAAGCTCGAATCTGCCTTGAGCTCTTCTCCGTCGGGGTGGACGATCTCTCTCACGCGGTCGATGATGATCGTATGAATGCCCTGCACGACCTGCTCGGCGGCACCCGCCCTCATGGTGATGACGATGCGCCGCAGCAGGCAGCGGACGTCGCGCCGGTCGAACGCCGAAAGGTCGCCCTCGCTCGAAAAATGCCAGAGGGCATCGGTGATGAGCTCGTTATCCTGCAGCAGCTGGGCTATGGCGATGGCGACGAGTTCATCGAAATCGTGAAAATAGTAGTAAAACGTTCCGCGATTGCACTGGGCGGCGCGGGTCACCTCGCCAACCGACAGCTCGAAGATGCTGTTGTTCTCGATGAGCTCCCAAAACGCCTCGATGATACGGGTGCGTGCATCGGGCGCATCGGCGTCCTTACGCGGTCTCGCCATGCGCCTCACCGCACCCCTGCGCCTTGGCGTTCATGATGAGCATCTGAAGACGGTTCTCCACGTTGGCGAAGCTCACGTCGGGATCGTAGTCGAGCGGCAGGAACTGCGCCGTGGGATACTGCTCCTTGAGCGCATGGATGAGCCCGCGCCCCACGACATGGTTGGGCAGACACCCGAACGGCTGCAGGATCACGAAGTTGCGGCAGCCGCGCTTGGCGTGCTCGAGGATCTCCGCCGGAATCAGCACGCCCTCGCCCGCATCGAACGTATGGTGCAGGATCTTATCGCTCGCGCGCACGAGCTCGGGCATGCGCGTCGGCGGCTCGTAGAGCGGGCTCGCCGCGCCCAGGCGGTCGCAACGGTCGTGCGCGAGCTCGAACAGGTTGTCCGCCGTGGCGTACCAGGCCTTTTCGGGCAGCGACAGGTCGACGTGGAACTCGCGCGACTGCGCATGCTTGTAGAAATAGGTCTTGCGGATCACGTCGGTCATGCGCGCCTCGATGACCTCGAGCCCGTTGTCCTCGAGGTAGCGCTCAATCTCGTGGTTGGCGCCGAGATGGAAATTGAGCAGGTACTCGCCCACGATGAGAACGGTCGGATGCGGGTTCGAGCGGTCGTACGGAACGGCGTCCATGATCGCAAGCGCGCGTTTGAAGCCCGTCGCCTGGCCTCTCAGCCCGGAGCGCTCCATGCCCTCGATAACCTCATCGAGTGCGCGGTCGAACGCAGCGTCCGCCGCGCCCTTCTCGAGCTCGTAGGGACGGATGCGCCTAAGCATGGCCTCGAGGGCATCGATCATGGGAAGACCGTAGGCGATCTGGATGCTCGGGCCAAGGCCGAGCTTGAAGCCCGGATGCGCATTGTGGGCATCGACGTCGTCGTTGGTGAGCACCGGGACATAGTCGTATCCCGCGTCGTCGAGCGCGCGGCGCAGCAGGGGCATGTAGTGCGTCAGGCGGCAGTCGCCGATATACTTGCCAGTCACCACGGCGACGTCGTGCGGGTCGTACTTACCGCTCTCGAGTGCCGCGAGCGCCTCGCCGATCACGATTTGCGCGGGGAAGCAGATGTCGTTGTGCACATAGCGTTTGCCCAGGCGGATGGCATCCTCGCGCCCGATATCAAGGGCCTCGGCGCGCACGCCCTGATTGCGCATCGCCGCGGTCATGAGCCTGCAGAACGCATGGGAGGTGTTGGGGACCAGCGCGATCTTGTCGTGCCGGTCGCGCTTGGTGTACTTGACCTTATACGGGTCGTCGAGCGGATGGACCGCGTGCACCCGGGCGCCCTCGGCACGCTCCTCCGCGCGACGACGGTTGACCGACTCGATAAACGAACGCACGCGAATGCCCATGGGACCGGCGACGTCGCTCTCATCGAGCTTGATCATCATCGGAACCTTGGAGCCCATCTCGCCCATCATGCGCGCGATCTCGTCGGTGAGATACGCATCGTGACCGCAGCCGAAGCTGCCCATCTGCACGAGCTCGAGCTCGGGCGTCGATGCGACGATGACCGCGCACGACAGCATGCGCGCATGGTAGTTGTTCACGATGTCGATGCGGCTGTTGGAAAGATCGACGTTGCAGACCCCCGGCACCGCATCGGGCGTCAGCACGGGGATGCCGCGCTCAGAGAAGAGCTTGGGCAGCCCGTGGTTGACCAGCGGGTCGTTGTGGTACGGGCGCGAAGCGATCACCACCGCGTAGCCGCCGTCCTCGCGCACGTTCTCGAGCACCTGCCTGCCGCGCAGCTGCAGCTGGTTCTCAAACGTCTCCTGCGCGCGGTCCGCCTGCTCGGTCGCCTTGGCAACCAGGTCGGCATCGATATCGAAGGTCTCCTTGCACCACGCCTTGAGCTGGCGGTTTCGGTCGCCCTCGTCGTACCAGTGGAACAGCGGCGTATCGAACGGAACGCCGAAACGCTCCTCCGGGTTATCGGAATTGCGCATCACGTAGGGGTATCCCTTTACGACGGCGCACATCCACTCGCTGGTAGAGGCGGTGTTTTCGGTGGGCACCGTCGTGATGATGGGCATGAAGATGCGGTCGACGCCGGCGTCGACGAGATTGCGGATGTGCCCGTGGACGAGCTTGGCCGGGAAGCACACGGTGTCGGATGTGACGTGCGCCAGACCGCGCTCGTACATCGCCTTGGTGCTGCGTCCCGAGACGCGCACCTTAAAGCCGAGCGTGCTGAAGAACGTCGACCAGAACGGCATGGTGTCCCAGAACTCGAGCACACGGGGAATGCCGATCGTGACATCGCGCCCCCCGCAGACGGGAACCGTGGGGTACGACTCGAACAGTAGCTTCTCGCGGTCGACAAAGAGATTGGGGGCAGCCGCGGTCCGGTCGCGCCCCGTGCCGGGTGCCTGTGCCTCGCAAGCACCCTGCGGACGCAGCTCCTCCGCCGCGGGAACCTCGCGCACGAGCTCATCCCATGAGATGGCGCCGCCGCGCGGGCAGCGATTGCCCGTGACGTAAAGCGAGCCGTCGCCAAATGCCACGACCGCGCGCTGGCAGCGGTTGTTGCACCGACGGCAGGTAACGCCGCCGAACTCGCGATGCTCGAAGCGCTCCACGGCATCGAGCCCGATAAACGACGTGCCGGCGTCGCCCTTGCGGCATTCCTCGCGCGCGAGCAGGGCGATACCGATAGCGCCCATCAGCCCCGGGTGGGGCGCACGCGTGACGGGTTTGCCCAGATACTGCTCGAATGCGCGCAGCACCGCGTCGTTTCGGAACGTGCCGCCCTGGACGACGACTTTGTCGCCCAGACGGTTGAGATTTGAAACGCGAATGACCTTGGTGAACACGTTCTCGATAATCGAACGGCAGAGACCGGCCATGATGTCGCCCGGACCCTTACCGCGCCGCTGCTCGGAAACGACGCTGCCGTTCATGAACACCGTGCAGCGGCTGCCGAGAACGGCGGGGGCTTTGGACGAAAATGCCTCGGTCGCGATATCCTCAACGGCTATTCCGAGGTTTTTGGCAAAACCCTCGAGGAACGAGCCGCAGCCCGCAGAGCACGCCTCGTTGACGACGATATCGGTCAGCACGCCGTGGTTGAGCCAGATGGCCTTCATATCCTGTCCGCCGATGTCGAGCACGAAGGTCGCATCGGGAACGCATGCGCACGCGGCGCGGGCGTGCGCGACCGTCTCGACCGTATGGTAGTCGGCGTGGAACGCGCGCGCGAAAAGCTCCTCGCCGTATCCCGTGGTGCCCACGGCATCGATCGCAAGCGTGACTCCCGCTGTCTCCCAGCGGTTCTTCAAGCTGACAAGACCCTGTTGGGCGACGTCGAGCGGTCTGCCGTTATTAGACGCGTAGAACGAATCGACAAGCTCACCCGCCTCATCGACCAGGGCGAACTTGGTCGTCGTGCTCCCCGAATCGATACCGAGCGCCACACGCACCGTCTCTCCGGGCGCATACGCATCCGGACCCTTTGCCGGCGTCTCTTTGCCATGGCGTGCCGTAAAATCCGCCTGCTCGGCAGGTGTGGCAAAAAAGGGCTGGGCAAGACGTCCCTCCCCGCTTGCGGGCGCGACCGTCTCGAGCTTATCCAGCCGGACAAAAGCGTCGGGAAGGTCGATCGGTTGGGACGATGCGAACATGTCGGTCAGCGACAGGGCGGCACCGCGCGCGACCATGATCTGCGGATCGCGCGGGACGATAACCTGATCGTCCGATAGATTCAGTTGCTCCCGGAACACGCGGACCAGTGTGGGGTTGTAGGCGAGCGTACCGCCCTCGAAGATTACCGGCGGCTCGATGTCGATACCCTGGGCCAGACCGCCGATCGTTTGGCGGGCGACCGCGTGAAGCGCCGAAAGCGCCAGGTCGGTGGTAGGAATGCCCTCGTTGAGCAGCGGCTGGATATCGGTCTTTGCGTACACGCCGCAGCGGCCCGAGACCTCGTGGACGGTCGTTCCCCGGCTTGCGAGCTGCTCGAACTCGCCCGATTCGGTGCCGACCCCCATGAGCTTTGCCATCTCGTCGATAAATGCACCGGTACCGCCTGCGCACGAGCCGTTCATGCGCATGTCGGCAACCTCGATGTCTCCCTTATCGTTGGTGCGGAAGAAGATCATCTTGGCGTCTTGGCCGCCCAGCTCGATGGCGCAGCGCGTCTGCGGATAGAACCTGCTGATCGCGAGCGCGTTGGCGACCACCTCCTGAACGTACGAGGCGCCCAGCGCGGTCGCGATATCGCGCGCACCCGAGCCGGTCACCGCAACGCGCAGTGACTCATGGGGAAAGCGCTCGGCGAGCTCGCCGAGCATGGCGCGCACGCTCGCTGTCTGACACGCCCCGTGGCGGCGATATCCCCACCACGCCTCGGTCATATCCTCGTGCATCGCGTAAACTTTGGTCGTCGTCGACCCTACGTCCAGTCCTACTAGCAACGCCATAATGCTCCGTCTCTCGCATTTTTCCCGCTAGAGATATACCACTCTACGTAATACAACAGACTGTTGTATTTAAACTCCGTATAAAAAGCGGCTGCCGAAACGCTTCAGCAGCCGCCGAATGCACCAACAGATTGTTCTGCGCGCTAGCACGTCGGGCAACGGAGCAGCACGGGCCCTCCGGTCATGCGCACCGCTCACGCCCGCGATGTCGCCGAGAGAGCTATCCACGCTTAGGGCTCCAACCAAGCAAGTCGCCCGCGCTCAGCAGATCCCTAAGCGAGCTACTCGCACTCAGGAGCCATAGCCTGCTCCAAGAGCTCGGCATGCTCCTCCTCGAAAACCGTCCCCACAGGGAAGGCGCGACGGAAGACGAAGCGGGAAATCGGACCGGCTACCAAAAGGTTCCACGGCAGCGCCATCACAAAATTATGCGGGATGTTGATCATCCAGATCGCGGGCACGGAATACAGGTTCGCAAGGATGCCACCGGGCATGTGCGTCAGACCCTCACAGGCACCGTACAGCGACATGATGATGACCATGGGAACGACCATGCAGGAGCTGACGGCGAGCGTCATGGCAAGTGGCGAGCTCTTGCCCGGCGTGACCAAGTACTTAAAGGCGAAACCCTTGGCGAGCGGGCTGGCGACGAACCAGTCGCAGCACATGGCAAAAATGTAGGCAACGGGGAAGCCGAGCCACGCAGTGGCAACGACCTCGCCGTTGATGGCCCCGTGCTGCAGGGCAACGTTGTAGATGCTCATCCAGAGCACCATGCAAAAGCACATGATAAAGGTGAACAGCAGGCTCTCTCGTTTGTTGATAGGCATAAAGGGCAGATTCCTCTCTGTGTTGTACCGCGGCGCCACGCAACAAAAACGGGCGGGCAAGATGGAGCTGTTGGAACTTCATCTCGCCCGCCCGTGGTACGCGCGTCTGCGACTACTTATGTGGTGGAACCAGCCTAGCACGAAACGCATGCGCTTCGTAAGCGTTGAGTTTATGAAGATGCAGGGCACCGATAATCCCCCGACCCCATAAGTTGCGGTGGAATACGGACTGTTTCGACCCTTTAAGCAGCAATTCAGTCCCTATTTCACCGCAACTCATTTGGTGCAAAGTAACCTGTCCCCCTTGCACCAATTAGCTGGTGTGGCGCCAGCGAGGGTCGGTGAGCGTACGCGCCACACCCAGTCCAACGGGCAGAAACGCTACGATGAGCACTGCGCGCACAAACCAGCCGAGCATATTGACCGTGTCGAAGGTGCACATGTAATACATCGAGCGATACAGATACAAGCCCGGCACCATAATGACAATCGAAGGCACCGTGAGGGCGATGCGCGGGTAGGTGAGCTTGACTTCAGCCAAGCTTGCGAGCAGCCCCGATACCAGCGCGCCGATAAACGCTGCTGCCTCGGGAGGCATTCCCGTGCTGAGGCCCAGGAAGGGAATCATCGTCGGCGCATCGACAAGGGTCAGACGCAGGGTATTGGACACGGCGCCGATCAACCCAGCTGCCGCGGCCATCTTTACCGGGCTGTTGAACATCACCGAGAAGCCAAATACACCGATAAAGCTCATCAGTATGCGCAAGAGCGTAAGAGCCAACGGTGAGAGGCCGAGCGGGGCGAAGTCATCCGGCGCCAGCCCCACACATTCGGCAACCATCCAGCCTACGAGGGTCGCCATCACAATAATCGACACAGCATACGAAAGACGCTCAATGCCGCTTCGCATGTCGAGCTTAGCGATGTCGAGGCCTGCCGTAATGAGGGGAAAGCCGGGAATCACAAAGAGCATGGCGCCGATATAGCCTTCTTGGTGCGACATTGCCCCCGGTACGACCTGGCCAAGGCCGAGCAATGCCAGCAGATACGAAACGCAAGCGAGCGCAACACCAGTCGTCAGCGCGCTAAACTGGCCAAGACCCTGCTTGAGAATATGGGAGCGAGCAAAGTTACCGACACCAGCGCCTACGAATGCGCAGGCCATCTCGATAGGGCCGCCGCCGAGCAAAAAGACGAAGGCGCCGCAAGCACAGGCTGCCGCAAGGCCCTGTTGCCAGGGAGCGTAATCGGGCTTTGAGCTCTCAACGGTCTTGAGCATCTCGTGGTATTCGTGCACGGTAAACCGGCGCCCATACGTCTCGATTTCCTTTAAGAAGCTCTCCATCATCCAAATGCGATGGGTATTGACTCCCGTTGTGGGCAGACTGACAACCTCGTTAAAGCAGTGGCCATCTTCGATGCAGGTGCACTCAAACGACAGAAGACTCAGGTCGACATGAATCGTGACGCCGAGTACAGCGGCAACACGATTCATGGTATCGCGCACGCGCCAGGCACCTGTTCCGCTTGCCAGCATAAGCATGCCGGTGCGGCAGATGATGGATGATTTATCGGTGAGCGGCGCATCGACGGCAAGTTCATCGCCTGCCGTCACGATCTGGTGCCAGTCAGTTTTCATATGGAGTGCACCGGCACGAGCGCCGTGGTGCATAGGGACTCTCGAAAGCAGCGAGTCCAGGCGCGAAGACTGTGGGGGCTCCGTTGATTCGCCCTCGTCCTCGTTGGGCTCTTCATCGACCAGATCAAAGGAATCAAGCGGCGCTGGCTCGCGACGATCGATTAGCTCCTCATCCTCATCATCAAAGTAGTTGAACTGATCGAGCATGTCCTCTTCGATTGCACGCTCGCTCGCGTCGTCCATACAGGCGCTCCTTTCCTACCGACTAACCCCCATCCTAGGCAACAACGGCTAAAGGAAACATAAAAGAGACAACTGTCATGCGAGCCATGTGCGCAATAGCCGTTGGGTAGTCGTTTAAGAACGTCCACAATGACTATTGACAGCCAAGGCAACGCCGATGCCTTGGCAACGACGGCGAAAACCCACCAGAGCGAGCAAAGTCCTTTTGGGGCGAGATGACACCATAGGTTGAGCATAAGTCAGCGAGCGGGCCGCATTTGAGACAAGGTGACGTGAAACGAAAGGGCGCTGACCTTCCGGTCGCGCCCTTGAAGTTGAACGTCAGATTGTCCAAATGCGGCCCGCGCAGCGTCGAGCCGTTACGCGGTTCGTAGAACCGCGTAACTAGTTAGTACATCTTTGCGCCGGCGGGAATGGAGGCGTCGAGCTGGATCAGGTTGAGGCGCTCCTCGCCCTCCTCCTCGTGGACAGCGCTGATCAGCATACCGCAGCTGGGAATACCCATCATCTTGCGCGGAGGCAGGTTGGTGATGGCAAGCAAGGTCTTGCCAACCAGGTCCTCGGGCTCGTAATAAGCGTGAATACCGGAGAGGATGGTGCGGTCGGTACCGGTACCGTCATCGAGCGTAAAGTTCAGCAGCTTCTTGGACTTCTTGACGGCCTCGCATGCCTTGACCTTCACAGCGCGGAAATCGCTCTTGGAGAAGGTATCGAAGTCGACGAACTCCTCGAACAGCGGCTCAACGGCGATCTTGGAGTAATCGAGCGTGGGCTTAAGCGACTTAACGAACGGGCTTGCGGCGTTGCCGGCCTCTGCAGCCTTGGCGGCAGCGGCACCGGACTGGAAACCCTTCTCGGGCTTCATGTGCGGGAACAGCAGGACATCGCGGATAGAAGCCTGGTTAGTAAGCAGCATGACCACGCGGTCGATACCGATGCCAATGCCGCCCGCGGGAGGCATACCGTACTCGAGAGCGCGCACGTAGTCCTCGTCATACTCCATGGCCTCATCGTCGCCGCCGGCCTTCTCAGCCATCTGGGCAGCAAAGCGCTCGGCCTGGTCGACCGGGTCGTTGAGCTCGGAGAATGCGTTGGCGTACTCGTGACCGGCAATAACCAGCTCAAAGCGGTGCGTCAGGCGCGGGTCGTCCTCAAAGCGCTTGGCAAGCGGGCTGACCTCGATGGGGTAATCGCACACGAACGTGGGGTTGACGATAGTGTCCTCGCCCAGCTCATCGTAAATCTCGGCGATAATCTTGCCGGCGGTCCACTCGGGCTTGATCTCCAGGCTCTTCTCGCGCGCGGCGGCAGCAAGCTCCTCGACCGGCGTGTCGATGGTGACCTGCTTGCCGAGCACGTCGGAAACGATGTCGGTCATGGGACGGCTGACCCACTCACCGGACAGGTCGATGGTCTGGCCCTGGTACTCGATGACCTCGGGGTTGCCGATGGCCTTGTTAGCCGCCTTAATGACACCCTGGGCGAGCACCTTCATGCCCTCGAGATCAGAGAAGGCACGGTAGGCCTCCATCGTGGTGAACTCGGGGTTGTGGGTAAGGTCCATGCCCTCGTTACGGAAGATGCGGCCGATCTCGAACACGCGCTCAAAACCACCGACAATGCAGCGCTTGAGGTGCAGCTCGGTGGCAATACGCAGGTAGCACTCCTGATCGAGCGCGTTGAAGTGAGTGATGAACGGCTTGGCAGTGGCGCCGCCCTGGATGGTCTGCAGGATGGGGGTCTCGACCTCCATGTAGCCGTCGGACTCCATAAAGCGACGGAAGGTGGAGAGAATCTGCGAACGCTTACGGAAGGTCTCGCGAACGTCGTCGTTGGCGATCAGGTCGACATAGCGCTGGCGATAGCGGGTCTCCTTGTCGGAGAGACCGTGGAACTTCTCGGGCAGCGGGCGAACGGCCTTGGCAAGCAGAGTCGCACTCTTGGGGGCGATGGAAAGCTGGCCACGCTTGGTGCGCACGACCACGCCGGTCACGCCCAGGATGTCGCCCAGGTCGAGGGCCTCGAGCGTATTCCAGGCAGCCTCGTCCATGTCGTTGATGCGGCAGAACAGCTGAATCTCGGCAGTCGCATCGCGCACGACGATGAACATGATCTTGCCCTGACCGCGCTTGGCGATCACGCGGCCGGCGATCTTCACGATGTCCTCGGTGTCCTCGCCATCGGCAAGCTCGGCGTACTTAGCCTCGATATCGGCGACGTAGTCCTCAAGCTCAGAGTGCTCAGGATAGGGGTTCTGGCCCGCCTCGAACAGGGCGGCGCGCTTGGCCAGGCGGGTGGCGCGCTCGTCGTTGAGCGTCGATGCCTGATCGGCGGCGTTCTGGTTCTCTGCCATAAGTTAGCTCCTCAAACTAAAACGCTCCCCAGGATTCGGTCCCAGGGAGCGAAAACATACCTTTACGCGGGACCGTGGTCTAGCGTGCGATCTTGGCGATGGTGTAGACGCGAGTCTTGCCGGAAGGCGTAACGACCTCGACGGAATCGCCCTCGCCGTGACCGATGATGGCGTGACCGACCGGAGACTCGTTGGAGATCTTGTGCTCGAGCGAGTTGGTCTCGGTGGTACCGACAAGCGTGACCTCCATGACCTCACCGTTGGGGTCAATCAACGAAACGGTGGAACCGATGGAGACGGTCAGATCGCCCGTGGTGGCAGCAACCTGAGCGTTGGCGAGGATGGCCTGGATCTCGGCAATACGAGCGGCGTTCTGGGCCTGCTTGTCCTTAGCAGCGTCATACTCGGAGTTCTCCGAAAGGTCGCCGAACGCGCGGGCTTCCTTGATGTCCTCGACGATCTCCTTGGCGTAATCGCCCTCACGCCAAGCGAGCTCCTCGACGAGCTTCTGGCGGCCCTCAGCGGTCAGTACGATCTGGCTTGCGTCCATACGGATATCTCCCCAACTCTGATCAAACAATCAACTGTCAACAAAACGAAAAAGACCGGCTAGCCTGCGGGCAAGCCGGTCAGGTGCTCACCCCAAAGGGATGGGACTACTCTGCGTCCGCGTCGCTGTCCTCTGCCTGCTTCTTCTTGGCAGCAGCGAGCTTGGCCTCGAGCTCAGCGATCTCCTTGTCCTCCTCGGACTGCTCGACCACGACCTCCTCGGCCTGCTTGGTCTCGGCCTTATCGTCGCCCTCCATACCCTCGCGGATATTCTTGACGGTAGAGCCGAGGGACTTGCCGAGCTTCGGCAGATTCTTGGGCCCGAAGATAATCAGGACAACGACGAGAATAATGATGAGCTCAGGAGCCCTCAGTCCAAACATGTAGACCTCCACAATACAGCGAGACAAGCTCGAATGAGTATACCGCGGGTATCGCGGTATCACAACAATAGCTAAAAAAAGGGACCGCAAGAAGCGGTCCCTCCTCATGCTCTGGTCGGGTTGACTGGATTTGAACCAGCGACCCCTGCGTCCCGAACGCAGTGCTCTACCAAACTGAGCCACAACCCGTTAGCTCGACTATAGTAACAAAGATTTCCGTCGTGTGCTAGAGAAATTTTTACTTCTTTGGCACTTCGACGCGAACCGTGTTGGGAATGAGCTCCGTCGCGCAGGACCACCAGCCGTTTTGCTGGGCAGCTTCCGCAAGATGGACTGCCGTAGCGGCGGTATCGCAGATGGCAAAAGAACAGGCACCCGAACCGCACACGTTCACGGCAACGGTTCCCTCCTGCGCGCTCAGCCAGTCAAGAACCGTCTGGATCTGCGGCTCCATCTGCGCGGATATGACGCCCAGATTGTTATGAACGAGCGCATATGCCGTCTCGGCATCCCCAGCACGCAGGGCCGAAGCGATCGCGCCGGGCTTGTCTGCCGGTACCGGGTTCTCATCAAAACGTCGATAGGCTTCAATTGTTGAAACGCTCGCCTCGCACGGCTTGACCAATACGACAGGCGTCGCCGGAAGCACAGGATACTCAGTGGCCAGCACGTCTCCCCCACCTACGTAGAACGCAGGGCTCGCGTGCAAAAAGAACGGGACGTCAGCACCAATGCCCCGCGCAATGTCATCGAGCGCGGGGTCGGTGCGATCAATGCCCCAGAGCTCCGCCAAGGCGACAATGACCGCAGCGGCATCCGTCGAGGGACCTCCCAGGCCGGCGCACAATGGAATGCGCTTCTCAATCGTCACACAGATGTTTGCCTCGCGACCATAATGCTCGGCCATAGCAATCGCAGCCCGATACGCCGTATTCTTTTGCATGGGAAAATCTGATGCCGGAACCGTCTGGACGGTCAGCGCCTGCGACGGCGCGACCGTCACGGTATCGGAAAAACCGACGGCTGCCATCAGGGAATCGACTCTGTGATAGCCGCGGGCGTCGCGCTCGGTATGAACCCCCAGATAGAGGTTAACCTTTGCCGGCGCGGAAAGAGTCAGGGACCAATCGGTCACCGTTAATGCTCCTCGAGCTGATTGCCGAGTGGGGTAAAGATATGCTCGCCGCTCTCGGGGTCGAACAGCTCGACCTGACCGGTGAGGACATCGATATACTGGTAGGACTGACGTGACTTGCGACCGCGACGCTCGTCAACCTCGACGATAAAGACGGCGGGGTGGACGCTCTTGATGGTGCCCATGCGCTCGACAACGCGGGTGCGGCCCATGTTGGCCTTAACCTTGACGCGATCGCCCACCATATCGGTCAGCTTCTCGTGAATGTCGTCGACGTGATTGACTTCCATCTCTTCCATGAATAGGGCCTCCAGAGGGTGCAATTCAAAAAGGGGATAATACCCCTAAGATAGACAAAACTCTAATACTATAGCACCCTGTTGTGACCATACGCAAGCAGCTAAAAACCCGTCCCAAATTGACTGCTTACAGATTGTCTGTGTCCAGAACGATGGTGAACGGACCGTCGTTGACCAGGTCGACCTTCATATCGGCGCCAAAGATACCGTGCGCCACATGCTCAACGTCCTGGGCGACGAGCGTCAGAAAGTACTCGTAAAGTTCGTTAGCGACATCGGGCGCGCCGGCATCCGTAAACGACGGACGGCGGCCATGGCGGCAGTCGGCAAACAGCGTGAACTGCGACACCACGAGTACCTCGCCGTCGACATCGGCCAGTGCCAAGTTGGTCTTGCCGTTCTCGTCCTCGTTGATACGCAGCCCGCGAAGCTTGCCCCACAGCTTGTCGGCCTCGGCACGCGTATCGCCATGGCCCACACCCAGCAGCACCAGGTAGCCGCGTCCAATGCGGCCCACGCACTCGCCGTCGACCGTCACGCCGGCGTTGAGCACGCGCTGCACCACCGCACGCATGGCCTACTCCTCGCCCGTCAGCTTGGCGGACAGATGCTCGAGCGCGTGGAAACGATGGCTGATGGCGTTCTTCTCGTCAGCCGTCAGCTCGGCCATGGTCTTGCCCGGCGTGTCGACCGGCAGGAACAGCGGGTCATAGCCAAAACCATGGTCGCCGCGGCCCTCGTGCGCGATAACGCCCTCGCAGGCGCCCTCGCCATAGGTAACCAGACCGTCCGTGTCGATGAGCGCGACGACGCTCATAAAGCGCGCGGTGCGGTCCTCATCTGCCACGCCTTCCAGGTTAACGAGAAGCTTGGCGTTGTTGGCGGCATCGTCGCCGTGCACGCCCGCATAGCGCGCGCTATACACACCGGGCTCACCGTCCAGCGCGTCGACGACCAAGCCCGAATCGTCGGCAATGGCCATAAGGCCCGTCTCCTCAACCGCGGCTTGGGCCTTGATGATGGCGTTCTCCAAAAACGTCGTGCCGTTTTCCTCGGAATCCTCAAAATCACCCAGCTGGCCGAGCGCCACAAAGCGCACCTCGGGCATGACCTTGCCCAAAATGGCCTCGATCTCGGTGAGCTTATGAGCGTTTCCGGTTGCCACGACGATGGTCGCCGCCGGGTCGAGGGTGTCGATGTCAATCTTCTCAAGTGCCATAGCTGGCCTCCTTGTCTCTTATAGCAATGCCGTGTTGAGGACGACGAGGACCTCGGCCTCTCTCCCCTCTCAATCAACGGCAGTCTTATACTTCGACGTTTTCCCAGATAAAACCTGCCAAAATTAACATCCCTTTTTGGCAGGTTAGGCGAGGGCCTGGCGCTGAAGCTCGATGAGCTCGGCGATGCCCTTGTCGCCCAAGTCAAGCAGGGCGTTGAGACGCTTACGGTCGAAGGGCGCCTGCTCGCCGGTACCCTGGAGCTCAATCATCTCGCCGGAATCGGTGGCGACGAGGTTCATGTCGACCTCGGCGTGGCTGTCCTCGGAATAATCGAGGTCGAGCAGGGTGTTGCCGTCGACGACACCCATAGAAATCGCGGCAACCTGGCCCGTGAGCGGGATGCGCTCGAGCTTGCCCGCCTCGACCCACATGGCAAGGGCATCGCGCAGCGCCACCCAGGCGCCGGTAATGCTCGCCGTGCGTGTACCGCCATCGGCCTGAATCACATCGCAGTCGACGGTAACGGTGTACTCGCCGAGCGCCTTCATGTTGACGACAGTGCGCAGGCTGCGCCCGATGAGCCGCTCGATCTCCATGGAGCGGCCCTTGCGGTTGGCATGCTCGCGTTTGCAACGTTTGCCGGTCGAGGCCGGCAGCATCGCATATTCCGCCGTTACCCAGCCGGCCTTGGCGCCCTTGCGCCAGCCCGGCACGCCCTCTTCGATGGTGGCGGCGCACAGTACGCGCGTGTCGCCGAACTCGGCCAGGCACGAGCCGTGGGCGTGCTTCATGACCCCGCGGGTGAGCTTAACGGGGCGCAGCTCGTTGGCGGCGCGGCCATTGGCGCGGTTGACCTGCATATATTCCATAAGAAGACCCTTCTCGACCAAGGACTGTCAAAAGTGAGCGCGCTAGCGTAGCTCCTCCAAGTCGACATGTTCGACGCTCTTGAGCGGCTGACCAAAGATAAAGCTACCAGCCACCGCGAACTCGGCGATGTTATCGGATGTCGTGGCAAAGCGATGCAGGGGCTCCGCGCCATCCGCCGCAAGCTGCTCGCGGCGCGTAAGGATATCGGCAAGCTCGCGCGTGGTCTCCTCGGCAGAACTCACCACGCGCACATGAGATCCCAGCGCATGGCGAATGGGGCCCGCAAGCAGCGGAAAATGCGTGCATCCAAGCACCACGGTGTCAATGCCGTGCCCCAGCAGGGGCTCGACCGTCGCACCGACTAACGAGCGCACCTGGGGGGTGTCGAAGATGTCGTCGTTTTCGAGCCACTGCTCCTGCAGATGCGCGCCCGAGGCAAGCTCGCTTTCGACCACCTCGACAAAGCTTGAGGCAGGGCAGCCGTACACATCGACGCCCGCATCCAGGTCCTGGATAGCGCGCGTGTACGCGCCAGACCGAATCGTAAGGTTGGTGGCCAGCACGCCCACGCGGCGCGTGCGCGTGCTGTTAATGGCGGCACGCGCGCCCGGCGCGATCACGCCGATGACCGGAACATCGAGCACCTGTTGCGCGACGCGCAGGGCGGCGGCCGTTGCCGTATTGCAAGCGATGACCATGATCTTGACATCGTGGTGCGAGAGCCAGCGGCCCACCTGCAGGGCAAACGAGCGCACCTCGTCCTCATCCCTCACGCCATAGGGACAGCGCTTGGTGTCGCCAAAGTAGTAAACAGACTCATGCGGAAGGGCCGTTGCGATCGCGCGCGCGACCGTCAAGCCGCCCAGGCCCGAGTCGAACACGCCGATCGGACGCGTGTCCCCGGCCAGATTCTCGATATCGGACATTACCTCACCAGATTCTCTCTCGAAAAATGCGACCACGCGTGATGCGTCGCGCTACGAACGGGCTGCGACCAGCAGCTCGGCCGTTGCCACCCAACCGTCGACAATCTTGCCGCGCGTTACATAGGCATTGTCGCAGGTGTCCAAGAACTCCGGGGCGCCGACGCTCGTCAGACCGTTCTCGACCAGGCAGAACATGCCCACGTGGTCGGCCATGTAGAAGTCGGACTCGGAGTCGCCGAGCGCGAGCGTCTCCTCGCGCTCGATCCCCAGGTGCTCGCAGAAGCGCGCAATGGCAACGCCCTTGTTGAGACCCGCCGGGTTGATGTTGAATGCGCGACCGTCCTCGACGCGATCGAGCTCGAGCGTCGTCGGCTTGGACAGGTGAGTCAGATGGCCGTTGCAAGCCCAGATCAGACCGCAGCCGGCCTCGTCCAGGATGGCCTGAACCTCATCGTCGGGCACATCGCCGCGCATGCCGACGGTGACCTCACGGTATTTGTAGCCGGTCGACATGTCGTTGTGATACTCGATCTTGTGCGGCCAGCGGGCGAGGATCTTCTCGCACACGCCGGTCTGCTCGATCACCTGGTGCGGCGTGAGGCCGCAAGAGGAGTCGTAGGGCATGTCGCCGGTCAGATACTCCCAATCGTTGGCTTTGAGGTCGTACATGACCAGGCCGCCCATCTCGCCGATGTAGGAGTTGAGACCGAGCACGCGCGCGTCCTCGTGGATCATGGTACGGTTGCGGCCCGAGGTGGGAACCACCTGAATACCAGCGCGAGCGAGCGCCACGACAGCCTCGACGAGTTTGGTCGAGGGGTTGCCGTCGTTGTCGCGCAGCACGCACGAGCCGGGCGCGAGCATCGTGGCATCCAGGTCGGTAAAGACGTACTTGACCTTGGCCAAGCGCTCGCGCATCTCGCCCGAAAGCTCGGCAACGGTCGGCAGGGTGTTGTGGGACATGGTTACTCCGTTTACGTAGAAGGGTTTGGACTTGGACGGCATGTTTTGATTGAGGGAACACGCTTATGGCGACAGCGTACTCAGGGCGCCGCCGCCATCATGGTTCATTAGTCAAACTGGGTAACATCGATCAGGCGATTGGCCAGCGAAAGGTCGCTCTCGATGGGCACGAATTCGTCGCCCACGTGCATGAGCTCCTCGTCACCCTTTGCCAGCAGCAAGACAATGGTGGGAGCATCGGGGTTGACGTACTCCTCGCGCGCCGCCTTGAACGCCGCATGCACAGCGGCTTCGCGATCGAGGATAATCTTGTTCGGCGTATCGTCGGGAACATGTTCGGCAAGCTCGCGACAGACCTTCATCGGGTCCTCGTGAGCTGGATCCTCGTTCGTAAAGATCATCAGGTCGGAATATGGTGCGGCCTCGCGTGGCAATTGCTCGCGGCGCTCCTGAGCCTTGCCGCCGGCGGCGCCAAACAGCGCAATGACGGGGCTGGCGGGAAACGCGCGCTTGACCGACGAGAAAAGCGAACGGAACGAAAGCTGGTTGTGCGCATAGTCAACGACGCAGATCACGCGGCCGTCCTTCGACTCCACGACCTCCATACGGCCCGGCACACGCAGTTTGGAGAGGCCCTTCTTGATGGCATCGATACCGATGCCGATCTCGCGCGCAGCGGCGATAGCGACCAGCGCGTTCTCCACGTTAAAGTCTCCCGCGATACCCAGCAGGACCTTCTCCCCCGCCTCGGACTCGTCGGCACACAGGCCATGCAAGTTGAACTCGATGCTAAAGCCGACCATGCGTACGTCGCTCGCCCACAGGCTTGCCTCGGGATGCTCGACGCCAACGGTCACCAAGCGCTCGGCCGTCGACGCTGCCTCCAGCACACGGTCGACCTCTTCGGTGCCCAGATTCACCACGGCGGTCTTTGCCTGGTCAAAGATCCTGAGTTTGCTCTCAAAATAATCCTCGAAGGTCGGGTGCTCGATCGGCGAGATGTGGTCGCGGCCGATGTTGAGGAAGCACGCCACGTCAAACGGCAGATTCTCGACGCGTTGGTACTTGAGCGCCTGGCTCGAGACCTCCATGACCATGGACTGGCGACCGGACGTGCGGCAGTTGGCGATATGGCGCCAGATCTCGGGGGCCTCGGGCGTAGTATTGGTGCTCTCGTAGCACTCGATGCCATCGTCGGTACTCACCGAGCCGATCATGCCGCAGGACTCGCCCGCCGCTTTGATAATCGACTGGAGCATAAAAGCGGCCGTGGTCTTTCCCTTGGTGCCGGTGATGCCCACGATCTTGACGTCGTGGTCGGGACGGTCGTAGACCTCCGGCGGCAACAGGGCCATGGCCGTGCGAACGCTATCAACAACCAGCATCGCAGCACCGCTCTCCTTCGCCAGCGGCTCCAGAGACTCGACCAGCGACTCCTCACACACAAATGCGACGGCGCCCGCATCGAGCGCCATGCTCAAGAACGCGGGCTTAAAGGCAGCACCTTTGCAGAAGAATACGTCACCTGCCGAGACCGCGCGCGAATCAAACGAGCAGCCGGTCACGGCACGCTCGTCAACCTGCTCTGATGCGCGCAGCTCGCCGCACACATCGAGCAGTTTGGCAAGCGTATCGACCGTGGTCACGGTCGCGGATTCCGAATGGTGCATCTTTCACCTTTCTCAGCCATTTGGCAGGGACGGTTTTTATAGTAACTGAAACGCACCCACGCAAAAACGGCTCCCGGAGGAGCCGTTACGCGCAGGCGTTCGTAAGCCGAGGCTAGGCAGCCTGAACAGCGGGCTGGTCCTCGTCGATAAAGAAGCGCTTGTACCACACCAAGAACACGAGCGGCGTATAGATCTTGCGCTGGAAATCACCCTTGCCCGCAAAGTGCAGATCGAGCAGGTGCATGAGCTCGTCGGTATCGAAGAACTCGCTTGCCCACGGCGCGGTGAAGTACTCCTTGACATAGTCGTACCACTTTTGCTCGCGCAGCCAGTAGACAATCGGCACCGGGAAGCCCACCTTGGGACGGGTGGCCCACTCATCGGGCAGCGACTTGTTGGCAGCGTAGCGGAGTACCTGTTTGTTGCCGTTCTCGTTGATGCGGTAGCGGTCGGGAATGTGCTCAGCGAACTCCATGACTTTGCGGTCCAGGAAGGGCACGCGCAGCTCCAGCGAGTGCGCCATGCACATCTTGTCGGCCTTGAGCAGAATGTCGCCCGGGAGCCACATGTTCATGTCGAGGTACTGCTTCTTGACCAGCTCGGGCTGACCCTTCACGCGTGCGTAGATGGGTGCAGCGAGCTCAAAGGCGCCATCGCCGGTGTTGTACTCGGGCTTGAGCACGCCGTCGACCTCGCGCTCCGGCCATACCAGAGCCTGTCCCAGGAACGACTTCTCGGGGATCTCGGCACCCTTGACCAGGAAGTTATGTCCCTTGAAGTACGGCATATGCAGCGCCAGGTTACCGAGCGCGCGACGGATGGGCAGCGGCACCATCTTCTTGTACTTGCGCACCGGGACCGTATCCTCGTAGTAGGCGTAGCCGCCAAAGAGCTCGTCGGCACCTTCGCCCGAAAGCACGACGGTGACGTCCTTGCGGGCCATCTCGGCCAAGAACCACAGCGGCACGGAAGACAGGTTGGACTGCGGCTCGTCCATGTGATACTGGATGTCCTCGAGCGCACCGAAGAACTCGTCGGCGGTAATCATCTTGCGAACGTTCTCGACGCCGAGCTTATCGGAAAGCTCCTTGGCGTAGTTGGTCTCGTTGAAGTTCTTGTAGTCAAAGCCCACCGAGAAGGTCTTGTCGGGCATGAGGCAAGCGGCGATGTAGCTGGAGTCGACGCCACCGGAGAGGAACGACGCGACCTTGACGTCGGCGATGCGATGGGCCTCGACGCTCTCGTGCACGACCTCGTCCAGCTCATCGACATACTCTTCGAACGGCTTCTCGACGGCAGAGTAATCGCAATCCCAGTAACGCTCGATGTTCATCTTGCCGGTCGGAATATCGACGGTAAAGTAGTGCGCCGGCGGCAGCTTGTAGACACCCTCGAAGAAGGTCTCCTCGGTTGCCGAATACTGCAGCGTCATGTACGGACGCAGAGCCTTTTTGTTGACCGCCTTGTGGAAGTGCGGGTAGTCCAGGAAGCTCTTGATCTCGGAACCAAAGAGCACGCCCGGAGCGCCGTCGCCCGCATCGGCCATGGGATAGTAGTAGAGCGGCTTGATGCCAAAGATGTCGCGGGCGCCAAAAAGCTTGTTCTTCTTTTTGTCCCAGATGACGAAGGCGTACATACCGCGCAGGCGATCGAGAACGGCCTCGCCCCACTCCTCGTAGCCGTGCAGGAGGCTCTCGGTGTCGGCGCCGCAGTGGAACTTGTAGCCCTTGGCCTCGAGCTCGGAACGGAGTTCTTGGAAGTTGTAGATCTCGCCGTTGAAGACAATGACGACGCTGCCGTCCTCATTGGCCATGGGCTGAGCGCCGGCCTCGGTCAGGTCGAGGATCGACAGGCGGCGGAAGCCCAGGGCAACGCGGCCGTCGATAAACTGACCGCCCATGTCGGGACCGCGATGGACGATGCGGTCCATCATCTTGGTGAGCACCTCGGATTGGTTATCCGTCCCACCGACAAAACCGACAAAACCGCACATATACTATCCCCTCTGCTGTTGCTGGGCATCAAATCGAATCAGTAGCTTTTGAGTATACCCGAGGGCGTAAAGAGGGGCGGAATGTTCAGGCAATCTCAACTGAATCAGCTCCGCTGTGACACGCGCCGGTTACCTTTAATGGATATGAGGTGAATGGGGCGATTGTTTTGCTATACTCTCTCCGCACGGGCGATTGGCGCAACGGTTAGCGCAGGTGCTTTACACGCACAAGGCTGGGGGTTCGAATCCCTCATCGCCCACCACTGAATTGGAAACGGTCCTCGCAAGGGGACCGTTTTTTGTTTGGGCCCAGCGCATGGGATTCGAACCCCAAGGACCCCTTATTTCAAGGTCCGTGGCCAAATAATGGCAAAAATGAGTAATGCTGCTTTGTTTGCAACATATAAAAAGATAGTATTTGCTTAAGTTACACAACATATGTCCATTATAAGGACTAATAGTCGGATCAAAATCGTGCATTCATCGCCATTTCGACTTGCCATCTGGCCTTATTAGTCCAAAATTGCTGCTACCAAATCGGTAACAGTACTCAAATTTGATGTTTTTTGGCCAGCAGGTCTCCCTGCCTTAGCAAATCTAAGGCAAAACGGGTTCCAGACCGCTGAATCATGCCGCATAGGGCACGTCCGCAGTCCGGAACCCGGTCCAAATTGAGTTATTGCGCCGCGTTAGCCCAAAACACCCGACAGTATCTCGATCAGACTGTCCACGTCGGCTTCCTCGCAGACGAGAGGCGGCAAGAAACGCAGCGTATGGGCACCCGTAGCGTTGATCACGGCACCAGCCCCCAATGCACGGGCCACAACGTCGTGAGCATCACCCGCAGTATCGTCAAGATCGCAGCCGAGCATCAGGCCACGGCCACGAACCTCTACCACATGCGGAAGCTTAGCCAGCGCCTGCTCCATATAGGCGCCCACCTTGGCAGCATGCTCGGCATAATCGCCACGCACAAGCGCGGAGAGCGTCGCGGCACATGCCGCGATGGCCAAGCAGCTACCGCCAAAGGTCGAGCCGTGGTCGCCCGGCTTAAACACGTCGGCAATCTCCTTCTTTGCCACGACGGCACCCATGGGCACGCCGTCGGCAATGCCCTTGGCAAGGCTCATGATGTCGGGCTCCACGCCATAGGTCTGGAACGCAAACGGCTTGCCGGAGCGGAAGATGCCGCACTGGACCTCGTCGGCGATAAGCACGGCGCCCACTTCGTGTGCCAGGTCGCGCGCTGCCGCCATAAACTCCTCGGTCATGGGGTGCACGCCACTCTCACCTTGGATCGGCTCGAGCATCACGGCGCAAATCTCGCTCCCCAGCTGCTTAAAGATCGCACGCAGTTCATCTACATCGTTGGGCGTGCAGGCCACAAAGCCACCCGGCAGCGGGCGGAAGCTGTCCTGCAGCCAATCCTGCATGGTGGCGGCAATGGTCTCGAGCGTACGGCCGTGGAACCCGCCGCGCATGCACACGATGGTGTTGCCGCCATTACCGGCACGCTTGGCGTACAGGCGCGCGAGCTTCATCGAGCCCTCGTTGGCCTCGGCGCCAGAGTTGGCAAAGAAGGTCTCCCAAACCTGCTCATCCGCAGCCGGGGCACCAAGAGCAGCTGCCGTGGTCTCATCGCCGGCGACAATGGCATCGGCAAGCACGCGCGCACCATCTACGTCGTCGTTAGCAAGCTTGGACAGCAGCGCCGCGACCTGTCCGCGCTGCTCGATGTAGAAGTAATTGGAGACATGCATGAGCTTTTTGGTCTGTGCCTCGAGCGCCGAGAGCACAGCCGGGTCGCCATGACCTAGGCTGCACACGCCGATGCCGGCAAGAAAGTCGAGGTACTCACGGCCATCGTCGCCGGTGAGCTTCATGCCGTGACCCTCGACAAACTCGACCGGAGAGCGGCCAAAGGTATGCATAACGTAATGGGATTCAAGCGATTGCTGAGCTGCAAGTGACATGAGATGCCTTTCGTTGGGCGCCAGACGGCGCGGGGCTATGGGTGCAGGAATGGGGCGGCTGCGGGTCAGCTAGACCGTCTGAAGCTTCTCGACCTCGTCAAGGTTCTCGGTCAGACGCGCAGCAAACGTCGAAAGCGGATGCGGATGCGTATCGAACTCGTAAGCCGTCTCGGTGGAATGAATCACGGTGCCGACGCCGGCATCGGTCAGCAGCTCCAGGAGCAGCGAATGCGGCGTAGTACCGTTAATGATGTGGGCACGAAATACGCCGCCGGCAAGCGCATCGACGGCCGCACGCAGCTTGGGAATCATGCCCTTATCGACCTCGCCGCCGTAGAGCATTTCGTTAACCTCGTCGAGCGTTAGGTTGGAGATAAGCGAGTCCTTGTCGCTAAAGTCCTTGTACAGGCCATCGACATCGGTCAAAAAGATCGCCTTATGCGCGTGGAGCGCCGCGGCAACGGCACCGGCGGCGGTGTCGGCGTTGATGTTGAAGAAACCGCCGTCCTCCCCCGCCGCGACGGTAGCTATGACGGGGATGTACTCGCTATCGAGTAAGCGCTCGATATAGTCGGTGTTGACGTGCGTCACTTTGCCCACGCGACCGAGCTCGGGGTCGAGCGGCTCGGCGATGAGCGTGCCGGCATCACTGCCCGACACGCCCACGGCCAGGTTGCCGTGGTGGTTGATGGCAGCAACCAGCTCTTGGTTGACCTTGCCGCCCAGTACCTCGCGCACGATATCCATAGTCGCCGGCGTGGTCACGCGCTGGCCGTTCTTAAACTCGACGGGAATATCGTAATGGCTCAGCGCCTCGTTGATAGCCTTGCCGCCGCCATGCACGATGACGGGGCGCATACCGATGATCTTGAGCAAAACGATGTCGCTCATCACGTCGCGGCGCAGCTGCTCATCAACCATGGCGGCTCCGCCATATTTGATAACAACCGTCTTGCCGGTCAGGTTCTTAATCCACGGCAGCGCTTCGAACAGCAGCTGCGCGGTTGCTTCGTTGGATTCGCTCGAACGACAATCGCGTGCGAATTTCATAATCTGCCTCGTCTTTCGTATCGTTATCGCGCCGTGCTCCGCTGTCCGCAATCGCGGCAAGATGCGCAGCGTGCCCGGAATCTAGGAACGGTAGTCGCCGTTGATGGAGATGTACTCATGCGTGAGGTCGCAGGTCCACACGGTCGTTGCCGCGTCGCCTGCGCCCAGGTCGGCCGAGATCACGATCTCGGGCGCCTCGAAACGTCGTAGAGCCTCGTCCTCGTCAAAGGGAACAGTCAGACCATCGCGACAGACAGGCATACCCATCATGTCGATGGAAACGTCTTCCTGATTAAACTTCACGCCGCACTTGCCAAGCGCCATGGCAACGCGGCCCCAGTTGCAGTCGTGGCCGGCGATGCAGGTCTTAACGAGCGGCGAGTTGGCAACGGCACGAGCGGCGATATCAGCTTCCTCGTCGTTGGCGGCTCCGGTAACGTTGACCGTAACAAGCTTGGATGCGCCCTCGCCATCGGCGGCAATATTGCGCGCCAGGCTCTCGCACACCTCGTGCACGGCAAATGCCAACTCGTCAAAGGCATCGGAGCCCTCGACGATAGGCTCGGCATCTGCGGCAGCGGCGCCGGAGGCAAGCATGATGCAGGTGTCGTTGGTCGAGGTGTCGGAATCGACCGTTACCTTGTTAAAGGTCTGCTTGACGGTCGAGAGCAGCAGGGCATGAAGTGCCGCAGGCTCGACGGGGGCATCGGTGGTGATAACTGCGATCATGGTGGCCATGTTGGGCATGATCATGCCCGAGCCCTTGCACATTCCGCCCACCGTATAGACATTGCCCGCATGACCCGCAGCCTCGCTGACGTAGGACACGGCGTACTCCTTGGAGTGCGTGTCGGTCGTCATGATGGCACGAGCGGCATCGGCGCCACCGTGGGCGAAGAGCGCCTCGTAGGCAGCAGGAATGGCGGTCTCAAACGTGTCGATCGGCAGAATCTGGCCAATCACACCCGTGGAGGCAACCAGAATCTGCTGGGGCTCGCAGCCGATGACCTGCGATGCGATGTTGCACGTCTCGCGCGCGCATGCAAGGCCGGGCTCACCCGTGGCGGCGTTGGCATTGCCAGAGTTGACCGAAACGCCGGCGATGATACCGTAGCCCTTGTCGGCACCGCCCAGGTTGGCACGGCTCACTTGCACGGGCGCCGCGCAAAAGCGATTGGTGGTAAACACGCCGGCACCGGGACAGGGTTTATCGGGCACGACGAGCGCGTAATCCAGACGCTCGGGGTTCTTGCGGAACCCAGCGTGGATGCCCGCAGCTTTAAAACCAGCCGCAGCCGTAACGCCACCCTCGACGGCGCGAATCTTGATATCAAACAGCTCGGTATTCATCGTCTTCATGACTCCTTATGTCAAACAAAAAACGGACATCGGTTGGTGCGCCATGCCAGTCGTAATCATGAGACCAGCTTAAGAGTGGCGCCCCACTCGATGCCCGACTACCAAATCGTTAACAATCGAATGTGCTACACCGGGCACGCCACTGTGGGCAAGCCTCGTCGCTCGTCAAAGCCAAAGACGATATTGGCGCACTGGACCGCTTGGCCCGCAGCGCCCTTGCACAGATTGTCGATGGCGCCCGTCGCCACCAGCACGCCCGCGCGCTTGTTGAACGCAAGGCCAATCTGGGCGGCGTTGGTGCCGACGACCGAAGCCGTCTTGGGCTGCTGGCCGGCATCGAGCACGCGCACAAAGGTGCGTCCAGCGTAGAACTGCTTGTAATAGTCGACGACATCCTCAAGAGCCAGGGAGTCGATGGCCTGCGGCGTGAGCGGCAGCGTCACCGTGGAGAGCAGGCCGCGCTTGAGCGGTGCCAGATGCGGGGTGAAGACGACGCGATCGGTCAGGCCAAGGATCTGCTCAATCTCGGGCGTGTGGCGATGCTTGCCCACGCCGTAGGCCTCCAAGTTCTCGTCAGCGCTGCAAAAATGCGTACGAGCGTTGCAGGACTTGCCGGCACCCGTCACACCGCCGATGGCATCAACGATCACGGGGCCGCTCTGGGCAACCCAGCCAGCGCGCACGGCGGGCGCGGCGGCAAGGCTCGTTGCGGTGGGATAGCAACCGGCGCAGGCGACCAGCACGGGTTTGCCGTCGGCATGGCTGGAAGCAGCGGTCTCTAAGTCCTGGCAGAACAGCTCGGGGAGGCCGAAAGCACGCGTCTTGAGCAGCTCGGGGCTCGTATGCGCGGCGGCATACCACGCCTCGAACACGGCCGGATCGCTCAGACGGTAGTCGGCAGACAAATCGAAGCAGGAAACGCCTGCGGCAAGGAGCGCGGGCACCTGTGCCATGGCAGCCGTGTGCGGCACGGCAAGAAAAACCGCATCGCAGCTCTTGAGCTCGGGGGCGTCGTGCGTGGTAAAAAGCAGATCGCTCACGCCGGCAAAGCTCGGATAGACCGAAGACAGCGGCTGGCCAGCATCGGCGTTGGACGTAATGGCGACAAGTTCAAACTCGGGATGGCCGAGCACGAGGCGAATGAGCTCGGCTCCGGCATATCCAGCCGCGCCGACGATTCCAACCTTTAAAGACATATCAGACTCCTTGTCTGCGATTTATGCACCGATGCGCATTTCGCAGTGGTCGTTATGAAGTGGGTTGAAACTTTAGCACCAAAAGATGCATGAACACGTAAATGGCTTGCATATTCATGCATTGAAACAATCCCGACACATTCGCTTGAAGGAATTGACAAATGGAGCGGGCCCCGTATTGACCGGCGCTCCTAACGGCACCGGGCAATACGGGGCCCGCCCATGCGAAAACCAAGTTGTTAGGATGAGCCAGCCGGCTAGAGCTCGACCGGCACCCATTCGTCGTGATTGCAGATAAAAGCCTCGGGATCCTCGACGCTAAAGAAGACGAGCGTGGGGTCGTTAGGCCCCTCATAGTGCTCGCCCAGGTGCTCTAGATGCTTCCACCCGGCTTCGCGCATTTCGTCTAAAGCCCGGTCATCCAAGCCGGCACGCCCGCGCAAGATGAGCCAGCCATGGCCCGGCCACCAACTCGTGGCCTCAAAGCGCTGGTTTTGCAGCAGCTCTTGCCACACATCTTTGGTGCGCGCTGTTACAAACCACAGCTTGCCATCCTGGATCTGCGCAAACGAAAACGGACGCACATGAGGCTGTCCGTCAACGCTCGTCGCCAAATACCATGCCGGCACCGACGTCAGATACTCCAACACCGTATTCAATCCGTCCACGTTTCCTCCTGTACTAGTTAGTTTGGGAACCTGGTTTGTGCGAGCTAGAGCTCCAGGCGCTCCTCGCTGCCGTCGATATCACAGAAGCGCGCGGCAATATTGCGGACCGAAAAGAAAGCAAGGCGGCCGTCGTTGGCACTCTCGTGTTCCTCGCCAATGCCCACCATGTGCTTAAAACCCGCTTGACGCACCTTGTCGCTCGCAACTGCGTCGTCCTCAAGTGCGGCTTCGCCGGTCAATACGACCAACATTCCCCCGGCTTCCAGCCCGATACCTCAAACTTGGGATTCGCACTCAGCTCCGCCCACACGTCCTTGTCGCGCGACGTGCAAAACCACAACTTACCGTCATCGACCATGGCAAACGAAAACGGCCTCACGCGAGGCTGATGCCCGTCACTTGCATCGGTCGTGGCCAGATACCACGCCGGAATGCGCCTGAGATACGAACAGGCGCGCTCAAGCTGAGCCGTGCGGTCGTTGTCGGTCATAGGGACCCCTTTCTTGCGCCCGAATCGCGCCTAAACAAGTTGAAGATTGATGACGATGACGCAGATGAGCAGCAACGCCGTCACCACCGCCGCCAACGCATCGCCGCGGCCAAATGCAAGCGCATGCAGGCGCGTGCGGCCCTGCTCGCCGTGATAGCAGCGTGCATCCATGGCGGCAGACAGCGTCTCGGCATGGCGGAACACGCCCGTGAACAGCGGAATCGCCACACTGCCGAGCATACGCACGCCGCCGAGCGGACCGCCCGTCACGCGCGCGCCGCGGCTTGCCTGTGCATCGGCCGTCTGCTTCATCTCAGTGGCAAACTGCGGCATAAAGCGTAGCGCGATACCCATGATCATGCCGAGCTCGTGCGCAGGAAGTCCCACACGCGCAAACGGCGCGAGCAGGCGCTCAAAGCCCGCGGTGAGGTCGAGCGTCGGCGTGGTGAGTGTAATGGCGCTCATGCCGGCCATCATCAACGTCAGGCGGCACGCCATAAAGGCGGCAGAACGCAGTGAGCCCTCGCTTATCTGCAGAAAGCCGAGCTGCCACAGGATGCGCCCACTCTGATCGGTAAACAAGTTGAGCACCGCGACCACGACGACGATTGCCAGCAGCGGCGCCATCGATGATAGGACCCGGCGCAACGGCACCCGAGACACGGCATAGATCAGCACGACAAACATTGCGACAGGGGCCAGTCCGCGGAAGCCGCCGACGGTCAGCGTCGTGATCAGAAACACAAAGCCCAAGAGCAACTTAGTTCGCGGGTCCAGGCGGTGGATCGCACTATCGCCGGGATAGTAGCTGCCAAACGAAAACGCCTCCATTAGCAGCCCTTCTCTCGCGCGACCGTCTTGAATTTAGCAATGTCCGCGACGTTAGAAAGACCGCCCGAGCAACCGATTAGCAGGTCCACCAACTCGTCTGTCAGCGACTCAACCGTATAGAGGCCGTCAAAGCGCAGCGGCACGCCCGCCTCCGTAAGCGCCAGCGCCATACGCTGGGCGGCGGGAACGCCCAAGCCGATTGATTTAAGCTCATCGGCATGCGCAAAAACCTGAGCGGGCGTGCCCTCGGCAAACACCGCGCCCTCGTTCATCACGACAATACGGTCGCAGCAATTGGCCAGGTCATCCATACTATGCGAAACCATGACAACGGTCAGGCCATCGCGGTGAAGTCGATCGATAAGCTCAAGGAAATCCCTGCGCGCAGCCGGATCGAGCCCCGCCATGGGCTCATCGAGCACCAGGACTTCGGGCTCCATGGCGAGCACGCCGGCGAATGCCACACGCCGTTGCTGACCGCCCGAAAGCTCAAAGGGACTCTTGTCGCCGACCGTGGAAAGGTCGAGGCCCACGCGTGAGAGCGATGACTCGACACGACGGTCGACTTCATCTTGCGGCAAGCCAAGGTTATGCGGACCAAACGCCACGTCCTGCGCCACGGTTTCGGCAAACAGCTGACGCTCGGGATACTGAAACACCACGCCGACCTTGGCCTTAACCGCAGCGGCGTCTTTCTTGTTTGATAGGTCGAGCCCCAGCGCGCAAATGCTTCCCTCCTGCGGACGGATCAGCCCGTTGAGATGCTGGACCAGCGTCGACTTACCCGAACCGGTATGACCTGCCAAGCCCAGGAACTCGCCGCGACGCACCGTCAGCGATACATCGCGCAGCGCCCACGGGCTGCTGGGGTCGTTTCCCCAGAGAGCCTGTTTGTTCGATTTGTCCGCAGTGGCCGAGCGCTTGTGCCAGCGGTGGCGCTCGCGCGGACTGAGCGAATAACTGTACGAAACATGGGATAGTTCGATGACGGGCTCCGACGCGTTGTCCTCGTTGTCTACCGGAACAGTGCCGTCAGCGATTTCCAACTGGGATGCGGAAGACTGTCCCGCGGTGTCTGCCCCACTTCGCTCGGCATAAGCCTGCGCAATCTCAGCGACCATATCCACCTCGCGCACCTGCGCATGAACAGGCACGCCCTTCGTACGAAGCGCCATGCCCAGACGACACGACTCCGGCATATCCAGGTTGAGCTGCGCAAGCTCATCCGCCCGCGTCAAAATTTCCTCGGGCGTACCGAGCATGGCAACGTGCCCCGCCCGAAACACCGCGACACGATCGGCCTCGGCGGCTTCTTCCATAAAGTGCGTAATCATCACGATGGTCATACCGTGAGCGTGCAACGCGCGGCAAGCCTTCATGAGGCCCTTACGTCCACGCGGATCGAGCATCGAGGAAGCCTCGTCCAAAATGAGAACGCGCGGTTCCATGGCAAGCACGCCGGCAAGCGCCACGCGTTGCTTTTGGCCACCCGAAAGCGCATGGGTCTCGTGGCGCTCAAAGCCCACCAGACCCACGGCCTTCAGCGCCTCGCGCACGCGCTGCGCGATCTGGGCCGATTCGACCCCTAAGTTCTCGGGACCAAACGCAACGTCGTCCTCGACAAGCGTCGCCACAAGCTGGTCGTCGGGATTCTGGAACACCATGCCAGCAGTCGAGCGGATGTCGTAGACCAGCTCGGGATCGGACGCGTCCATGCCGTTGACGCACACCGTTCCCGCATCGGGCTGCAGCAGCGCATTCAGATGCTTGGCAAACGTCGACTTGCCCGACCCATTGCCACCGAGGATGCAGAAAAACTCCCCGTCCTCGATGTTCAGATCGACACCGTCGAGTGCCGACACGGCACCGTCATAGCTAAAGGAAACGCCCCGACACTCAATCATGCGCGGCCTTTGACCTGGTCCTTTTTAGGCGTGATGAGGTTGGAGACTGCTTTATACACCACCAGCGTCAACACCGAGTTAAGCACGGTCTTGATAAGGTTGAACGGCAGCACGGCAGGAATCATGAGCGGGGCGATCACATCGACCGAGCCATACCAGAACCATACGCCAATGGTAAGGTTTGCGACCATAGACAGCGCCGTAGCGGCAATGACGCCGAGCACCAGGCCAATCACGGCACCCTTATAGGTATGCATCTTCTGGTAGACGATAGCCGCGGGCAGAATGTAGCCCAGCGTGGCAACCAGGTTCATAAGCGCGCCGACCCAGTCACCCGTGGTGAGCGCATGGATAACGATCGCCATGGCGGCAACAGCGGTACCGGCGCCGGGACCATACGCAAATCCACACACCATCGCTGGCACCAGCGACGGGTCATACGTCAAAAACGGCGCCGAAGGAAGGATGGGCAGCTGCACATACATAAACAGGGCGCCCAAGGCGCACATCAACGCCATGGTAACGAGCTGTTTGGTGCTCCACCTATTCGTGTTCTCAAAATGGATATGCTGCGACTGTTCAGACATAAGATCACCTGCCTCTTTCATCCGGACTCTAACCGTTGGTACTGGGATCTCACCAGTTCAGCCGGCATGCGAACCAACACACGCACGGGTCGCGGACTCATCGGCTCGGTCGCAGACGCTTCGCCTGCACCACGGCACCCCTTTGGCACCGCCCGATTTACCGCCAGTGGGGAATTTCACCCCGCCCTGAAACAGCACTTGCAAGTGTAGCACCAGTAGGCTTTCGCGCAAGTATGCCAAGGGTAATTTATGGTAGGGAAACGCCCCACAAATACGCCCGGGATAGAGCGGCGCAACAACAATGCTGCAGCACGCTAACAACTGATCGCAGGCAAGTACGAAAGATCAAGAAGGGCAGTCAACACAGAATTCCCCGAAGTGCAAAGGGCGCGATTCCACAATCTAACCCGAATTCCACCACAAATTGCTGAGTCAATGGATGTAGACTCAAGCCAGACAGAGAAATTAGGTTTTCCGCCATCTCCCTGTCCTCCGTTTTTTGAAGACCTCCGACAGTGGCTCCAATCTTTAGCCGGAGTACCACAGCTCGGGGGTCAATTCATGTAGCAGGAGATATCATGACAAGAACCGCTGTCCTAATCGATGGAAATTTCTTCCTGAAACGAGCGCGCAGGCTATGGGGAGACACTTCACCCGAAAAGCGCGCATCGGAATGTCATGCCTATGCCCTGCGGCACATATCCGCTAAACGAAAGATGACGCTAGAATACGGCGACCGCTCCCTATACAGAATCTTCTTCTACAACTGTCCACCACTAGAAAACGGCACTTTTAAGCAGCCCTGGGACGAACACAATACCGTGTTCAGCCGGAAGCATCCCTCCAATGTATGGATGTCCGATTTCCACGCAGCCCTCGGGGAGAAGAGGAAAGTTGCGATGCGCATGGGCGAACTACGCTCAGCGAACGCGCATTACAACTTGAAACAAGAATCGCTCAAGAAGCTACTCAAGGGTGAGTTGACAACAACCGACCTCGGGCAGGAAGATTTCACCCTCGTTGGGTTAAAGCAATCCGGTGTTGACATGAGAATCGGACTCGATGTCGCCTCGCTCGCCCATGGGAGAACTGTTGATCAAATCGTTCTCATAGCTGGTGACACAGACTTCATCCCAGTCGCAAAAACGGCCAGAAGGGCAGGACTCGATTTCCTAATCGATCCGATGGGCCACCATCTGCCTAGCGAGCTCATTCTTCAATCTGATGGCATCGAAGATATATCGAATGAGTTCGATCCTGCCAAAGTCAGATAGCAAGTAAGGGGCCGTCCCGCGGGACGGCCCCTTTCATAAACCTCGAGCAAGCCGTCTACCCAAGAACTTGCAAGACGCGAGTCGAGACGAGCCCGCCACTCAATTGAGCAGACAGTCGATTAAAGTCGAACAAATGAGAGATTTCGAAAAGTTGAACAATAATTCAGCACAAAAAGGACCCCTTGTCCGCGGCTCCAAAGGAGCAGGACAAGGGGTCCCAATCTAACCGAGGACGTTCCGGAGAGAAGTCCCCGTCCCGCCCCCGGATTCCCGGTGGGAGTTCTAGACCTTGTCGGCCTTAGTACATACCGCCGCCCTGCTGACCAGCGGTAGCAGCAGCGATTGCGTCCTCAAGCTGAGTGTTCTTGGGCACATCGGAGACGGTGGCCTCGGTGATGAGGATCAGGCTGGCGACAGAAGCAGCGTTCTGCAGGGTGACGCGGCTGACCTTGACGGGGTCGAGGACGCCCATCTCGATCATGTCGCCCCACTCGCCGTTGGCAGAGTTGAGACCCTGGCCGGCGGGCAGCTCGGCGACCTTGTCGACCACGACAGCGCCCTCAAAGCCAGCGTTCTTGGCGATGGTGGCGACCGGAGCGGTCAGAGCCTTCTTGACGATGTCGACGCCGATCTTCTCCTCGGGGTCATCGATCTCGACGGCATCGAGCGCAGGAGCAGCGTCCATGAAGGCGACGCCGCCGCCAGCGACAATGCCCTCCTCGACAGCAGCGCGGGTGGCCTGCAGGGCGTCCTCGACGCGATGCTTGATCTCCTTGAGCTCGGACTCGGTAGCAGCGCCGACCTTGATGACGGCAACGCCACCGGAGAGCTTGGCCAGGCGCTCCTGGAGCTTCTCACGGTCGAAGTCAGAGGTGGTGTTCTCCATCTCGCCCTTAATCTGAGCGATACGGGCGTCGATGGCCTCCTTGGAGCCAGCGCCGCCGACGACGACGGTGTTGTCCTTAGAGATGGTGACGGACTTAGCGGTACCGAGCATATCGGCGGTGATGTCAGCGACCTTCACGCCCAACTCGTCCAGGGCAGCCTGGCCACCGGTGAGGACGGCGATGTCCTCGAGAATGCGCTTGCGGCGATCGCCGTAGCCCGGGGCCTTGACGGCGCAGACGTTGAGGGCGCCACGGATCTTGTTGAGGACCAGGGTCGGCAGAGCCTCGCCGTCGATGTCCTCAGCGATGATGAGCAGGCCACGGCCAGCGCGCTGGACAGCCTCGAGAACGGGCATGATGTCCTGAACGCTGGAGATCTTCTGGTCGGTGATGAGGATGTACGGATCCTTCATCACGGCCTCCATGCGGTCGTTGTCCGTAACGAAGTAAGCGGAGACATAGCCCTTGTCGAACTGCATGCCCTCGACGGTGTCGATGGTGATGTCGAACGTCTGGGAATCCTCGACGGTGATGACGCCGTCCTTGCCCACGACCTCCATGGCCTCGGCGATCTTCTCGCCGACCTCGGGGTCACCGGCGGAGATGGTACCGACGGAAGCGATCTGCTCCTTGGTCTCGACCGGCTTGGCCTGCTTCTTCATCTCGGTGACGGCGGCGTTGACGGCCTTGTCGATGCCGCGACGGATGGCCAGCGGGTTGGCGCCAGCGGCGACGTTGCGCAGACCGTCGTTGACGATGGCCTGGGCGAGCAGGGTTGCGGTGGTGGTGCCGTCACCCACGGTGTCGTTGGTCTTGGTGGCGACCTCCTTCACCAGCTGAGCGCCCATGTTCTCGATGTTGTCCTCGAGCTCGATCTCCTTGGCGACGGAAACGCCGTCGTTGGTGATGGTCGGAGCACCGAACGTGCGCTGCAGCGCAACGTAGCGACCCTTGGGGCCCATGGTAACGGTAACGGCGTCGGCCAGAGTGTTGACGCCCTTGGCAAGCTTAGCGCGGGCATCGGTGTTGAACGTAATGTTCTTTGCCATGGTAGGTAATCCTCCAAAAGAAATGTGACTCGCGTCGCCGCTTCCGAGTCCTATGCGGCGGGCGCGTTCAAAGACGAATCAGAGATTCTGACGAGACTAGGCCTCGACGACAGCGTAGATGTCGTCGGCGCGCATCAGCAGATACTTCTCGCCGTCGACCTTGACCTCGTTGCCACCGAACTTACCGTAGATGACAACGTCACCGACCTTGACGTCCATGGGGATGCGCTCACCCTTGTCGTTGACCTTGCCGGCGCCAACGGCAACGATGGTGCCGCGCTGCGGCTTCTCCTGGGCGTTGCTGGCGATGTACAGACCAGAAGCGGTCTTCTGCTCGGCCTCGTCGGGCTTGACCAGAACACGATCTGCAAGCGGCTTCAAAGACGACATGCTTGTCTCCTCCTTTTTGGGCCGCGTGGTTATGCCACGCGAATTAGCCCTTTTTGTTTGCGTACGCGTTGAATGGTACCCACGAATGGCGGGTTATACAACACGGAGTCAAAAAATCTTATTTTTTGGCACTTAGATTTTCTGAATGCCGGGGGATAACTTAGCGATGCCTCCCGTGTGGCTCCGGAGGGGCGGGGCGTAAGGTTTCCTGCTCGGGCAGTCCTGCTCGCACGAAGGCCACATTAAGTGGCCTTCG
>DBEYYU010000092.1:0-10016 GCA_048184855.1 Collinsella aerofaciens
GGCCTTTGACCGTCATTTCCCCGGACAGGACCACCTTTGCCGCCGAGACCTTGAACTGCCTGTCGTATCGCTTTCTTCTTTGGGTCATCTTGAACACCTTTCGCTCTTAACTAGGTGTCCAATTCATCATACCCACTCCACCAGTCCGGACCGCCCCGCGGTCCAACTTTCTGTCCGCACCCCCTTATCAATAACTACTATGGTTATTTTTATCCGAGCGCGCGCGATGCCTGGGTCTACAGCACGGCGCGTAGTGCCGAGATCATGGCGCGTCCCGACAACCTCAAGTACTTCGACTTCCATCCGGTCGATAGCAACGTAGTGCGCTGGTGCGACCACCTGATCAATCTGTACCGTGTGGCGGTGCAGCGCATCCCGTTTATTTCGCTCACCATGAGCTCGGCCACCTATGTGTGGATCATGATCGCCGTGGTGGTCTATCTGCTACGTCGTCATTCGTGGCGTGCGCTGGCGATCTGGGTGCCGCTGCTGGGCGTGCTCGCCGTGTGCCTGATCGGTCCCTGCAACGGCTCGACCTACATGCGCTATCTGTATCCGGTCATCGCCTGCATGCCCTTTGCCATCGGCGCCACCATCACCCGCAGCGATCTCCTCTGGTCCTAACTTGGTGCATTGGGGTCAGGTTTCTTTGCACCAAAGGGGGGGCATCATCACGACGCCTTCATTTTGGGGTTTATCTCGCAGGCCAGTAGGTATATCATAACGACGTTTGTTTATATTGCCCGAGCATCTGCGCTGGGCTTTAGGTCGAAACCGATAGGAGACACGTATGTCCGGACACTCTAAGTGGGCCACAACCAAGCATCGTAAGGGCGCGCAGGACGCCAAGCGTTCCGCCCTCTTCTCCAAGCTCAGCCGCAACATTACCGTTGCTGCCCGTCTCGGCGGCGACCCGCTGCCCGAGAACAACGCCAGCCTCGCCGCTGCCGTTGCCAAGGCCAAGGCTCAGTCCATGCCTAAGGACAAGATCAAGTCCGCTATCGACAAGGCTTTTGGTTCGGGTGCCGACGCTGCCGTCTACGAGAACATCGTGTACGAGGGCTACGGTCCCGCCGGTGTCGCCGTCTACGTCGACTGCCTGACCGACAACCGCAACCGTACCGCCGCTGATGTCCGTTCCGCCTTCTCCCACGCTGGCGGCAACCTGGGCACCTCCGGCTCCGTCGCCTTCCAGTTTGAGCGTAAGGGCCAGATCGTCGTCGCCAAGGAGATCCTGGACGAGAACGCCAAGAAGGAGACCATGATCGCCAACGGTGCTGCCGGTGACGAGGATGAGTTCATGATGGCCATCGCCGAGGCCGGTGGCGAGGACTACGAGGATGCCGGCGAGGAGTGGATCGTCTGGACTACTGCCAACGAGGTCATGGCTGTCTCCAAGGCGCTCGAGGAGCAGGGCGTCCAGGTCAAGGGCTCCGAGACCACCATGGTCCCGACCACCCCGACCGAGGTCTCCGGCGCCGACGCCAAGAAGGTTCAGCGCCTCATCGACCGTCTTGAGGAGCTCGACGACGTCCAGGATGTTTACAGCACCATGGACATGACCGACGAGGTCATCGCTGCCCTCGAGGAGGAGTAGCGCCCGCACGGGTTAAGCCGTGCATATCTGGGCATAATGAAGCGAGCATGCAAGCCTCGTGGAATAGATGAGCCGGATCCGCGTGCGTAGAGCACCGGACCCGGCTCTTTTATAATGATGCGAACCGTTTTGCATTTCGAGAGCCGAGATTTGAAGGGAGCGCCACGTGCGCGTACTCAAACGAGCCCTAGCGATCGTGTATCTTGCCGCCGCCATCGTGGCGCTGGGTACGCTTGTCTGCCAGTTTTGGGGGCCGTATACGTATCGCTTTATGCTGCTGATGCGCGACCTCATGCCGCGCATTGTCGTGACGGCATGCGGCGGAGTTGTGGCGATCGGCGTGCTGGTAAGCTTCTTCCGCCTGATGTTTGCTCGTCGCGAGCCGTCCTGCGTGCATCCGGCGGGGGAGCGCAATATCGAGGTCACGCTCGCGGCGCTTTCTTCGTGCGCCAGGGCTGCTGCCGAGCGCGACGACCGCGTGATGATCGAGCATGTCGAGGCCCGCGTCCAAGGTTCCGACGATTCGCATGTCCGTTTTAAGGTCGAGGCTATCGCGCTTGACGATAAGGACGTGGCATCTCTGGCTACCGCGATGCAGCAGCGCATCGAGGAAGCTTGCGACACCATGCTCGGCACGCCGGGTACGACCACGCGCGTCCGTTTTTTGCCGTCCAAGACTACCGTCCAGACCGTGGAGGTTTCCGGTGAGTGATACCAATCAAGATAAGACCGCTCGTACGCCGCGCCTGACGATTGACCAGAGCGCCACGCCGGCGAACGAACCTGTTGATTCCAAAGCAGAGGCAACTGAGTTACAAGACGCGGCGGCCGCGGATTTTGACGAGGCTATGGGTCTCATCAAGGGTACGGGCGCTGCCATCTGGAGCTATGCTGTGCGTCATCCCAACACCACGCTCGGTGCCGTCGCTGGCTTTATCCTTGCCGTGTTGGTGCTCACGCTCGGCCTGTGGGACACGCTCGTCATTGCATTCTTCGTGCTGATCGGCGCCGTGATCGGCCAAATTCGCGACGGCGAAAACGGGATCGTTAACTTCTTCGGCCGTCTGTTTAGCGGCCGCTAATATGTATTCGACTGTCGCATCCGCGGCAGGCATAAGGAGGAACCATGGCTTTTAATACGAAGGTCGATGTGGCCGATACCGAGCTCGAGGAGAACGAGGCGGCCGTCGCCGAAGCCGAGGATGTGACGCTCGAGGATGAGGCGCTCGTCGAGGCCGAGTCCGCCGATGACGCGGACGAGGATGATGAGGAAACAGACGAGTCCGAGGACTCGCTGACCTATTCCAACGGTGTGATCGAGAAGATCGTCGCCATGGCCACCCGCGAGGTGCCGCACGTCCTGGGCATGAAGGGTAACCTTATGCACTTTGTGCAGGAGCAGTTTGGTGCCGAGAATCTGACCAAGGGCGTGACGGTTGAGGTCACCGATGACAATCGCGTGGTCGTCAACATCTCCGTCATTATCGAGTACGGCGCCTATGCGCCCGCGATCTTCGACGATGTCAAGGCACGTGTCACCGAGCGCCTTGCCGCGATGACCGGCCTTGAGGTGGCGGGCGTCAACCTGCGCATCGAGGACGTCATCACCCCCGAGGAGTATGAGCACCGCACCAGCCAGCACGAGTAACCTTCCAAAAAGGGACAGGTTTGTTTTGGCAGGTTTTATCTGCGAAAACGCTAAACGGCCGACCGCGCAAGCAAAAGCGTGGCCGGCCGTTATTTGTATGCCCCCCGATGTAGGCATACCGCTCGTCTAACTAGGGGTTGCAATCGTCGCGTTCCGCGTTACCCTAATGGGCGCATTGTTTCCAAATTGTTAACGAGGGGTTGCCGTAATGGCCGACGAGCACGAAACAGAAAGCAAGGCATGGGCGATTGAGGCCGCCGCGGCAGAGGCGGCATCGCGTGCTGCCGAGGAGATGCATCGTCCTCCCGTGGTGCCGATGGAGCGCGTGGTCGATCGCACCGATATCGAGCGCGGCGAGCGTGCCGGTCAAAAGCGCAGCCAGGAGCCGGGCTTTCCGCGCTTTTTTGCCGAGCTCAATCTGGGCCTGATTCTTACGGCCTTCGCCATCGTTGCGTTTAAAACCCCTAATCACTTTGCTTTTGGCGGCACCTCGGGCGTGTCGGTCATTCTGTCCACGCTGTTCCCGACCCTTCCCGTCGGCGTCTTTATGTGGATTATCAACGCGGTTCTCGTCGTTTTGGGCTTTATCTTTTTGGAGCGCAAGGCGATTCTTTGGAGTGTCTTCGCCTCGTTTGCGCTGTCCGCCTATGTTTCGCTGTTTGAGCTCTTTATTCCGACCGATGTCTCGATGACGGGCGATATGTGGCTCGATCTGTGCTTTGCCGTCATCTTGCCGGCGCTCGGCAGCGCTATTGTCTTTGACATCGGCGCCTCGACGGGTGGCACGGACATTCTTGCCATGATCCTCAAGCGCCGCACGACGCTCGAGATTGGCCGTGCCCTGCTGCTGGTCGATATCGGCATCGTGACCATCGCGGCCTTTTTGTATGGCCCGCGTGTCGGTCTGTATTGCGTGCTCGGCCTGTTTGCCAAGACGCTTGTGGTCGACAAAGCCATTGAGAGCATTCACCTGCGCAAAGTCTGCACGGTCATTTGTTCCGAGCCCCTTAAGGTCGAGGAGTTTATCGTCAAGCATCTCAACCGCACGGCGACCATCAGCCGCGGCTACGGTGCCTTCTCGGGCAAGTGCGTGACGGTGATCATGAGCGTGCTGAGCCGTCGCGAGGCCGTGCAGCTGCGCCGCTATGCGCGCGAAGTCGATCCGGGTGCCTTTATCACGATCGTCGACAGCTCCGAGATCGTCGGCAAGGGCTTCCGCGGAACGAACTAGCACAGACGTATTCAACGAACCGCCTGCTGGCGCCGTGTATCTTGCAAATCGGTCATCTTTGAGTATTTGACCCCACATTGGGCAATAATGATGCTAAAGACATCGTTTGCGATTCAAGTGATTCGTTCAAGATACGAAGGGATGATTCTATGTTCTGCTCGCAGTGTGGCGCCCCCATGGGCGATAACGACAAGTTCTGCGGCGTGTGTGGTGCTCCTAATGCCGGTGCCGCTGGCCCCGCTCCCCAGGGACAGCCTCAGCCCCAGCAGTTTATTCCGCAACCGCCCGTGGCGAATGCGCCAAAGGGCTGTGTGGCTCAGGCGTTCCAAGATATGACTAAGACTCCGGGCGTGCTTCAGCGTGTATGCCAAATCGCGTTTTTGCCGGCGCTGATTTGCGTTGTGTCGGTGCTCGTGTTGTTTATCCCCGTTATTGGCGGCATTGCGGCTGCCATCGGCTTTTTGGCAGCTTGCATTGCGAGTGTGTGCGGTTCCGGCTTTGGTATCGAGTGGGGCCGTGATCTTTCGCTCAAGGTCGATGACGGCATGGATCGTCCGCTGATGCGTTCCACGTCGTTTGGTCTCGGAGTCTTTTCGAGCGTTATTTCGGTCGTGCTCGAGGTTATCGCTGCCATTCCCGTTATCGGTGTAGTGCTTTCGCTGGTGGAGGGCGTGGTAATTGGCGCCGCGGGCTCGTATTCTTATTACGGCTCTTATGCGCTCGAGGCTGCGCTGTTCGGTTCGCTCGGCCTGCTTGTCCTGGCGCTAATTGCCTCGGCGATTCTGGGTGTCTTCTTTAAGATGTTCGCCGACATCGCCGTGATGCACTTTGCGGTGACCGGTCGCGTCGAGAGCGCGTTTTCGCTCGATAAGGTCTGGGCGGCGTTTAAGCACAACAAGACCAAGCTGTTCTGTGCTTCGTTCCTTCCCGAGTTTTTGACGGGCCTGGTCGCCAACGTTGTCACATGGATCTTGACGGTCGTCTTTGGCGCCATTGCCTCTGTCGGTATGTATAGCTACTACTATCGTCCTACGGGTATTGAGGCAATTGTTACCGGCGGTGGCGTCACGCTCGCGCTGTTCTTGGTGCTGGTCGCTTTCGTCACCGTATTTCTTACGGTCTTTGGCAAGATGCTCAAGCACCGTGCCGTTGGCTATTGGGCCGCACGCTATGCAAGCGAGTGGGCCGATGAGGATAAGGACGACGTCCTGACTTTTGTGTTGCCTTTCGAGAAGAAGTCCGCTGCTTCGGGTTACAGTGCTCCGGATGCTTCGCCGGCACCTGCACCCGCTCCCGCGACCGAGCCTGAGCCGGCGCCCGAGCCTGAACTGGTGCCCGAGTCTGAGACGGCATCTGAGCCCGAGCCTGCGCCTGAGCCTGAGCCGGCACCTGCACCTGAGTCGGCGTCCGAGCCAAGCTCCGACGAGGAACCTCAGGACGAGTAGCCATGCCGTCTGCCATTTGGGGACGGGGTAGAAATAGTAGAAATAGCGCTTGAAGAATGAGCGGGGGCGGACGTGTCGAAACGTCCGCCCCCGCTTTGACATCGCGATGTGGCTATGACTGCGAGATGCCAGCGAATCGATTACTCGTCGTGCTTCTCCTCACGGCGTGCAGCAGCGCGTGCGTCGTGGATGCCCTTGATCGCGGCATGGCGAGCCGTTCGGGCATCATGGATGGCGTCGCGAGCCTCGGCGGTCGTCGCCTTGGCAGAGCGCAACTTGGCGGCCAGATCGGGGTTGGTTTCGGCGACCGCGGTAATCGCGGGGCCGTCGAGCTCCTCTTGCGTGGGCTCGGCCAAAAAGTCGATAGCATACTGGGCGGCCACCATGGAGCCCTTTGCCAGCACGGTCTCGTCGATCTTGTAGAAGCAGGAATGTTGGGCGTACGTGGCGCCAATCTTGGGGTTGCGCGTACCTACAAAGGCGAGCACGCCCGGTACGCGACGCAGGTACTCCGAAAAATCCTCGCCCGAAAGCGTGCCACGGTAATGGCCTTGACCGGTGGGGCCCAGGCACTTGATTACAGCCTGACGGCAGCGCTCGCTCGAGGCGGCGTCGTTTTCGACCTTGTAGTTGGCGATGGTGTAGTCGGTGAGCTCTGCCTCGGCGCCCAGAGCTGCCGCGGTATGCTCCACGATGCGGCGCATGAGCTCCGGCATTTCCTCGTGGGTCGAATCGCCGTAGGTGCGCACTGTGCCGGCGAGGTAGGCCGTGCCGGCGATAACGTTGCGCGCGGTGCCGCCGTGCAGCTCGCCGACGGTGATGACGGCCGGCTCGTAGGGGCTGATTTCGCGCGAGACGATGGTCTGCAGGGCGTTGACGATCTCGGCGGCAACCATGACGGCGTCGTGGCCGCGCTGGGGCATGGCGCCATGGCACGATGTACCGCGGACATCGATGCGGAACCAGTCGGTATTGGCCATGCGCGGACCGGGCTCGCAGCTTACGGTGCCGGCGTCGACCTCGCTCCAGATGTGCGCGGCGTAGGCGCCATCGACGCCGTCGAGCACACCCGTGCCGATCATGAGCTTGGCGCCCTGGCCGTTTTCCTCGCTGGGCTGGAAGACGATGCGGACTTCGCCGTGGATGTCGTCGGTCATATGGCGCAGGATTTGCAGCGTGCCGAGCATCATGGCGATGTGGCAGTCGTGGCCGCAAGCGTGCATGCAGCCCTCGTTGACGCTGGCGAACTCCTCGCCGGTCTGCTCGGTGACGGGCAGGGCGTCGATATCCGCACGCAGTAGGATGCGGCGGCGTGGCGTGCCGTCCTCGCGGTAGGCATCCGGCGCGGTACCGCGAAGCGTTGCCACCAAGCCGGTCTTGAGCGGACGCTCGTAGGGGATATTCATGGCGTCGAGCTGGTTGGCGATGTCGGAGGTCGTGCGCTCCTCGGCAAGGCTCAGCTCCGGGTGCTTATGGAAGTGCCGGCGCTGCTTGATGATATATGGTTCAAACTCGGTAGCGATATCTTTGATGGCTGCGGTGACGTCGTCAGCCGCGCGAGCCTCGGTCGCCGCCATAATCTGCTGTGCCTTGGTCTTCGTCATGGTCGATTTGCTCCTTGCTGGTTTTTGCAAAATCGTACAGGCTCTCTCCAGTATGCCACCTGCCGCTAGGGCTGGTAAAGTTGCCGTTTGCCGCTTGGGGTTTTGTTACAAGGGCGGGGGAGTACACTCGGGGGTGTTGAATTTCCTGCCAGAGATGGGGATGCCCATGCAACATATCGATCGGATTATCCGCTCCAAGAACGTTTTTACCGCCCAAGACGGCATCGATATCGCCCGCGAGCTGGCGATTGCCATCGCAGGCGACCGTATCGTCGCAGTCGGTGCGCCCGATGACGTGATTGCCGCCGCGCCTGCCGCCACGCCGGTTATCGACTATGGCGAGCAGTTTGTCTGCCCCGGTTTCCATGACGCTCATCTGCACTTCTTCCATACCTCGGTCGGTTCCTCGCCGTACATGCTCATGGATATGGGCACGTCCGAGGCGGCGCTGGTGCAACATGCGCTCGAGTTTTCCCAGGACCTGCCTGACGACGCTTGGGTTGTGACGCAGGGCTGGCGCGACTACCGTTGGGACCCGCCCGAGCATCCTACCAAGGCGTCGCTCGATGCGGCATTCCCCGATCGTCCCTGCGTTATGTATTCGGGCGACGGGCACACGCTGTGGCTCAACAGCCGCGCACTCGAGGCGCTCGGCGTCACACGCGACAGCGAGCCGCCAGCGGGCGGTAGCTACGACAAGGACGCAAACGGCGAGCTCACGGGTATCGCTCACGAGGCGGCTGCCATGCAGCTGCTGCCGCGCTGCCTTGAGTGGCTGGGCGAAGATCGCATCGCAAGCGCTTACGCCGATCAAATGAGGCGTATGGCCGAGCAGGGCATCACCTCGATCTGCGATATGTCGCTCATGCCCATGCCGGGCTGCGATTTTATCCGCGACGACGTCTACGACAAACTGCAGGCAGCCGGCAAGCTGGGCATCCGAGCCCATCTGTTCCCCACGCTGCTGGATGACCAGTCGCGCTTGGAAGAACTCCAGACCCGCTACGCAAACAACGCGCTGCTCTCGGCGCCAGGCTTTAAACAGTTTTTCGACGGTGTGTCGAGCGAACACACGGCATATCTCACCGAGCCCTATACCAACCCGCGCTTCCCGGGCGATCAAGGTCGCCTGACGGTTCCTGCCGAGCGTATGCGCAAGCTGGTCCTCGCTGCCGCGGAGCGCGGCCACACTGTGCGCATCCACGTCATCGGCGACGGTGCGATTCATGCCGCGCTGGATATCTTCGAGGAGGCCGCCGACCTGTACGGCCTGCCCCAGCACGGCCATAACACGCTCGAGCACCTGGAGAACCTCTTGCCCGAGGACATCGATCGTCTACGCAAGCTTAACGTCGTTGCCTCGAGCCAGCCCTGTCACATTACACTCGACCCGGGCGGCCCCGAGCGCGATCTGGGCCTGGAACGCAGCCGCATCATGTGGCCGTTTGCGACCTATAAGCAGCGCGGCATCCGCCAAGCCTTCGGCACCGATAGCCCCATCACAGCTGTTACAAGCATGAACGTGCTCTACACGGCTATCACGCGCCAGGATCCCAAAAGCCACTGGCCCGAGGGCGGCTGGTTACCGAGCGAGCGCATCGATGCAGCAACAGCCCTGCGCAACTACACCCTGGGCAGCGCCTATGCAGCGGGCGACGAGCAAAACCTCGGCAGCTTGGAGCCCGGCAAGTATGCCGACCTGGTAGTCCTGGACCAAAACCCGCTCACCATCGACCCCCAAGAGCTCCTGGCTACCAAGGTTCAGACCACCTACCTGGCAGGTAACTTGATTTACGAGCGCTAAGTATTCATGCCGTACCGTTAAGCGCGGCTCGGGCAGCCTTTTTGGGATAGCGCTCGAGCCGCGTTTGCGTTTTGGTGGGGATCCGCCATGAGCGTCCCTGTTCTGTTGGATTTGGGTGCGGGGCGGAGGTGCTGCTGCCCCGCGCTCAATTTGGACACCAGCAATGCTATCTCTTGGTGTTTTGCATACTTCCCATTACAGATTGCATAAAAAGGCTGGGATGTCCTTCCTGATCCTGATGTACCCCCGCCCGTGCCGTGCAAAAAACGGAGTATTCAGCACCACGAGCTCTGCCGGTGCCGCTGCGGCTGAGTAACGTTGCGGAGATTGACGTCATTTTGGGCTCCGGTACGGCGCGAAGTACGCCCATTTGTCCCAACGGGGTCTGCCCACCGACCAAAACCGCCCGCTGAAGGCGTTCTTGGGACCAATAAGGTATGTCCGGCGCGTATGCAGCCGTCCTGGCTTGCTGAATACTCCCAAAAATGCACGGTGCTTCCCAGGGGACCCGTGCGCGCAGCGAAAACCATACCCACGTTCCTATCCGCATCGCCATTTTGCTGCACTGACTTTTCTGAATGCCGGGCCCGAATTAGTTAGCCTGCCTCCCGTGTGGCTCCGGAGGGGCGGGGCATAAGGTTTATCGCGAGTTCCGCACGAGCCGAAGGCCACTTAATGTGGCCTTCG
>DBEYYU010000093.1:0-23652 GCA_048184855.1 Collinsella aerofaciens
CTCTGCGGCTGCACGCTCTGCGGCTGCACGCTCTGCGGCTGCACGCTCTGCGGCTGCACGCTCTGCGGCTGCACGCTCTGCGGCTGCACGCTCTGCGGCTGCACGCTCTGCGGCTGCACGCTCTGATATGAGGTAGCCGCTGCCGTATATCGCCTTGTTCTGCACGCGCTGCGCGTCGAGCGCCCTCGTGAAGCTGCACTCCTGCGGCCCCACGCGGAAGTCGATGCCGTACTTGGAGTAGCGCGCCAGCATGGGCGCGGTCAGCACCTCGTCCGGGTACTCGTACTTCGGCAGCGCCTTGGCCTTCTCGCGGCGCAGGCGCTCTATCGCGGCATCCAGCTCGGAGCGCAGGTCGGGCGCGCTGCGAGCCTGGGCGGGGTCGAGGTTGGTCACGAACGACGTGTTGACGCTCGCGCCGTTGGCGTACGTCACGCCGACGCCCGTCACGACCTTGCAGCAGTTGCGGATGCCCATGCACGTCAGGGTGGGGGCGAACAGGAAGAAGCCCACGCCGCGCTCCTGGTAGTGCTTGACGATCTTGCTCAGGATGGAGAACGGCGGGTTGTCCACCACCGTGCAGCCCTGCGGGTACTCCTCGCGCTCGTAGTCGCCGCCCGGATAGAACGGGCGCGCCACCTTCGCCAGGTCGAACCCGTACTCCCGGTGCGCCCACCGCAGCACGCAGTCGTACACCTCGGGCGGGGTGTAGCAGTCGTCCGTCGTCCTCTTCGGCTCGAACTTTGCCGTGAACTCCTCGTATGTCTCGCCTCTCGCCATGCGTCTCCTATCTCTCGGCCCATATGGTCGCAAGCGTGTCGCCGGGCACGGAAAAGGCCGCCCCGAAGGACGGCCCTCTGCCTGTTTCCGTATTCGGTTGCCCCTATCCGCACGCCGCCACGGCCATGAGCCCGAGCGCCAGCGCCCTTATGGCGTAGATGGCCGCCGCGTCTATGGCGATTGCCGCCGCTATGAACAGCAGGCACCCCCAGTTGCATCCCGGGCGGTTCATCGCTCCTCCCACTCGACGGTGCCGTCGTCGTACTCGGCCTTGAGCCATTCCAGGTAGTCGGCCTCCTCGCAGAAGCTGGCCAGCAGCCGCTTGCTGGTAGTGCAGCTGCTCATGCGGCTCGTCTCATACACGGCGATGAAGAAGGGCCACGAGTGGAACTCCGTCTCCGTGTGGATGGCCCGCTCGGGCGTGCCGAAAAGGTGCTCCCAGTTCGTCATCGCGCCCCCTCCTTCGCGCTCGGCCCGACCTTGCGGTAGGTGAAGTCCTCGAACAGGTGACCGCACCAGCGGCAGCGGTCGCCGCCCTTGGGCAGGTGGTGCCAGGTCTCGCGCATGCCGCACTTCGGGCAGCGCACCTCGATACTGGGTCGGCGCTTCGGCTTCTCGGTCTGCTGCTCCATGGCTACTCCACCGCCATCCGCATGGCCGGCTTCATGGCCCCGCGCAGGCTCTTGGCCAGCTCCTCGGCCGTTACCTCGGCCTTCACCTCCACGTTCACGTCGGGCATCGCGAAACCGTGCGCCTCTTCGGCCTTGAGGCAAGGCATGGCGGCGTCCTGGGCCGCGCCCTTGAGCGTCGGTGACGCCGTCACCCTCGGCTCGCAGCGCCCCAGCCACAACTCGCACTCGTCCAGCTTCGTGAGCGCCAGGGCGCGCTCGCGGCTCGCCTCGTAGGCCGTCTCGATGCCCTTGCGCAGGTTCTGCACGGCCGTCTCTTCGGTTCCGGCGTCCGGCTTTTCGCGCAGTCGGGCGTTCTCGAACCTCAGGTTGCGAGCCTCGCGACGCGGCACTGCTACCGTATGGCTTTGCTGCTCGCCCCAGCAGTCCTCGCACAGCGGCGCGTCTACGCCCATGTTGTCCTGCCCCAGGGCGTCGATATCGCGCCCGCAGGTATCGCAGATGATTCCCATGGCTACTCCCTTCCTTCCGGCTTCACCGCGCCTGCGAGGAACCACGCCCGCAGGCTCTCGGCGCACTCCGGGCACAAGGCCCTTGCCTCGCCGTCGATTCGCGCGCTGTTCCTCAGCACCATCTTGGCGTAACCCGCCAGGGTCGCCGGCACCTCCTTGCCGCAGCGTTCGCATGCGCACATGTACAGCCTCATGCCTGCTCGCCTCCCTTCGGCAGAGCGTCGGCGATTCGGTCCCAGTCGGTGGCCGGCTTCTCGCTGGGGTACTCGTAGGCCCACACGCACGGCACCGGCAGCACCGCCATGCCGTCGTGCTCGCCTGCGTACTCGTCTGCGTCCGATCTGCTCTCGAACGCCAGCACCACGTCGCTCTCCGTGGCCACCGCGTAGATCTTCTTCATCGTTTCGTCTCCTATTCGAACTCGAAGCACTCGCATGCCTCGCTTGTCTCGTCTACCGCCTCCACGTCGGGGCCGCCGCCCGTCATGGCGTCGCGGGCGCACACGGCCTCGCCGCCAGCGCCCTGCACGCGGCCGCAGAAGCGGCACTCCCGGCACGTGCGGCCCTCCCACGGGTCGGGCCGGTTCCACGGTGCCCTGGGGTCGGACTCGAAGCACCCGGGCGGGAGGTTCCACCCGCTTGAAGGCTCGTACCCGCTCACATGCACCGCCTGCCCCTCGGCAGCCGCCCCCAGCCGTCCATGGCCAGGGCGTCCGCGTACTTGGTCGGTTCCGGCAGCAGCAGGTACTCCCAGTGCCCCGAGCCCGGCGGGGCGGGGCGGTTGAACCTCTGCTCGGCCCTGACCCAGCGGAAGTGCAGCCGGTTGGCGTGCGCCAGCCCGTGGCAGCCGCTGCCGTTGCCGCTGCCGCACAGCATCACCGTGGGCTTGGGAACCTCGCGCCCGTCGCGGAACAGCTTGCCCGCCCCGCGCCTCACGATGTGGTGGCGGTTGAGCGGCCACGGCGCGCCGCACACGGCGCACCTGGGCGTCTCGATGCTCGGCCCCTCCATGAGGGGGCGCAGGATCTCGGGCAGCGTGTCAACGTTTGCCATTCGATAGCCTCCTGTCCTTGCCTTGCAGCTCGTACTTGTCGCACATCTCCGACAGGCGGCTCACGATGGCCACCGCCGTCTCCTCGTCGCCGTTCTTGGCCAGGCGGCGTATGAGGTCGCCCTTGCCGTACTGCGTGGTCACGACCACGGGCCTCATGTTCTCGTACCTGTCGTTCACGACGCGGAACACCTGCCCCAGCGTCCAGTCGGTGGGGGACTCCTTGCCCAGGTCGTCCAGCACCAGGCACCCCACGCGGGAGAGCCCGGACAGCACGCCGTCCTCGGTGCCGTCGCCGCCGTAGGTGCCCTTGATGGCGGCCAGCACGCCCAGCATGTCGGTCACCCTCACGCTGGTGCCGCCGTCCACCAGGAGCCGCGCCACGGCGCTCGCCAGGTGGGTCTTGCCGGTTCCCACGGGGCCGCAGATGTACGCCCCGCGCCCTTGCTCAACCTTCGCGGCAATGCCCTCGGCCATGGGGGAGGCGGCTGTCATGAAGCGGGGCTTGATTCCGGCCCGCTCGTAGGCCCGGCGGCGTTTGGCTGCGGCCTCCTCGGCCTTGGCCCTGGCCTCAAGGCGCGAACGCTCGTCGCGCTCCGCCACGGCACCCGGGCAGCCGCACGGCTTCCAGCCGCAGAAGGTGCGGCGGCCAGCCAGCACCACGTAGCGGACCTCCAGCTGCGCCCCGCAGTGGGGGCACTCAGTCGTACTCGGCATAGCCGTCGGCCTCCTTCCGGGTCCTCGGGCCGCGGTTCACGTAGTCCTCGAACTTCGGCGAGAACAGCGTGGAGGGCCGCAGGTACTTGGCCATCTTCGGGTCGCCCGCCCACTCGGCTGCCATCGTGTCGATGACGGCCAGGAAGTCGGGGAGGCGGTAGCCCTCGGCCCAGCGGGCGTGTATCAGCCTGCGGGTCTTGGCGCTGCTTGAGCGGTAGCGGGTGCCGGCCGCCTCGTTGAGCGCATGCACGATTTCGTCAAAGGGGATTAAGGGGCTATCTATATACTCAACCTCAACCTCAACCTCTGCATTGCCGCAACTCGATGCGCCTGCATGTGCATCCGCATGTGCATCCGCATCTGCTTGCGCATGTGCGACTGCATCTGTATCCGCATATGCTCCCGCATGTGCTTGCGCATCGGCTTGCGCCCGTGCCGCCGCATCGTCCACCGAGTCTTCCTTCCCCGGCCTGTTGCCCCAGCGGGCGTTGGCCGCCTTCCTTGCGCGCTCGCTCTTCTCGTCGCCCATGTCGAGCCTGCCCTTGAGCACCAGGAAGGTAGGCAGCCACGCGGGGCTGCCCTGCGGCTCCTTGCCCGTGAACCGGTACTCGACGATGGCGTAGATGAACGGCGCGCGCTGCTTCTCGGGCATGGCCTGCGCGGCCGCCCAGAAGTCGTCGTGTATAACCATGCCCATAGTGTCGCCGTCGCCTTCCCCTAAAACGGGATATCCTCGTCGTACAGATCGGGCATGGCCTGCTGCTGCGGCATGGCCTGCTGCTGCGGCGCGGGCTGCTGTGGCGCGTACGCCTGCTGAGTGGCCGGCTGCGGCGCGTAGGCGGGCTGCTGCGGCGCAGGTGCCGGGGCGGGGCGTCCCTGGCCGTACGTGCGGGCCTGCGGCGCTTGCGTGGCCGCCTGGGGCGCGTACTGCTGCGGCGCGTAGCCCTGCTGCTGTTGCTGGCTGCTCATGAACTCCAGCTCGTCCACCACGACCTCCAGCGCGCTGCGCTTCTGGCCGGTCTGCTGGTCGTTCCAGCTGCGGTAGCGCAGCTTGCCCTCGATGGCCACCTTGCTGCCTTTGGCGAGGTACTGCGCCAGCTTCTCGCCGCGGGTGCCGAACAGCGTGCAGTCCACGAAGTTCGGGTAGTCCTCCCACTGCCCGGTCTGCTGGTTCTTGCGGCGGTCGTTGACGGCCACGCCCATGGACAGCACGGACATGCCGCCAGACGTGGAGCGCAGCACGGGGTCGCGGGTCAGGTTGCCGGATATGCACACGCGGTTGATGCTCATAGATACCCTCCTTGGGTTACGTCCCCGCTGTTCCAGATGCGGGTGATCTGCGCGTCTACCATACGGATACGCAGCTTGATTACGTTGATGGCCTCCTGCGAGGCCTTGTAGATGGCCTCGGAGCAGTCGCGGCGGCGCTTGGCCTCCGCTATCTGCTCCTGGCCCCGGCACACGTCGCCGATGATGGTGACGGGCGTGCCCTTCTGGCGCTCGTTCAGGATGGCGATGCGCAGGGCCTTGCGGTACTCGGCCTCGTTCTCGGCGTACTGGCAGCCCGACTCCTTGCAGGTCTTCAGCTCGGCCTCCAGCCTGTCGGTCAGCTCGTCCAGCTCCTCGGTGAGCGCCTGCATCTACTCCACCTGCCAGTCGGGGCGCGGGCAGCACGGGCTGTTGGCCACGAACTCCATGTACTGCGGCATGCTGGCGAACTGGTAGCGCGCCCCGCAGCTGCGGCAGTGGGCCGTGAAGGGGCCGTCTGCGGGCGGCTGCTTCTCCTCGGGCGCGGGCTGCTCCTCCATGGCGTCGGGATCGCTCTGCCCGTCGATGGCGAACGCGCCGCACAGCGCGTACTTGCGGGCGTAGCTCGACGCCATGCCGGTCACCTGGGCGTCGTCCGAGCCCTTCTTGTGCTCGTCCTCGCGGGCGTAGGCGCTCACCTGCAGCAGGCCCTCGCCGCCCTCGGCGGGGAACACGCACGCCGTGGACTTCACGTAGTAGCGGTCGCCTATCTGCACCAGCTCGTCGGTCATGAAGAACGCCAGGCCCTCCTTGGCGCACGGCTCCTTCAGCGCGGCCACTATGTCCTCGTAGCTGCGGTAGCTGAACTTGCCGAAAGCGTTGTACTTGGCCTTGGGCACCACCACGGCGCGCTGCACGCGGGCAACGGCCGCCATGAGGTCGATGGGCTGCTGTTCCTGGGTCATGCTAGTAGCCTCCGTTCATCCGCTCGTAAACCTGGCCCACCGTGCCGTGCATGATGGTGCCCACGACGCCCTGCGCCTTGAGGGCCGCCGCGACGCCCTGCATCTGCTCGCGCGTGGCGCACGGCACCACGACCGTCCACGGGTCGCCCGCCATGGCCACGGGTGCCGGTGCGGGCGGCGCTGGCGGCACCGGGGCGGGCATGGGCGCGGGCTGCGGCTCGGGCATCTGCTCAAGCGGCTGCGGGAACTCTGCGGGCTGGCATTCCGCGGGCTCGGGCACCGCTTCGGGTTCGGGCTCGGGCTCTTCCACGGGTTCCGGCTCCATGGCAGCCTTCAGCTCGGCGATGCGCCTGCGCTCCTCCTCGGCCTTGTGTGCCGCCGTTATGGCCGCGCCCAGGTCCAGGGTGGCGAACAGCTCGCGCTCGGCCTCGTCGTAGAACGGCTCGCCCTGGAACTGCGCCTTGAGGGTTTCCCAGTCCTGGGCCAGGCGCTCCACCTTGGCCTCCAGGGCCTTGAATGCCTTCACCTCGCCGAAGGTCTTGTTGGTCCATTGCTTCTCGTGGAAACGCTCATAGGGCACGACGGGGGCCAGCAGCCCGGCGAACTCCTCGTAGTGCTCCCGCAGCTTGGCGTACGCGCGCAGCTGGCGCTCCTCCTCGGCGTCGGCCAGCTGCGCCTTGATGCCGTCGGCTGCCTGCTTCGCGATGCCCGCCACGGCCTTGCACCTGTCCTCGAACGCGGCCAGGGGCTTCGTGTACTCGCGGCTCACGGCCTTGCGGCGCTCGTCTATCTCCTTGGCGATGCCGTTGAGGTAGGCGCGGTCGCGCTTAGCGGCCTTCACGTTCTCGTCCTTGCCCATGTCGTAGGTCGCGCCCTCGTAGTCGGCCACCAGCCTGCGCACGTGCGCCTCCAGGGCGTCGAAGTTGGCCTCGATCACGGCGGGGGAGTACGCCACGGTCAGCTCTGACGCCTCCTCGGGCTCGATGATCTCGGCCTCAACTGCTTCGCTCATTTACTCCTCGCTTCCCAGGCGCGCCATGCACGCCTCGTAGGTTTCCGTCTCGGCCGCGTTCGGCTCGTAGCCGTCGGCCTTCATGGCCTCGTAGATGATGGTCACGTTCTCGACCGTCGCTCGGTTGAGGTACACGGAGCTGCCGCCTTCCATGAGGCTCCAGGCCGTCCGGCCGCTCATGTTCCACGCTGCCCGCCAGCCCATGGCCACGGCCAGCTCGGTGGGCGTGCGGTCGATGGGTCGGCCCAGCAGCTCCTCGAACGATTCCACGGCCTCGGCCTCCATGGCGAACGCGGTCAGCGCCAGAGCCGTGCGGCGCATCGACTTGAGGTCGCCCGCGTGGGCGGCAAGCCACTCGCGGCGGGCCTTCGCGCCGTCCTCGTAGGCGGCCTGGAAGTCGGCCTTGCGCTGGGCTGCGGCCTGTGCGGCCTCGTCGGCCCCCTCGGCCACCGGCGCCAGCAGGGTCACGCCGAACGGCGTCTCCTCGGCCAGAAGCCCCGCGCCCGCGTTGTCGGCCACGTAGGCGTCCAGCGCCGCCAGGTCGGGGCGGTAGTCGGAAAACGTGCGGCATGCGGCGAAGCCCTCGGGGCATTCGTCGACGAACTCGACGCCCGCGTCGGCAAGCACCGCCACCACCTCGGCGCGGTTGCGCCTCTGCTCGGCCTTGGCCTTCAGGCCGGCGTACACGCGCTGCCAGTCGGACTGCTTGCAGTCGCGCAGCTCGGCCACGGCATCGTCGTCGCCCTCGAACTCGGCGATGGCCGCCAGGCGGTCCAGCGTCATGTCGTAGGCGGCGTCCTGCACCCTGCGGGCGGCGCGGCGCGCCTTGGCCACGGTGCCCGCGTCGGTGCGGGCGGCCACGGCCACCTCCTCGTCGGGAATGTCGAGCGCCAGCATGGTCTGCACGCCGCGCGACTTCTCCTCGGCGGTCAGCCCCAGCTTGGCGTCGGTCTCCACCATGGCCTTGGCGGCCTCCACGCGCGCCAGCTCGGCGTCGTCCAGGTCGTCGTAGACCTCGGCGAGGAAACGCTCGGTGCCGATGGCCCTCATGGCGCGCACGCGGCACTCGCCGTCGATGATCCAGTAGATGCCGCCCTCCTTGTACAGGATGGGCTTCATGACGGGCTGGCCGGGGTTGAGGCGGTTGGCCTTGAACTGCGCGGCCAGGCCCGCGATGTGCTCGGCGCTCTCCCTGGTGGTGAAGTCGCGCGGGTTCATCGGCTCGCCGTCGGCGCGCTCGTAGGGGTACACGTCGCAGATCGCGACCTCCTCTAGCGATTGCATGCGCGGGCCTCCTCGTCTACGACCACGCGGCACTCCATGCCCACCAGGCGGGCGCGGCACGCCACGCGGGCCACCTCGCCCATGAGCGCGATGCGCTTGGTGGGCACGGGGCCGTTCTTGATTTGCGCGGCCATGCAGGCGGCCCCCATGTTGAACGCCTGGCGCATGGCGGCGTCGAAGCCGCCGTCGCCCGGCTCGGGCACGGGGACGGCGCGCTCGATGCGCTTCAGGATGCTGTCAACCGTCTTGTCCGCGACGGTCTTGCTGATGATTTCCGTGAGCATTTGGGTCTCCTAACTGGGAAAACTAAAAGTGATAAAAACTTTTCAGGATTTCGGAACTTTTTTCTCTATGCGCTCCTTGCGCTTCTGCGCCGCCTTGACCCTGCGGTACAGGTAACGGCACAGCCACCGCTCCATGGCCTCGTCGTGCGCCTCTGCTGCCTTGTCGGCGGCGTAGCGGCTCATGCCCGAGGTGTCCGGGGCCTGCGGCATGGGGTCGGCGCGGCTCTCTCGGCCGCACTCGGTGCGCTCGTAGGTGCGGCGCTCCTCTGCGGTCAGCCTCGGCAGCAGCTCGGCTATGCGGGCCTCTATGGCCTCAAGCTGCTGCTGGCGTCTGCACGGTTCGCAGATGCCGTCCTTGCCGAGGGTCGCCCTGCGACACCCGCACGACGGGCACAGCTCCAGGCGGTGGCGGTAGCAGCGCAGGGACACGTGGCCGCCGCTGGCGTTGATCACGCGCCGCGCGTTATCCAACTGGTTCTTGGACAGCCGCAACTCGCGGCGAATCTCGCGGGCGGGCACCTTTCCCGCCAGCTCGGCTATGCGGTCGAGGTCGGCCTTGCGCCACGCCCTGTGTGGCCTGCCCTTGTCTCGGCGGGTCACTCGTCGCTCACCTCCACGACCACGCGGGGGCGCGCCCTGTCGGTGAGCACCCTGTCGGGGCACTGCTTCACGTACTTGCGGGAGTCGTCCTTGATTACGCCCGCCGCCACCAGGCCGTCGAGCACGAACTTGCGCGCGAAGCCCACGTTGTCGGCGTCGCGGCGCATGTCGGGCTCGTAGAACGTGGTGCGCACGGTCACCCGGCGCTCGAAGCGCGGCGCGCGCTGCTGCATGGCCGCCGCCCTCACGCGCGCCGTCTCGCGCTTCTTCATGGCCGCCGCCTTGTAGCGGTTGGCGCGCTCGGCGCTGATGTAGTCGTTCAGGCTCGGCATTCGGCCCTCGACCGTGACGGTGCACCTCATTGCGCGCCCCTGTCGTAGATGCCCTGCGCCTCGGTTAGCGTGGAGGCGGCGAAAACGGCTGGGCCCACGATGGCCTCCCACGTGCCCACCAGGTCCACGGAGTCCACCGGCGTGCGGCGGAAGCTCACGGCGGCCAGCATGGAGGGGCGCTGCAGCACCATGTAGCGGGACAGCACGCTCCACAGGTTGTGGTCGCGCTTGAACTCGCTGGCCTCGCTCGCGGTCATGCCGTTCTGGCACGCCAGGGTGTACACGTTGTCGCGCTGGATGACGTGGCCCTCCAGCATCAGGCGGTAGCAGATGCGGCGCAGCTTCGCCCATGTATCGGGGTTCGAGGCAACCCAGCCGCACGCCTTGGCCACGAGGGCCTGGGCCTTGGCGTCTACCTCGGCCATACTGTTGCCTCCAGCGCCCATGTGGCGGCGATGCACGCGCAGACGAACAGGGCGGCGAAAACGGCCTGCAGCCTCTCGCGGCGCTGCTCGGGTGTTACACTGGTCTCGGTTCGGAAGTGAACCGTTGCGGTGCGCGTCTTTCGCTTGCCGGCTGCTACGCGCACCCTCTTTCCCTTGATCTTTTCCATTCCTGGAACTTCCTCTCGTTCTCTGGGTCCTTGTAGAACTCGCGCATCATGGCGGCGCACTCGTCGCACATGGCGCGCTGTATCGGGGTCATTCGCCCGCGACGCCCGGCAGAAGCAGCGAGGCGTCCTCGTAGGCGACCTCACCGGTGTCCCTATCCACGAACATCACCTCCTGGTCGTCGTACACGTGGATGTTGAGCATCTGCCCCGTGAACTCCACCAGCTTGGGGATGGAATCGCGGAACTTCGGGTCCAGCTCAAACTGCAGCACGCACTTTCCGCTCTTCACGTTGAGGGCGGTGAACCCCCCCGTACGGTCACCTCGTTCAGCATGGCCTACTCCTTCTCGTCGTACGCGGTGTCGCGCGCGATGGTCTTGAAGTCGGTGCTCCAGCCCTTGCCGTTCACGCTGAACTGCACGGAGCTGTAGACGTTGAACTGCATGCCGCCGAGCTCGAACCAGGTCGCGCTCGCCTCCAGAAGCTCGATGCCGCTCGTCTGGAAGCCCCACATGGCCGCGATGCGGCGCTTGAGGCTGACGTGCGTCTCCTCCATGCAGCCGTTCTCGGCCAGCTCGAAGTTGACGGCCACGCGCTTGCGGTCGTCGATGAGGTGGTCGAGCGTTTTGCCGATGATCTCGGCGACGAACTCGGGCTGGTGGCTCTTGGTGGTCATGGTTTCTCTCCCATCTATAGGTTTAACTATCGTTGCTGCCGAAAAAAATATCAGCCACACGCACGCCGAAAAGTTTTGCCAGTTTTTTGGCGTCCTCGATAGTCACGCTATCGGGATTGCTTTCCATCTTTGCGTACGTGGGCCGCGAGATGCCGAGAAGGCCAGCCACGGCCTCCTGTGAGTACCGTGCCTTCTTGCGCGCATCAACCAATTCCATCGAATCACCTCCTTGCTCGGTATGCCTAAGACTATAACTAAACATATAGTGACTGTAAAGAAGATTTGTCATATTCTGTAAAAAGATTTTAACGGTCGCAGCGGAAGGAGGACACGTGAGCATAGCCGAGAACATCCGAAGGATTAGGACGCAGCACGACATGACGCAGGAGGAGTTCGGCAAAGTTGCCGCCGTCTCCGCTATGGCCGTATCTCAGTGGGAAAACGGGCGAGCAGTGCCTCGCATGGGCGCAGTTCAGCGTATTGCGGATTATTTCAATATCAGTAAAGGCGAGGTTATTGACGAGGGAACAGATGGCGTTGTTTTGCCTTCCGGTGCCATGCCCGTGGTGGCCAGCAGCGCCACCGTGCCGCTGCTCACGCTCGGGCGCGTGCACGCCGGCGCGCTCGCCGACGAGGAGGAGATAGCGCACCGCGTTGAGGTGCCCGCCTCGGTGTGCGCCGGGCATCCGCGCGCGTTCGCCCTGGAGGTCGAGGGCGACTGCATGAATCGCGTCATACCCGAGGGCAGCCACGTGCTGGTCGACCCCGACCGCCAGCCCGCCAACGGGTCCATCGCCGTGGTGGAGACCGAGGACTACCGCGCGGTCATGCGCCGCTGGTACAAGGGCAGCACCAAGCTGATGCTGTCGGCGGATAGCTTCGAGGACTACGAGGACATGATTTTCGGCATGGACGACGGACCCGTGCGCGTGATCGGTACGGTGGTGTGGTTCCAGGCCGCCGACGAGATGGAGTAGCCGTGGGCGGGCGCGCGGCGATATACGCCCGCTTCTCGAGCCACAACCAGCGCGGCGAGTCCATAGAGATACAGGTGGAGAAGTCCCGCGCCTACTGCGCCGAGAACGACCTGCGCGTGGTGGCCACGTACTGCGACTTCGCGCAGACGGGCACCAACACCGACCGCGCCGAGTTCCAGCGCATGATGGCCGACGCCAAGCGAGGGCTGTTCGATTTCGTGGTCATATATAAAGTTACCCGAATCATGCGCAACCGCGACGAGATGGCCATGGCGCGCATCATGCTGCGCCGCTGCCGCGTCGAGATACTGTACGCGGGCGAGGACATTTCGGACGGCTCGGCGGGCGTGCTGCAGCTGGGTATGCTGGAGGTGCTGGCGGAGTACGAGAGCGCGCTCGACGGCGAGCGCATACGCGACGGCATACAGAAGAACGCCGAGCGGTGCATGGCCAACGGTTGCGTGCGCTACGGCTGGGACATAGTGGACGGGCGCTACGTGGTCAACGAGGAGGAGGCCGCCGCCATCCGCCTGGGCGTGCGCATGGTCTTGTCGGGCAAGTCGGTGGCCGACGTGGTGCGCGCCTGGGAGCCGTACCGCACCAAGCGCGGCGGCAAGTGGCGCTTCCAGACGGTGCGCCGCATACTGATGCGGCGGGAGAACGGCGGGGAGTACCGCTACGCGGGCGTGGTCGTGCCCGGCGGCATGCCCGCCATCGTTCCCATGGATGACGAGGAGAGGGTGATACGGATGCTTGAGGACTCGCACAGGCCCCGCGCCAAGACCGAAGCGTGGGACTTCCCGCTCACTGGCAAGCTCTACGACGGGCGCGACGGCGGGCTGATGACCGGCACCAGCGGCACGGGCAAGTCGGGCAGGCCCTATCACTACTACCGCTGCCGCAGCTGCGGGCGCACCGTGCGCCGCGATGCCGTGGAGAAGCGCGTGGCCGACGCCGTGCGCGAGGCCCTGGGCAGCGCCGACAGCCGCGAGCGCATCGCTCGCATGCTGGCCGACGCCGAGGAGGAGCGCGCCGACGAGAAGCCCTTGAGCGAGACCATAAAGGGCGAGCTGGTCAAGATCGAGACGGCGTTCTCCAACATATGGGCGGCCATCGAGTCGGGCATCGCGCCGCCGGGCGGCAAGGAGCGCATAGACGCGCTGAAGCAGCGGCAGGCGCTCCTCAAGGACGAGCTGCGCACGGCCGAGGCCCTTGAGGCCGCCCGCCTTGACTACGACCGCGCGCTGTTCTGGCTTGAGGGCATGCCCGCCGCCGAGGTGGACGACGCGCAGCTTCTGCGCACGTTCGTGGCGCGCGTGGTGCTGGGCGGCCCCGATGATGACGACGGCCTGCGCGTGGCGTTCACGTTTGACGATTCTGCCGGCTTGGGCGATAATCCGTCGCTGCCTGGCGCTATAGGTCCAGGTGGCGAGGTGTTCGACCGAATGAACGCCAGCTCCACCATAAGTAACAGGCAGGTAGAGAAGTGTCTCTACCTGCCTTTTTATTTCTAGCCCGCACCGCGGAGAATCGAACTCTATGCAGGGCGCGAGCGTAAAGAAAACGCCTTGGCAACGCAGACCGGGACGCGCTTTCCCAATGGCGGCCCAGGCGGAAAGCGTGTCCCGGAATCCGCGCTCAGACTGGGACGTAGTTTCCGGATGGCGCCTCAAGCGGAAACTGCGACCCGGAATCCCGCCGTAGAGTGGGACATGCTTTCCCAATGGCAGCTCAAGCGGAAAGCGCATCCCGGAATCTAAGCTCGAAATGGGATTCATTTTCCTGATGGTGGGCTCAGCGGAAAATACGACCCGGAATTTGCTCTGAGAACGGGACACGCTTTCCCGCCGACCGCTCCGCCCTCCTCAACTCCAAAACCTGCGCGCCCTCCATTCCAAAACTGGGTAGAAGAAGGCCAAAACGCAATCGCAGGAGGTCAATATGACTGCAGAAGATAAAGCAAAGAACGCCGGCAAGGTCGCGCTCGTTTTGGAGGGCGGCAGCTTCCGCGGGCAATTTACCGCAGGCGTGCTCGATGTTCTCATGGAGGCTGGCGTCGAGATTCCGGCGGTATATGGCGTATCGGCCGGCGCCCTCAACGGCGTGAACTACAAGTCGCACCAGATCGGCCGTGCCAACCGCATCAACCTGGCTTTCTGCAACGACAGCCGCTTCATGGGCGCTGCATCGTTTGCGTCCACGGGCTCTATCGTCGGCTACGACTTTATCTTCAACGATGTCCAGGACCGCCTGGATCCCTTTGACAACGAGACGTTCGACGCGAGCCCCATCGAGATGTACGCCGTCGCGACGGACATGCTGTTTGGAACGGCCACGTACCTCCCGGTCAAAAGCGCCGTGCTTGACCTCGACGCTGTGCGCGCATCGACCTCGTTGCCGCTGGTGACGCCGCCGGTCGAGATTGACGGGCACAAATACGTCGACGGCGGCGTGGCCGATTCGGTTCCTATCGAGCATGTGCTCGAGGAGGCGGGCTTCGACCGTGCGGTCGTCATCGTCACGCAGGACCGCTCGTACGAGAAAAAGCCCTACGAGTTCATGCCTGCCGCGCGCGCCCGCTATGCCGACTACCCCTATCTGCTCGAGGCTATCGAGACGCGCCACGATCGCTACAACATTCAGCGCATGCACCTGTGGAAGTATGAGCGCGAGGGCCGTGCGTTGGTCGTTGCTCCGCAAAAGCCGGTCGAGGTCGGCCATGTCGAGCACGATCCGGCAAAGCTTTTGGACCTGTATATCCAGGGCCGTCAGGAGGCAAAGCGCCTGCTCGCGGAAATCCAAGAGTTCGTTGATCGCTAGCGACGGCGAACCCTCAAAAAATGACAACAGCTAAAGAGCTGGAAAATCACGGCTCGTGGATGACATGTGCAGAAACTCTGGTCGGAGCCAAAATACCTGTTGACTCGTACGGCGAGCGGGGTAATATGGACGGGTTACTTGCAGAGCCCCGTGAATCTCTGTAACAACACGTACTGTACATGGAGGAGTCTAAGTGATTTCGAAATCGACTCACTACGCCAAGCAGGGCGAGGTCCAGCGCAACTGGGTTCTCGTCGACGCCGATGGTGCTGTCCTGGGCCGTCTTGCCACCCAGATCGCAATGATCCTGCGCGGTAAGAACAAGCCCCAGTTCACGCCCAACAGCGACTGCGGCGACTTCGTTGTCGTCATCAACGCCGATAAGGTCCAGCTTACCGGTAACAAGGCCGACACGAAGACCTATTATCGCCACAGCGGCTACAACGGCGGCCTCAAGGCTGAGAGCTTCCGCCAGGCTATGGAGAAGCACCCGGAGAAGGTCATCGAGCGCGCCGTTCGCGGTATGCTGCCCAAGACCACCCTCGGCCGTGCCCAGATGACCAAGCTTAAGGTCTACGCTGGTGCCGAGCATCCGCATGCTGCCCAGAACCCCACGAAGATTGAGCTGGAGGCTTAAAGATGGCTGAGAACACCGTTGTCTACCAGGGTACCGGCCGTCGCAAGAACGCCGTCGCCCGCGTCCGTCTCGTCCCCGGCACCGGCAAGGTGACCATCAACAAGCGCGACGCCGAGCAGTATTTCGGCCGTCATCAGCTCGTTGAGAACGCCCTTGCTCCCTTCAAGGTGACCGACACCGCCGGTCAGTTCGACGTTATCGCTCTGTGCGATGGCGGCGGCATCTCCGGTCAGTCCGGCGCTCTGCGCCTGGGCATCGCTCGCGCTCTTCTGAACGCTGGCGACTACCGTGCTGACCTCAAGAAGGCCGGTTTCCTTACGCGCGATGCTCGCGTGGTCGAGCGCAAGAAGTACGGCCTCAAGAAGGCCCGCCGCGCTCCCCAGTTCTCCAAGCGCTAAGGTTTTATCTCCTTTCGAGATACAATGTACAAGCGGGGCCTGCCGATTCCTCGGCGGGTCCCGCTTTTCTTTTTCGACTAGGGTGGGCGGTTGCATATCGCCTGCTAGGGAAGGAGCGATCCTATGCCCCAGAACATCTTCGGTACCGACGGCGTCCGTGGCGTCGCCAACGCCGATCTTTCGTGCGACCTCGCGTTTCGCCTGGGTCGCGCGGCGACCAAGTTCCTTGGTCCGGATATCTGCATCGGCCGTGACACGCGCCTTTCGGGCACCATGCTCGAGAGCGCTCTGACCGCCGGCATTATGGCCGAGGGCGGCCGTCCGCATTGCTGTGGCGTCATCCCCACGCCTGCTGTGGCGCTGCTCACTGTTCAAAACGAGCTCGATGGCGGCATCGTCATCTCCGCTTCGCACAATCCGCCGGAGTTCAACGGTATCAAGTTCTTTAGCCGCAAGGGCATGAAGCTTCCCGATGCTGTCGAGGAAGAGATCAGCGCCTGGGTCATGTCCGAGGAAGCCATGGCTGCCGACACGCTGCCGACCGGTGCCGGCGTGGGCCACATCATCAAGATGAAGGACGCCCGCAAGGCATATGTCGACCACGCCATCGATACGCTTGATGGCCTGAGGCTCGACGGCCTGGTCGTTGCCGTCGACTGCGGTCACGGTGCTTCCTGCCAGACTACGCCCGCCGCACTTCAGCGTCTGGGTGCCACGGTCCATGCCATCAACACCGATTACTGCGGTACCGACATTAACGTCGAGTGCGGCTCCACCCATCTTGAGCCCCTGCGCGAGCTCGTGCTGCGCACCCATGCTGACATCGGTCTGGCCCACGACGGCGACGCCGACCGCGTACTGTTCGTGGACAGCGAGGGCAATGAGATCGACGGTGACTACATCCTGGCTATCTGCGGTTCTGACCTCGCCGCTCGCGGCAAGCTCGCTAACTCCGAGATCGTTTCGACCGTCATGTGCAACCTGGGCTTCTCCATCGCTATGAAGGAGCAGGGCTTCGAGATGGTCCAGACCGCCGTGGGCGACCGCTACGTTCTGGAGCGCATGCTCGCGGACGGCGCCGTCATCGGCGGCGAACAGTCCGGCCACATCATCTTCCTGGAGCACAACACCACCGGCGATGGCCTGGTGACGGCTCTGCAGCTGCTGGCCGTGCTCAAGCGCACCGGTCGTACCCTCACCGATCTTTCCGGCATCATGAAGAAGTACCCGCAGGTGCTCGTCAACGTGCATTCCGACAACAAGGCCGGCTTGGACGATTGCCAGCCCATCTGGGATGCCGTCGCTGCTGCCGAGAAGGAGCTTGACGGCCGCGGCCGCATTCTGGTGCGCCCGAGCGGTACCGAGCCGCTGGTCCGTGTGATGGCCGAGGCTGAGACGCACGAGCTGACCCAGCGCGTTGTTGACGACATCGTCGAGGTTGTCAAGCGCGAACTTCCCTAATGGTCAAAAACCGTTGCCAAGTGGTAAACTGTTAAGGTTATTTTGATTGATTGGTATGTCCGAGGGGGAGCATGTTCACTAAAGTCCTAAGGTCTTTTGGTATGCGTGGTCGAGTCCTTACGCTGGATGCTCCCATCTCGGGCGACGTCATTCCGCTTTCTGAGGTAAACGATCAGACGTTTGCCACCGGCCTTTTGGGCCAGGGCGTGGCGATTCAGCCCACCGGAACGCGTGTGATTGCACCGGCTGACGCCAAGGTCGAGGCCATTTTTCCCACGGGACACGCCGTTGCGCTTAACACGGTCGATGGCTTGGACGTGCTCATCCACGTTGGTTTGGACACTGTTCAGCTCGAGGGCAAGCACTTTACCGTACATGCGCAAGTGGGTGACATCGTCCATAAGGGCGATGTACTCATTGAGTTCGATCGCGAGGCAATTGCTGCCGAGGGCTACGATGTGACGGTTCCCATCTTGGTGTGCAACTCCGTTGAGTTCTCAAGCATCAAGGGCTCCGTTGGTGTGCATGTCGAAGAGATGGACCAACTCATCGTTGCTCGCGAGCGCTAGTAAGTGCACGTGGCCATTAGCCTACAATTCAAACACGTTTACGGAGGGCGCCCTTGAAAGAGGACGCCCTCCGTGGCAAGATGGGATTTGTCCGAGGCTAAACAGCTTTGGGTCACCGTGGACGGGCAGGGGCCTCGACGCGGTTAGACACGAGACACATACATTACGCGACCTCGCCCTGGTGGCCGCACACGTTGGTTGCGGCCGACGCGGGCCGCGGGCAAGTGCTTGTAAGGGAGCCTTGCCTCTCTTGTACGAGAAAGGACGCGTAATGAAGATCATTAAAGCTAAAGACTACGAGGATATGAGCCGCAAGGCCGCTAATATCATCTCGGCCCAGGTTATCCTCAAGCCCGACTGTGTGCTGGGCCTTGCCACCGGCTCCACCCCGATTGGTGCCTACAAGCAGCTCGCTGCTTGGTACGAGAAGGGCGACGTCGACTTTGCCGAGGTCAGCACCTACAACCTGGACGAGTATCGCGGCCTTTCGCACGACGATCCCCAGAGCTATCACTACTTCATGCGCGAGAACTTCTTCGATCACATCAACATCGACCTGAACAACACGCATGTGCCCGATGGCTCCAACCCCGACGCCGCCGCTGCCTGCTCTGAGTACGACAAGATTGTCGCCGCCGCCGGTTACCCGGATCTGCAGCTGCTCGGCATTGGCAACAACGGCCACATCGGCTTCAACGAGCCCGATGACCACTTCTCCAAGGGCACGCACTGCGTCGACCTCACCGAGAGCACCATTCAGGCCAACAGCCGCCTGTTCGACAGTATCGACGATGTTCCCCGGCAGGCCTACACCATGGGTACCCAGACCATCATGTATGCCCGCATGATCCTGGTCGTCGCCAACGGCGAGGCCAAGGCTCAGGCTGTGCATGACATGTGCTATGGTCCGGTTACACCCGAGTGCCCGGCTTCGATCCTGCAGCTGCACACCAACTGCGTTGTCGTTGCCGACGAGGCCGCTCTTTCGCTCTGCGAGTAGCGCGAATCCTGCAGCTCGACATAACCTTGCCTAAGGCCTCCGCTTTGCGGGGGCCTTTTTGCTATCCCTTTCCGCCCACTTGACCAAAAACTTGCCGTAAGCTTGACGAATACCGGATGTCCAACAGCTTGATTCATTCCATATCAGATTCTATGCAAAAATGCCACTAGAAGGTCGTAGACGGTAGCGGGTGCTAGGCGAGTTGAATGACATGGCTGAACCTTGTTCATCTGCGTTACACTGTCGCTTAGATGGGACAAGCTGACAAGCTCATTTACCTGCTTAAAGACCGATTAGTCGGGGGATTAATAACAATCGGCCCTCGCTGTACAAAAACTTGCCGCTTGCGTACCAAAAGACAACCTAAAACACAAGGTCGCTCTATTCATAGCGCGGCTTGTATGGTCTTGCGGCTACAGTGTCCATACGGTCGAGTTGAGGAGCGGGCATGGTAAACGATTTGAGCGGTATAGACGACCTCGAGCTGATGCCGCTGGGCGGAGGCTATATGGTGCGACGCGAACGCTTGATGAATGAGCTTATCGCCAAGGGCCGAAAGGCCGGCATCGTGGTTCTTTATGCGCCCGACGGGTTTGGGAAGACCTCGGTGCTGCTGCAGTACACCCATGAGGTTAAATGCGACCCAACGCGAGGCCCCGTGCGGATTATCGAGGCCGATCGCGCCATTGGGCGCGAGGTGTTTATGCAGCTCGAGGTGGTTACCGAAGAACTCAAAGACAAACCGCACTCCCTTATCGCGATTGATAATGTGCCAAACCTCGATCAGCACGATACCGAAGACCTCATCGACAAGATTCGCGGCCTGCGCGCTATGGGGGTTGGGGTCTTTATCTCCTGCCGTCCTTCAAATCGTCAGCTGATTCATGGGCTGGGCGATTCGGTTAAGATCAATGCGCAGATGCTCAAGGTGCATGCCTATGAGTATTCGGCGTGGGCATCGGCGTTTTCGATCAGCACATCGCTCGACTTCTATCAGCTCACGCAGGGCGTGCCCGAGCTCGTTTCGGCATTGCAGACGGGTCTGTATGGCCAAGGCGACGTAGCCGGTCTGCTCGAAAACGAGATTGTCAACGTATATGGCGCGGCACTTGCCGATCTGGCTTCGCTCGACAATAATGCGCTGTTTTGCGTGGCATGTCTCATGGTTTTGATGGGCGAGGGCAATATCGCAGAACTCGAGGCTTGCGGGGTGAGGCTGTCGATGGTCGACCAGTCCTATTTTGTACGCGACTACCCGATCTTTGGCTTGGATCCCGCCGAGCGGAGTTTTACGTGTCTGGGCACGGAGGATAACGGACGCTTGCGCTTGCGTAAGTTGGTGGCCGAGGTTCGCCCCGAACTTGTTCCGAGGGCGGCCCGGATTTTGCTTAAGGCGGGCCGATGCGATGCGGCGATGGGCCTGGCGGACGCCTTTTTGGACCGTGAAGCGGTCCTTGAACTTGCTGGGCAGTATGGGGTCGATCTGGCTCTGACGGGGCACGGGGCCGATATCTGCCGAGCAGCGCTGGGCACGATCGATGCCGACGATCCGGCTCCAGAGCCAACGCCTGCCGAAGCGCTTGGCGTATATCTGGCAGCGGTCAGCGTGTCCAATACAAAGCTCGCTCGCTATATGGCATCGGTCATCCAGCGCGGGGGCGAACGGGCGGCCTGCGAAATAGACCCTGTTTCATGGAGGGTGGCCCAGACGCTGACGGCTGTTTGCTATGGGGACAACGGGCTTGGGCTTCCTACGAACCTGGCCGTGCCAGAAATCGAGACATCCCATACCGCACTCGATATGTTGTCTGCGCATATCGAGGTCAAGCGGTGCCTGACCGAGCGGGGAGATGACGGCGGCGTTCTACAGCAGCTCAAAACGAGCAAGGCCTACGACTGCGAGCTCGACATCGCGGGGATTGTTATACGGGCCGATAGTATGCTGGTGGAGCTCTTTGACGGGTCGTTTGCGGGAACCGACGAGCGCGACGACGAGATAACGGTGGTGCGGGAGGCGCTCGACGTACGCGGGCTTAAGGCGATGGCTATCTGGGTGCGCATGGTGTTGGCGGCACGGCGGCTCCTTTCCGGCTTGCCGGTAACCGACGACGCGGCGTTCAACGAGCTCGACCGTTTTGCTGTGCGCATGCGCGACAACCAGATTCAGCTGTTTGGCCTGTTGCTAGAAGGTTGGCAGTCGCTGGCAGAGGGACGGCCGGTTAATGCAAAGTTCCGTGCGGTCCAAGTGCTTAAACTTGCCGAGGAGTCGATTGCGTACATGCGCGATAACGCATTGCTGCTGGAGCGCGCAGCGTATCTGCGTAACACGTCGATGGTTTCGGTACGCGAGGAAGCGGAGCTACTCGATATAAGCCAGACGCAGGTTGGTGGCGCAGAAGCCTGGATGGTGGCGCTGCATTTGGCCTGTGCGGGCCGAGACAGCGATCTTGCGGCCTGGATGTCCATGAATCGTGCGGGGATTCTAGAGCCATCGTATCGTCTCTTTGCGCGCCTTGCCATGCATTGTCTGGGCGAGCCGGCGGGCAGGATACGCAAGAAGCTTCCCGTGCGCGAGCTGTCGCGGTACTCGCTGCGCGACGATTTGGAAGGGGAGGGCGAGCACCTGTTCCAGGCCGGCGAGGTTGAAGCCGTTGATACCATCGACCATATCGAGATTCGCATGTTTGGTGCGTTTCGCGCCGAGCGCGACGGGTTTCCCATCACGGATAAAATGTGGCGCCGCAAGAAGGCGGCGACACTTGCCGAGCGGCTTGCACTGGGCATGGATGCGCTCGTCGATCGTGAGACGCTGGCCATGGAGCTGTGGCCCCATGCCGAGTTCAATAGCGCCCGCAACAATCTGTACTCGACGATATCGCGCTTGCGGTCGGCTTTGGGACCGACGCCGGATGGCAAGTCGTGTGTGCTCATCCAAAATGAATGCATTGGGCTCAACGGCGACTACGTCAAGACCGATGTACGGCTGTTTGACCAGATAAGCCGCGAGGTATTGGGAAATCGCACGGGTGCGCGCGGGCCCCATCTGGTCGAGTTGTGCCTTAAGATTGAGCAACTTTATGCCGGACCGCTGTATGTTCCCAATGGCTGTAATCCCACCTACTTTTTGCGTATGCGACGCATTATGCAGTCAAAGTACATCGATTGCATGATTAAGGGAGCAAATGCCGCTCTAGAAGAAAACGATCTGCAGTCGGCGATTTGGCTGGCGGAGTCGGGGCTTCGGCAGGAAACGGCGCGTGAGGATATGGTGCGCTGCGCCATGCGCGTCTACAGTGCGGCGGGGCGGCGGCGCGATATCGTCGAGCTGTACAGCGGGCATATGCACCACCTGAGGGAGCAGGTCAATGGCGTGCCCGAGCCCGAGACGCGGCGTCTATACGAGCGCTTGGTGGAGGGGCGGCTCAATCGCGTGCTGGTCGAGCGATAAAAAACGGGCGCCCGAAGTACTTGGGCACCCGTAAGCTTGCTATGTGTTGGATTGCCGGATCATTGGCTCTTAGACGAGCTTGATCTTCTCGATGTCCTTGCGCGAGGACTCGCGATACAGCGAGAACTTGCGGCCGATGACCTGGACGACCTCGGCGTGGCAACGCTCGGCGAGCTCCTCGGCGGCCTCGCGGGCGGAAAGGCTGGAGCCATCGAGCACGGAGCACTTAACGAGCTCGTGCTTCTCCAGGTAGGCGACCGTCTGCTCGACGGTGCCCTCGTTGACATCGGACTTACCGATGATGATGGCGGGGTTGAGGTGATGGGCCATGCTGCGAAGCTTCTTGACCTGTGCTCCTGTCAGTGCCATGGGTTCTCGCTTTCTATGTATGGGGCGCCCCGCGACGGGGCCTTAATTTACGTGAGCTGTCCCACGATAGCGCAGGAACGGTGCGGTGTGGAGCGCGTTTGCCCAGTTCAAAAAGAATGCGGATGCCGAGTGAGTGGGTAGTGCGGGCTGCGAACAGGCTATGAGCTGGGCGCAGAGACCGGCTCCCATGCAATAAACGCCCAACGGACCTTGCGGACGTGGTCGAGCATGTAGCGTCCCTGCGGCACGCCCTTGGAGCCCGGCTCGCCGGCACGGGGATTCTCAATCATGTGTTGAGCGATGTAGTCGCGCAGGCGGTCGATCTTATCCTCGTTGCCATGCTCGAGCATACGGGAAAAATCTGCCACGCCCGCCTCAAGGCTATCGAAAGTATCGCGACGAGGCGATTCAAAGTATGTAACCTGCGGCAACGCACCCATCTGAATGAGGATATTAAAAGCATACACAAAGCCATTACTGCAGGTAACCGAGGCACCGATGGCGTTCATCACGTGCAGGTCATAGCGTGGGCTGGAGTTGGCGACCATCGTGACAGCGCAACGCCGACGAGCCGTACGGTCAAGCTTGACAAGTGCGCCTTTTAGGTTGCTCGTGGTGACAGAGCGACTGGCAAAGGCAACATCTACCGCTTTCGCGACCGGTCCAACCAAATCCCAATCATCATCCCAAGCAAGCTCAAGCGGCGTAATAAGATCTTCGAGCCCGTAATACTCAATGCCGGCATCAAGCGTGCCCAACATGGCAGGGGAAAAATCAGCGGCAATCACGGGATGCCCGTCTTGCGCAAGCGGAATAGCAATCGACCCAGCCCCGCACCCCATATCAAGCACCGACTCACCAGGCTTCAACGCCAACAGCTTTATAAAATCCCGAGCATAAGGGGCAGTCTCCAACGGCCGAAAATGCCGAGCCCGCTTATCCCACTCAAAAGAATCATCAGCCCGATGCCGAGCGGCCTGCATCTGCATCCACTCCTGGTTCCAATCTGTGGAAAGCAGCTCAGAACGATTCTCCCCATCAACCACGGGCCAACCTCCTAGCAACAAAAAAGCGGCCCCCCCAAAAGAAGAGCCGCAACAAGCATATATCAGAAAAAGAACCGTTCCAACGCCAAACCGCCGCACCAGCCAAGTGGTGCAGGAGCGAAGCGACTGCAACTGGGATAGAACCCAACTGAGGTCCCGTTGTGCGGGAGCCCCGGGGAGGGCAAATATATAAGGTCGATCGCGAGTTCCGCACGAGCCGGAGAGCACT
>DBEYYU010000094.1:0-8675 GCA_048184855.1 Collinsella aerofaciens
GAGCCAGGAAGAAGGTGTAGGCCATACCGCCACCGATGATCAGGGTGTCAGCGGAGTCGATGAGGTGATCGAGAACGCCGATCTTGGAGGAAACCTTGGAACCGCCGACGATGGCGACGAAGGGGCGCTCGGGCTCGGCGAAGATGCCGGTCAGCGTGTCGACCTCCTTCTCGAGCAGGAAGCCAGCGACTGCGGGCAGGTAAGCGGCGGGGCCCACGACGGAACCCTGGGCGCGGTGAGCGGTGCCGAAGGCATCGAGAACGAAGACGTCACCATAGGAAGCGAGCTTCTTGGCGATCTCGGGATCGTTCTTCTTCTCACGCTTATCGAAGCGGACGTTCTCGAGAACGAGAACCTTGCCCGGCTCGACGGCGGCGACAGCCTCGGCAGCCTTCTCGCCGTAGGTGTCGGCGACAAAGGCAACGTCAAGACCAGAGAGCTCGGCGAGCTTCTTGGCGACGGGCTCGAGGGACAGCTCGGGCTGGAAGCCGGTGCCATCGGGACGGCCGAGGTGGCTCATGAGGATGACGCGAGCATTGTGCTCAACGAGATAGTTGATGGTGGGCAGGGCAGCCTTGATACGGGTGGTGTCGCCAACGACGCCATCCTTGATAGGCACGTTAAAGTCAACGCGGACGAGAACGCGCTTGCCGTCGACATCGATGTCGCGGACGGTCTTCTTGGTAAAGGCCATGTTTGCTTCTACCTTTCGTACGTGTCTGCCTCCCATTACGGCAGACGATTTCTTATAAAAAGGGCGCGACCCTAGGGTGTAAGCCCTATAAGGCCGCGCCCTTCTTTAGACGCTCAACGAGCTATTCGCTAAAAGCTAAATTAAGCAACGAACTTCTCGAAGTACTTGATGGTGCGGACCATCTGAGAGGTGTAGGAGTTCTCGTTGTCGTACCAAGAGGTGACCTGAACGAGGGTCTGGCCGTTGCCGAGGTCAGAGCACATGGTCTGAGTGGCGTCGAAGATGGAGCCGTGGGTCTCGCCGACGATGTCGCGGGAGACGATCTGGTCCTCGTTGTAGGCGAAGGTCTCGGAGATGGTCTCGGCGTAGGCCTTCATGGCAGCGTTGACCTCGTCGACGGTGACCTTCTTGTCAACGACGGCGTAGAGGTTGGTCAGCGAGCCGGTCGGCGTCGGGACGCGCTGGGCGGCACCGATGAGCTTGCCGTTGAGCTCGGGGAGAACCAGGCCGATGGCCTTGGCAGCGCCCGTGGTGTTCGGGACGATGTTCTCGGAGCAGGCGCGGGAGCGACGGAAGTTGCCCTTGCGCTGCGGGCCGTCGAGCGGCATCTGGTCGCCGGTGAAGGCGTGGATGGTGGTCATGATGCCGGACACGATGGGAGCGAAGTCGTTCAGACCCTTGGCCATCGGGGCGAGGCAGTTGGTGGTGCAGGAAGCAGCGGAGATGATGTTGTCCTCAGCGGTCAGCGTCTCATGGTTGACGTTGTACACGATGGTGGGCAGATCGCTGCCGGCCGGAGCGGAGATGACGACCTTCTTGGCGCCAGCGTTGATGTGGGCCTGAGCCTTAGCCTTGCTGGTGTAGAAGCCGGTGCACTCGAGAACGACGTCGACGTCAAGGTCGCCCCAAGGCAGGTTGTTAGCGTCGGCCTCCTTGTAGATCTTGATCTCCTTGCCGTCAACGGTGATGGAATCCTCGCCAGCAACGACCTCGTGATCGCGAGCGTAGTTGCCCTGCGTGGAGTCGTACTTCAGCAGGTAAGCGAGCATATCGGGAGAGGTGAGGTCGTTGATAGCGACGATCTCGGAGCCCTCATGACCGAACATCTGACGGAAAGCCAGACGACCGATGCGACCGAAGCCGTTAATAGCAACCTTTACTGCCATTGTGTCTCCTTTCGTAAGGCCCCCGCGAGCTACAGCGCCCGCCGTTGAGGCCCACAAACTAACCACTCACCTAATATACCTTTTTTTGACTTGAATTTCACGAGAATGCTCGAAATTGAAAATCAAATTTACGTTAAAACGTTTTAAAGACTAAAATAGCAGCTAAATCCATATATAAGTCCTTACTTCAAACTACCTGTTTGCTTCAATGAGCTTTTCAAGCCGTAAAACACGATGGTAGAGGGCTGACTTCGACAAGGGAGGGTCAGCCATCTCCCCCAAATCACGCAGCGAAAGATCGGGATAGCGCTCGCGCAGGTCGCAAAAGACCGCCAAGGCATCCGGAAGCGCATCGCGAAGGCCACGCTGCTCGAGCTCATCGATAAGCGCAAGCTGATGTTGGGCAGCACCGGCGCTTCTGGTCTGGTTGGCGAGCTCGGCATTCACGCGACGGTTCACATCGTTCTTAACCAACTTGACCGCGCGCGCCTCCTCAATCTCGGCAACGCTGCGCTTGGCACCAATCAGCTTTAATAGATGCTCGATTTCCTCGGCGCTCTTAATGTACACGGCATATGACCCCCGCCGTGCATTAACACGAGCATGGACCCCAATCTGCTCCAACAAATCGCAGAGCCCCTTGGCATATTGCTCGCCCTGCACAGCGATCTCCAAATGAAAATCGCCGCGTGGATCGGCCACGAAGCCGCCCGCGATGAGCGCGCCGCGGATATAGGCAAGTCTACAGCAAGGACGGGCAACGATATGTCGGGGTACGCCGGCGACAAGTCCTCCCCTACGGTCGAGGATACCCAGCAGAACCAAGGCCTTATCCAGGTCTGGCTGATCAGGCAAGGTGATGAGGTAGTTTCGAACCTTATGCAAGACAGATTTGCGGACGGTGAACTCCGTTTTGAGCTTAAGGATACGATGCGTCAGCGTGATCATCGTGCGCGCGACGGCTCCCGTCTCAGTCGCAACCGTCAAACGATACCGCCCAGAGCCGGCAAGCGAGAGCGTACCGCTCACACGCGTGAGGGCGGCAAGCGTCGACAAGTCGCAGTATTCACATTCTGGTTCGCAGCGCGCAAGCTCGTCACGCACCTCAGCGGTAAACGACATGTAAACCTATGCCTTCGTGTTGGCACGCGACAGGTCACGGTGGGAGATGCTCACATGATACTGAGCACCCTCCAGGTAGCGGGCCGTGGCCTCGGCAATGGCGACGCTACGGTGCTGTCCGCCTGTGCAGCCGATAGCAATGGAAAGCTGCGGCTTGCCCTCTGCGATATAACCCGGCATGACCGTATCGAGCAGCTGGGTCCAGGCCTTCCAGAACTCCTGGGTCTTGGGGTGGTCCAAGACAAAATCGGAGACCTTCTTATCGAGACCGGTCATGGTGCGCATCTCGGGATCGTAGAAAGGATTGGGCAAGAAGCGAACATCGATCATGATATCCGCCTCGATGGGCATGCCATGCTTAAAGCCAAACGAGAACACGTGGACATCCATAAGCTGCTGGTCGGACAGCTCGGAAAAAGCCATGCGCAGCTTGTTGCGCAAGGCAGAAGTGCGCAAGCGGCTCGTGTCGATAATCATATCGGCTCGATCGCGAACGCCCTGCAGCTGCAGACGTTCACGCTGAATAGCGTCGGCCGTGGTCTCCCCCGGCTTTGCAATGGGATGGCGACGACGGTTTTCGCTATACCGGCGAATCAGCACCTCGTCAGACGCCTCGAGAAACACAATGTCGCAGCTCATCTCGCGCTCTTCCAGTGCGGCAACAGCATCGAGCAGTTCATCGAACAAGCCCTGGCTACGCAGGTCGCAGGTAACGGCAAGGTGCCTGCCCACGCCCGTATTGATGCCGACGAGCTCGGCAAGCTGGGCGATGAGACGCGGAGGCAGGTTATCGATGCAAAAATAGCCCATATCCTCGAACACGTGCATGGCCTGTGTGCGGCCCGATCCGGACATTCCGGTGATGATGACGATATCGGGGATGCGCTCCGAGCGCTCCGCCGCATCCATGGCATCTCCCTTTTGCATGTGCTGCCTCCTGAAAACAAGCGCGGGACCCAGCAACCCGGATCCCGCGCGGTCAATTGCCTTTAATGAGTATACCGCCCTGAGCGGATACGAGGTCCGTCTTACGCCTCAAGCGCAGCTTTGAACCAACTCGTAATACTCGTGGGGTGCGTAATGGCAGTGCCTACGACAACTGCCCAGGCGCCCGCATCAATCGCGGCGCGGGCCTCCTCGGGCGTGTGCACGCGGCCCTCGCAGATGATGGGAAGACCGGGGAATTCCTCGGTCGCCTGACGCAGGAGCGGCAGGTCGGGGCCATCGGCCATGGTGCAATCGATAGCGGCAACACCATGAGAAAGCGTGGTGGACACCAGGTCGAAGCCCATGTCGACAGCACGACGAATGTCCTCGATGGTGGCACAATCCGCCATCAGGAGCACGCCCTCCTCGTGCAGCGGACGGAAGGTATCCTCGACCGTCTTGCCATCGGGGCGCGGACGATCGGTGGCGTCGATCGCCACGATATCGGCACCGGCAGCAACGCAGGCGCGAGCGTGACGCAGCGTCGGCGTGATGTAAACGCCCTCGTGCCCATCCTTCCACAGGCCGATGACGGGAACCTCACAGCGACCCTTAATGGCGGCAATGTCGGCAAGGCCCTGGCAGCGAATGGCGGCGGCGCCGCCGAGCTCGCAAGCGCGAGACATTTGCGCCATGGTCTCGGGCGTACGAAGCGGCTCGCCCATATACGCCTGAACGCTCACGACGAGCTTGCCCTTCAGGGATTGAATCAAAGGATCGACGGTCATAAGGCTGCAACCTTTCTTAGAACAGCCTCCCGAGGCCTGTTGTCTCGGGAGGCTCCTACAGCAGATACTTTTACTTCAACGAGGCAAGAAGATGCTCAGCGGCACCGATGAGCGGAGCATCGCCCTCCAGAGAACCGATGAGGATCGGTGTGTTCTGAAGCGGATCGAGCGCCTGGCTGGCATAGCCCTCGTGCACCGAATCCTTCCACGTCTGCGAACGCCAATCGGGACCTTGGTGAATCACGCCGCCCGAAAGCACGATGACCTCAGGGTCCAGGATGTTAGCGAGCGAGCCCAAGCTGGCCCCCAGCGCAAAGCCGGCGTCATGGATGACCTCGGTCGCCTTTGCGTCGCCCGCACGGCACAGGTCGTTCACATCGCGACCGACCGAAGGACGGCTGGGGTCGACGCGGCCAAAACGCTCATCGTACATTCGACCAATGGAAGTGCCCGAAGCAACCGACTCCAGATGGCCGGAACGCCCGCAGGCGCAGGGAATGCCGGCGGCAGCCGAGCACTCGATGTGGCCCATATGGCCGGCAGCACCATGGAAGCCCTGCATCACGCGGCCGTTCTCGACATATGCGCCGCCGATGCCCGTACCGATGCCAAGACACAAGACGGAGAACTTGCCCTTGCCGACGCCCCAGTGGGCCTCGCCCAGAGCATGAGCCTGCACGTCGCCTACGACGGCAACGGGAAGACCGAGGTCCTCGCGCAGACGCGGCCCCAACTGAACGCCGGACCAGCCGGGCATGATCTCATTGGCATACGCGATGGCGCCCGTCTTGGGATCGACGACGCCGGCGGCACCGATACCGACGCCAAGGACCTCGACATCGGGATTCGCCTCGAGAGCAGCCTTGATGGACGCCTCGATACGCTGGAAGACGGCCTCGCCGCCCTCCTGGGCCTCGGTAGGAACCTCGGCCTCAAAAACGGGATGGGGCACGCTGCCGTCAGCCGGGTACTCCATGATGGCAGTCGCGATCTTAGTTCCGCCGATATCGACAGAGCAGACGTACTTGTTCTCCATGTCGCTCTCCTTAGGAGATAAAAACAACTTCAGGAAATGAAGGCGGTGTTATCGCCGCAACTCAGTAAAGGTTTCCCAGGTGCCCGAGGTTGGGGTGAAAGTGGTCGGGCGTTGACCTAAATGGTCACGCCCGACCACTTGAGCCCCAAAATCGGGTGCCTGGGGAAGCTTTACAGGAGACCGTTGTCCTGGAGGACCTTCTTAATCGCCTCGACGTTCTCGCCGGTCATGGCCTTCACCGGGCGCGGCATGGTCGGGCTGTCGAAGATACCCATGAGGTTCATAGCGGTCTTGAAGGCGCCGACGCCACCGGCATAGCCCTGGACGCCCGAGGTGACATCCCAGATGTGCGAAATCTCATTGAGGCGATCCTGCTCGGCCTTGACGGTAGCCCAGTCACCAGCCTGAGCGGCCTTCCACTGACGCACGTAGCCCTCGGGCTCAACGTTGGCGAGACCCGGGACGGAACCGTCGGCGCCACCGAGGTAGGCGCCGTCGACAACAACCTCGTGGCCGGTGAGAATGCTCATCGGATGGCCGTTCTTCTCGTTCTCCTGAACGAGGTAGCGGAACGAGATGTCATCACCCGAGGAATCCTTGACGCCGGCCAGAACGCCCTCGGCGCCGAGCTTGGCAAGGAGCTTCCAGGGAAGCTTGGTGTGAACGCAGACGGGAATGTCATAGGCAAAGATGGGCAGGTCGAGCTCCTCGTGCAGGATGCGGAAGTGCTCCTCGACCTCGGTCATGCCCTGCAGGGCATAGAACGGGCAGGTGGCGACGAGGGCATCGGCGCCCAGCTCCTGGGCGACCTTGCCGTGCTCGATCATGCGCTCGGTCTCGGTATCGATGATGCCGACCAGAACAGGCACACGGTGGTCGACGATGCGAACGGCCTCGGCGATAATCTGGCGACGGCGCTCGTCGGTGGAGAAGACGACCTCGCCCGAGGATCCCAAGAAGAACAGGCCATCGACGCCGGCATCGATCATGCGGTTGATGCTGCGCTCAAAGGAGGCAACATCGAGCTGGTGGTCTTCGGTATCGGGAACAACGACGGGAGGGATAACGCCGGTGAATTTCTGAGTTGCCACAAGAATCTCCTTAGTTGTCTGGTGGGCAGCCCTATGCCGCCCACTCTTGTTGGCAGTGTCCAGGCCGTCTAGGCCAAAGAACACGAGTAGAACGTTTGGTTAAAAAAGTCGACGACTTCGTTTTCGAACGCATTGATGCGCTCGTGAGCGTATTTGGCATAGATGATATGTCTCCGGTCACACTCAAGACCGTTGAATACGGCAAACTGATCCTTGGGATCGCTCACGGTATCCATGAGCGATGTGCCCATGAGCACCGATCCGCGCACCCGAGACGACAGCGCCTCGAGGCCGCCAGGAAGCGGATTGGCAACCGCCGTGCAGGCGAGACCCCGCTCGTCCAGAGCAGAAACCGCCAGCGCGACTCCGCCGCCTAGACCCTCGCCCCATGCAAAGATGCGGTCGGGGTCCATGCCATCAAGATTGCGCGCCACCTTCGCCAGCGCGCAACCCCAACGGACGCGCTCGACAAAAGCGGGCGAAGAAATCCCCCGCTGCAGGTCGTCCGCACCAGCAACATCGTCATCCAGCGCGAGGACGGCATACCCCATGGCGGCAAATCTCGTCATGTGATGCCAGCCGCGCACAGGCCGATCGATATCGTGGAACATCAGGCACAGCGGCACGCGCTCAGACACTCGGGCACGACCGACAGGCTCGATCAAACGAGCGTGAATCGCATCGTCACCGAGCTCAAAGGAGACCTCCGAGTAACGGGCGCAGGGGTTAACAAAGTCAATCGCCGTAATGGCCAGGCCTTGAATCTCAAGATTCGAAGCGCATGTCTCTAAATCAGAAACATCTGCTTGGACATCACCGCGCCAGTCCCGATATTCTGCGAGCCTTGACGAAACCGTTCCAGGAATTCCCACGAGCCCGGGGACAATCAGCTCATTAACATTGCTCTCGCACTTAGACATGAGCCTCCCCTCCCTTGCAGAAAAACGGAATGATCAGATCGTCAAAATCCTGAATCTCCTCGTGGCCAAAGCCTTCAAAGAACTCATGACGCTTTTCGCAGGTCAGGTTGTTATAGACCGCAAACTGCGTCGCTGGCGGGCAGACGATATCGGCTGTGCCGGTGCCAAACAGCACGGGGCATTTGACCATAGGGGCAAAGTTCTTGGAATCGAAGTACGCCAGCTTGGCATAGGCTTCGTCAATACGAGTCGAGTCCTCGTCAAACCAGCGAGACCAATAGCGCAGGCCCTCGTAGGCAATGTCGTCTGCATCCAAATCCCAGACTAGGCGGAAATCTGACAGGAAGGGATAGAGGATGGCGGCACGATTGATAAGCTCGCTGTTAAGCGCACAGGTCGCAATGCCCAAACCACCACCCTGCGACGCGCCGTTCACAAACACACGGGAAAGATCGATGCCCTCGAGCTCGCGAACAATACGGCACAGGATGCGAATATCTTGGTGCAAGCGGACATAGTAGAGGTTGGCCGGGTCGCCGTCGATGCCGGCGACGATATGCCCGGCAACCGTTGTGCCCTCAAATCCACCAATGTCCTCGGAGGGACCTCCTTGGCCGGGGCAGTCGAGGGCGATGAGTGCCATGCCCATGCCCGCAAACGACGCCTGCTCAAACCAGCTGCGGCTTGCACCCGGATACCCATGGAACTGAAGCACCAATGGCACGGGCTCGTCCGAGACGGGTTTAAGGTACTTGGCATGCAGGCGAGCGCCACACATGCCGGTATACCAGAGGTCGAAAAGTTGGCAGGTCGCGGCATCGGTGACCGATGCCGTTTCGATCGCATAGTCAAGCCCGACGGCGTCGGCCTCGGCCATGCGATCCTTCCAAAAGAGATCGAAATCTGATGGACGGGGCATGGCGCCTCGATA